>CAOKEO010000017.1 GCA_948467495.1 uncultured Clostridium sp.
TTTTTATTTTAACATGTCCTTATCTTTTCTGTCTAATTTAGTATAACCGATTCAATTATTAATATATCTTAATTCTCCAAGTATAACTTCCTTATATTTCAAATCATTTTCGTCTGATACTATATATGGTTCTAATTCTGTTATTGGTACAGGAATCATGTTACTTATTCTTAAAGTCCCATATAAACGACCACCTTCATGTATTCTTATTATAGTTTTTGTATCATTTCTAATAATCTTTTTATTAACGTCTATATAATCTGATTTTTTAGGAGATGACATTGGAATATAGTAATTGAATTCATTTACAGTTAATACAATCCCTAAATATTTTCTTTCATGAGTTCTTATATCTTCTTTATTATCATAAATTTTATCATCAAATTGTCTTAAGTATTTTATGTATTTATCACTTACACTATATAAATTTAATTTCATAATTAATCTCCTATATATAAAATAAGAGAAGTATATCACAAAGGATACCTTCTCTTGATTTTAACTTTCTCAATTATAAGGCTGTGAAACACCCGATTTATAACTTTCTCAATTGTAAGGTTGTGAAACACCCGATTTATAACTTTCTCATTTCTTTATGGCTGTGAAACACCACGATTTTCTATATTTATTATACTATTTTTTTATGCTTACTGTCAAGTAATAACATATAATAAATATACTATATTTTATGCAAATTTTATTTATTTATGTAATATATTAAAATAATAGAGTTGCTATTATCAAATATATCCTCACTTTGTATTATAGCTTTTTCTTCTGCTTTTAATTTCCATGATTTATCTTCTCCATTTTTTTTGCAATTAATTCTTCTAATTTCTCTTCCATATGCCATTCGTCTTTCAAAAGTAACACGAATATATTCTTCACCTGTTTCTTTTTTTCCATATTAGAAAATACTCTCATAGTCCTCCTATTCTTTTATTTATTCTCTGCTTGTATTAATTCTATTCTTCGACATATTAGTCGATTGATTACTTCTATTAGTATTACTTGAATTATTCTGATTTACTGTAGCATTCGTATTGGTAGTAGATGTGTTAGTACGGTTTATGCTATTAGATGAGTTAGTAGTCACTTTATTAGAATTGTTGATATTAGTAGAATTTGTATTACTTTTATTATTCATAGAAGTATTATTGGTAAGTATATTAGAATTCTTATTTGTATTTACATTTGAATTTATATTTGCATTATTAGTAGGATTATTGTTTTGAGGAACTTGTTGAGGATCCACGGCATCGATATCTTGTGTAATGCCTTGAATGATTTCTTCCACTTTATTTTGTGTGGTATTATTTTTATTTTCTTTCAATTCTGAACCAGTATGATTACCACATAAGTTTGGCATAGTAAGCCATAAGAAATATTCTGTATAGGTATTAGAACATCCAGTAGTTGCTTTCTTTCCTGTCTCTGCACAAATGGTACAACTTGAAATAGCAGATGGCTTTTCAAAAGTCGCACTATTTAATCCTGTATGTATTCTTGACATCACATTTGCCCACAATAATCCTGCTGGATTTCTTTTATTATATTCGATGGATTCATTTTCATCATAGCCGTACCAAGTAACAGCAGTATAATATGGCGTAAAGCCACAAAGCCATCTATCATAATTCTCATCAGTGGTCCCTGTTTTAGCAGCAACATCCACGCCTGCTATTTTACAATAAGTTGCGGTTCCATGAGACCCAATGACTGGCTGTGTTAATATTTCTTTTACGATATAAGCAACTTCTTTGGATACCACTCTTTTCTTTTTTTGTGACGGTTTGATAATCGTTTTTCCTATCTTGTTATCAATACCAGAATAAAAGCTTGGTTCTATGTATTCCCCATCATTAGCTATAGTTGCATAAGCACCTGCCATTTCTAATGGACTAATTCCCTTTTGTAAACCTCCTAAAGATAGAACTAAGGTTTCATCTTCTTCAGTTAATGTACTAATTCCCATTTTTTCTAAGTATTTGATAGAAATTTTTGGTTTTAAGGTTTCCATGATTTCTACAAATGGAATATTTTGAGAAGATTCTACTGCTCTTCGAACCGTTACTTTACCTAAAGGTGGATTGTAATCGGTTGGATGATAGCCTTCTGGAAAATCCCTTTCTGTATCATCATAAATGGAGGAAGCAGTAATAATTTTTTTATCAATAGCAGGTATTAAAATAGATAATGGTTTTATGGAAGAACCTGTTTGACGAATACTTTGTGTGGCTCTATTTAGGGTTCTTGCTTGTGTCTTCTTTCCCAATCCGCCAGTACAACTTACCACATATCCTGTTTTATGGTCTATAATTACCATAGCAGATTGAGATGAATTACCTCCTATTTTAGAAGGAATACTATATTTAGATTTTTCAAATTCGGTTTCGGTTTGTTTTTGAATTTTGGAATCCTGTGTACTATGTATCTTCAATCCTGCCATATTGATATAATTGGTAGCAAATGTTTCCGATATGCTATATTTTTCGGCAATATCTTCTGTGATTTCTAAAATCAGTGCATCTGTATGGTACGAATATACTGCATCTTCTGATGGCATCTCCCCTTTTTTAAAATGCAATCCCTTATCCACATTGTTAATAGCTGTATTGTAATTTGT
Organism: uncultured Clostridium sp.; assembly: GCA_948467495.1. GTDB lineage: Bacteria > Bacillota > Clostridia > TANB77 > CAG-508 > CAG-269. Next base: position 2,627 of record CAOKEO010000017.1, read on the forward strand.
TTCATCAATATATTCCAATTCTAACATTTTAGAAAGAACAATTTTGGTTCTTTTCGTAATTCTTTCTGTATTGCCCTCCTCAAAAGGATTATAAGAATTAGGCGAATGATTCAGACCAGCTAAAAAAGCACATTCTTCTAAAGTTAGGTCTTTGGCTGATTTGTCAAAATAATAGTGTGCTGCTGTTTCTACACCATATCGATTTGGTCCTACATAGATAATGTTAAAATACCCTTCTAAAATTTCATCTTTAGACAGACAACTTTCTATTAACCATGCTTTCCACCATTCTTTGACTTTTCTTGTGATACTATCGGTTGTGTCTCCTGTCAAGTTTTTTACTAATTGTTGTGTGATGGTACTTCCACCATAAGAAGATTTACCAAAATGAAAGACATAAGAAGCAATCGCACCTCCTGTTCTTTTGATATCAATTCCTCCATGTTTATAGAAACGTTCGTCCTCAATGGCAACATAGGCATTTTTCAAATTGTCTGGTATATCAGATAATGGAATGGTCTGATTCTTTCTTTCACAACCTAATTTAGCAATTTCATTTCCATCTATGTCTAAGACAACAGAATTTTCAAATGCTAACATTTCTTTTACAAGTGCTTTCCAGCGATGGGCAGAAATTCCTAATATAACACCTATGACAAGAATGGCAATAAGTAGGATAAGCAAAATCTTCTTTTTCCACTTTTTATTTTTCTGTTTTTTCAATTTTCGATTTCTTTTGCTGCTTTTTTTGTCTATTTCTTCATCGTCTTCTCTTCTTTTTCTTTTTTTCTTACGAAAGGCTTTGGGAACAAAATCTTCCTCCTCTTGTTTCGACTTACCTCTCTTCCCTTTTCTATGGTTCAATTTTAATCACTTTCCTTTTATTACTACTATTATGATTTAATCTGATAGAAGAGTTTATATGTTTTTCTATTGGAAATAATTTGTGGGGTCCAACAAGTTACAGTCTATATGAACTTATTTATTTTTAATAAAAGTTGATGATAGACTGTACACAGTTGAGAATTACCAATAAAAAAAACAATAAACTTTCTAAAAATAAATATATATTCATAGTATATCATAAATCGCATAAAATACAAATATGGAAATCGAAAAAATAGAAACAAATTTAAAAAGAAATTTATATCTTCATGCCTCTCGCAAGAAGTTCTCTTCTTCCGATAAAAATATAGAAAACCAAGTCATTCGCATCAACCCAGAATTCACTTTTCAAAAAATCTTAGGATTTGGAGGAGCCTTAACTGAAAGTTCTTGCTATGTTTTAAGTAAGATGGATAAAAATATCGCCAATGAAATCTTAGAAGAATATTTTGCCGAAAACAAATTAAATTATCAGTTTTGTAGACTTTCTATTGCTAGTTGTGATTTTTCTTTAGAAAGCTATTCGTATTCACATAAAAATGATTTATCTGACTTTAGTATTCAGCATGACTTGAAATATGTTATTCCTACTATTAAATCGGCTCAAAATGTAAATAAAAAGCTTCAATTTCTTTCTTCTCCATGGTCACCCCCTGCTTTTATGAAGGATAATCATCTTTTGTTTGGTGGCGGAAAGTTATTACCACAATATCGAAAATTATGGGCAGATTACCTAGTAAAATATGTTCTTCAGTATCAAAGTTATGGTATTCCTATCTCGTATATGACAATTCAAAATGAACCCAATGCGAAACAAATGTGGGAATCTTGTCTTTATTCTTCAGCAGAAGAAGCTGATTTATTAAAAAATTATCTGTATCCTACTTTTAAAAGAAATGGTTTGCCTACGCAATTTTTGATATGGGATCATAATAAAGATATTGTATTAGAACGAAATATGGAAACGCTAATTGAAAATAATGCTTTTGATTATGTAAAAGGAATTGCTTTTCATTGGTACACTGGTGGGCATTTTGATAGTTTAGAAAGATTGCATCACTTATTCCCTACCCTACTTTTATTTCATACAGAAGGCTGTACAGGTTATTCTCATTTTAAACCTCAAGATGAGCTGTTTAATGCGGAAATGTATGCTTATGAAATAATGGAGGATTTTAATCATGGTGTCAATGCTTTTATAGATTGGAATTTGGTGCTAGATTTTAAACGGTGGTCCGAATCATGTTAGAAATTATTGTAATAGCCTCATCATGATGAATCAACAAAATACAGATTATATAAAAACACCTGCTTTTTATTACGTTTCTCATTTAGCAAAATATGTAAAACCTGGTAGCAAAAGAATTCATTTTAATAAATTTTCTGAAAATATTTGTGTATCTGCCTTTCAAAATCCAGATAAAAGTGTTATTATAGTATTGTTAAATAAAACAGATAAAAATGTCGAATACAATTTGTGTTATGAGAATTTTGTGCTACATGATAATTTGGATAGCCATGCGATTGTAACTTTTGTTGTACATTAGTTGCTAATCTTATTTTAGTTTCATTATATTTTTTATAGATAACAATTTGGAGGAACCAATAAGCTACAATCTGTTATCCTATATAGAATGTGTGATATTGGGAGTTATCCATAAAAAATATAATGAAACTCTATCACAATAATAACATTTTTAGGAAGGAAGGATACTTATGATTCGTCGAGAGGACAACCCAGAGTTTTTAAATTCTTTTTTAGATTACTCGGTTACTATTTTGAATAAATCGCCTAACAGTATAAAAGAATATAACTATGATTTAATGATGTTTTTAAGATTTATCAAATTGCATTTCCATATGACAGATGAGACAGATTTGAAAGAAATTAAAATCGATGATATGACAATCGATACCATAAGAAAAATTACTCTAGATGATATTCATGCTTTTATTTCTTATTTAACACGTGAGTATCATAGCAAAGCAACCACAAGAGCTAGAAAGGTTTCTACTATTCGTATCTTTTTTAAATACTTAAGTAGAAAAGCTAAATTAATGGATGTGAATCCAGCCCAAGATTTAGAAACGCCAAAATTAGATAAAAGACTACCGAAATATCTTTCTCTAGAAGATAGTAAAAAATTATTAAATGTTACCTCAAATGAAGATAATCGAAATTGTGAAAGAGATTATGCAATTATTACTTTATTTTTAAATTGTGGCATGCGTCTTTCTGAATTGGTTGGTATTAACCTTCAAGATATTGATTTTGAGGATTGCAAATTAAATGTAATTGGTAAAGGAAATAAAGAAAGAACGATATACTTAAATAAAGCTTGTATGAAAGCACTTGCTGACTACTTAGAGGTACGACCAAAAGAAGGCATCAAGCATGACAGTAAAAATTCTGAAAAAGCTCTTTTCTTAAGTGAAAGAAAAACAAGAATTAGTAATCGAACCGTAGAAAATGTTGTTAGTAAACAATTACAATGTGCTGGCTTAGATACTAAGAAATATTCTGTTCATAAACTAAGACATACAGCTGCTACTTTGATGTATCAATATGGACAAGTTGATATTAGAGCTCTTCAAGAATTATTAGGACATGAAAGTATTGCTACTACTGAAATATATACCCATGTTAGTAATGACCAAGTTCGCAATGCTGTAGAAAGTAATCCATTGGCTGATATATAGGAGATTGCCTGAAAGGCAATCTTTTTAGATGTTTGGAATTAATATTTTTTGCCCAATCTCTAAATTGCCATCTGAAAGATGATTGATTTCCTTAATTTCATACATAACCTCTCTAATATCTCTATTTTTATAGTATTGATTTGTCATGGATTCTTTTTCAGCAATAGACCATAAAGTATCCCCCTTTGTAATATAGTCTTCTCGATAGGCTATTTCTGTTTTAGAATAAGTTCGATTCATTCCTAATACCATAAGAAGAATTAATCCTACTAAAATTAATAGACTCCTAATAAATTTCTTTTTATTTACGATTTTTAATTTCATATATAACCATCTCCTTTTTAGAAACTTTGTTTGCTTGTTGAGATAATTATATACGAACATTTTTTCTTTGTCAATACTTTTTTCAAAAAAATGTTCGTTTTTTTGAAAATTATTTAGAAATCTTGTTTTTTAGCAATAAAAGTTTCTATATTTTTTATGATGTAACAATTCGGGGGGACCAGCAAGATTACAGTCTGTTATATGATTACAGACTGTTTGCAGCTGGGAGTTACAAATAAAAAATATAGAAACTTTTTATTTCAAATAATATATTCTTCCATTTCTCCATTTTTATACCATAATTCTGTATATTACCATCAGCAGGAATTCCTAAAATATGAGCTTTTATTGCTCTTATTACAATATTATGAGTGACTAATAATATTGTTCTATCTTTATATTTTACTTTTATATCTTCTAAAAAATCCCACACTCTTTTGCAAAAATCTTGTATGTTTTCTGCCCCTTCAAATTCTAAATTTTGATAATAATCATAAAAACCTTTAAGATTTACATTGATAAGCAATTGCCCATCTAAAATACCAGCATTTCTTTCTCTTAATCTATCATCTATCATTAAGTCTTTTCTTCCATTGTTTGCAATTTCAGCTGTGCTTTTTGCTCGTATAAACGGAGATGCTATTACTAAATCATAATCTATATTTTCTAGTATTTTTCTTGCTGCTTCTGCTTGTTTTATGCCAGTTTCGTTTAGTACAAGTTTTTCGTTGTAAGCAAATTTTCCTACTCTATTCCAATCTGTTTGACCATGTCTTAATAGATAAATTTTCATTGTGACCTCTCTCATTTATTTTTCAAATATTTTCCTATAATAAGGCTGTATTTCTGGCAATAAACTATCCAAATAGATAACATTACCATCTACATCTTCAATTTTCATATTAGGAAAAGTCTTTATCATTTTTTCATCATTCCAATACGTATCGATAAAAGTAAGCAAAGAAGCTTTTTCCTGCAATTTTAGATGAACCTCTTCCCTTCTTGCAAAATCTTCTGTTTTTATATGGTTTCGAATCACCATCCTTGTGACAAATAAATCTTGGGCATAACAAGTTAGGACACAATCAAACATCAGAAAAATAATAAGAAAAGAAAGAAATGTTTTTGCTAATTTACGTGATATTCTACTTTTTATTTTGTTTAAGATATTCTCCAAAAAAGGATTTAATTTCTTTACTAAAAAAATTGTTAAAATGCCCCAAAAAACAGAATACAACAGACAAACTCTTCCATTAAGATTTAAGATGTTATTACTATAATCCCACCATTTCGTGTGTAGTACCAGTTCTACTAAAAAGCTAGTTAGGTATTCGGTTATGGAGCCTATTAAATAGCCACCCAAGAATAATGTAAAATGGTTTTGGTTGAAATATTGTGATGATACAATAATCATAACAGCTCCTACCCCATAAATTCCGTAAAAATGGTCCATATAAGAAACTTTGTCTACATTGCCATAGCCCAGTTGTCAAAATACCAAATACAGTTTCTATTAGGTACCCTAAAAAACTGTACAAGATGAAATAAACAAATATCATCTCAATATTGATTTCAAATTTTTTAAATGCTTTGTTTGTCTCCATCTCTTTTCACCTACCGCAATTACTGTACTATAAATTTATTCCCATTATTTGGCATATACTTTGGTCATAGATGCTAATTTTAATTTGTATTTTTCTTGCATCTCTTTCTCCTTTAAATCTTTCTAACTATATCATACTTTATGTAGAATTTCAATAAAATTGATAAAAAGTTTATGTATTGTTTATTCATAACTCCAGCACAGTCTATATTCTTGCTAGTTCTCCAACACATAAACTTTTATCGTTTTAAACACTTACTTATAATAATATTGGACTAATTTGTTCACCATCTAAAGCATATTCTATCGTCCTTATCAGATATTCAAAATCAAATACAATGGACCTTGGTTTGGTAATCGGATTATCTTGTCGAAATGGTACAAAATAATAATTTTTTCTATTTAATAATCTTCCTAAATTTTCAGCATTTCCACTTAGCCCATTGTTAGTAGATGGGGCAATTACTAGTGGATAACCGATTTCTTAAATGTGATTTTGCTGCCATGGTAGCTGGTGTATCAATAATATCACAGGCTAGTTTTGACATGGTATTTCCGTGAACAGGGTGCTATGACCATAATGTCTGTTAATTTTTTGGGTCCAATGGGTTCTGCATCTGGAATGGTATGGATAATCTCTTTGCCTGTTATGTTCTCTATTTCTTCTATGAAATCTTTTGCTTTTCCAAATTTTGTGTCCATTGAATAAGCATTGTATGACATGACTGGCACTATTTCTGCCCCTTTTCGAATTAGTTCTTTCATTTTTGGTATGGTTTTTCGAAAGGTGCAAAAGGAACCAGTTAGCACAAATCCTATCTTTTTGTCTTTTACCTCCAAAATTTATCGTATCCTCCTTTCATATTATATTTATATATAATATGAAATTATGTAAATTTTGAAAGCTGTTTTTACTTATTTTCTATTTTTTATAATAAGAGAGTACTATTGCTAGTACTCTCCATGTTTCTAGTTAAGAAAAGTTAGGCAGGGTGACCTTCCTGCATCTCCTAACAATGGGTGGCGGCTGCCTGTTCCGCCCTCAAACTTTTCTATTACTATTATATGCTATTATTATAATAACATACATTTCTTTACTTTTCAAGATTTTTAATGATATTTTTTGGCATAACCGCTTATTTAGATATATATTTATCTTTCTTTCTGTCATTGTAAATAAAGTTCTAACAAACATAGTCCCTTTGTTACTAGCTCTTACTGCAAGAAGCACAAACTTACCGTTTATTTTATATTCTTTTATATATTCTATTGATTTTTGATTTGGGTTTCTTGCTACATAATTAGGTTTTTTTATAATATTTTCTATATCAGCACCGATATTTATTGTAATCTTCTAAATGTTGTCTTTTAATATGGTTTATATTATTTTCACCAATATAAATTGGTATCTCTTTTTCATAGTTTAAATTTAATAAGTCAATAACCGTTTTTGTTACTAATCCTATCTGTTTATTCATATATACTTCCTTTCTTGAGTAAAATAATTATACTATATATACATGAATAAATCAACAGTATTGCAAACAAAAGTTTTTATTTTCTATTTTTTATAATCCTATAAATCTCTCCCCAGTTACTTACCTCTATGACATTTTCATTTTCTAGCTTTTTCATATCTTTATCCCTAAAATAAATTGTCTTAATTCCATTTTCAGATAAGCTTTTACAAATATCAAAATTATCATCTATCATATAGTCTAAATTTTCGCTTTTAGCCACTTCTAACTTATCTAGTTGTTTCCAATAATATTTTGAAAAACTAATATTCTGTTGTTTAAATTGTTCTTTTGCTACCTTTTGCATGCCTTCTACGGTTGCTCCTCTTGCTGAAACAATAATTAATTCATGTCCCTCTTTTTGTAATAACTCTATTACATGCTTAACTCCTGGTATGAATTCTGCCTGTTTGGCTAACTTTAGAAAATATTGATGGATGAAATTAGTTCTATCTTCTTCTGTCCAATCATATCGATTTCTTAAATAATGCTCATTTCTATGAATCAAGCCATCTTTTTTTAATTCTATAAAGTCATATAAGTCTCCATAGGTTCTTAAAACCCTTTCGTAGTCTAATATGACACCATCTATATCCATTCCTATCTTCATGTGTTTCTAACTCCTTTTTTTAAGAATTATAATGATTTGTATCAAATATTTCTAATGGGTAGATATAATTGTTTTCTAAATCATGAATTAGTTTTATATTAACATCATATCCTCTTAATTCTTCTTTTGTCATGTTTTTTATTTCTTCTATGTCAATCCATCTAACATCTAATATCTCTTCTTTATCAAATGAAATATCCTCTTTGACTATTTCTGCTGTAAATCTTATTATGATATGGCTTTCTTCTTTTGAAGAAAAACAAGAAATTGGTAATACCCCTGTCAGTTTTACTTGACACCCCGTTTCTTCTAAGGTTTCTCGAAGGGCTCCTTCTGTTATTTTTTCTCCTTCTTCTAGCATCCCTGCTGGATAATTCCATTGTCCATAACAGTGTTTTTTTGCTTCTTTTACCATTAATATTTTGTTGCCCTTTCTAATCACACAACCTGCTATCACTTTCATTTTTAATTTCCTCCTTTTCCTACTTCTATGTTACCTTTTTTATATCACAAAAAATAGGTGATTTCTAGTACTTTACACATATTTGCATAAAAAAATCATACTTATTTAATGGTGATATTTTGAAAAAAACAAAAATCTTTTTTATCAATGGAATTATTTTAACAATTTCAGCTTTTGTCATGAAAAGCATTGGTATGATATTTAATCTATACATTTCCAATAAAATAGGTTCTGAAGCAGTTGGTGTATTTAGTTTGGTCATGTCTGTGTATTTATTCGCTATTACTTTAGCTACTTCTGGACTAAGTCTTGCTTGTACCTGTCTTGTTTCGGAACAATTTACAAAAGGAAATTTTTTAAATGGTTTAAAAGCTGTTAAAAGTTGTCTTTTCTTTTCCTTATTATTAGGACTAGGCAGTAGTTTGTTAATCTTATTTCTCTCTCCTATCATCTCACAAAATTGGTTACAATCAGCGGTATCTCGCGTACCTCTTTATTTGATTGCAATTGGCTTACCTTTTATTGCTATTTCCAGTGTGATAAATGGATACTTTTCTGCTGTTAGAAAAGCCTATAAAAGTGCTATTTCTCAAATATTTGAATTACTTGTCAAAATCCTTGTTACTATTTTATTGTTGAACTTTTATGCCAATCAAACCGTAGAATCTATTTGTATCTGTTTGATTTTAGCAGATGTGATTTCCGAGGTCTGTTCTTGTTTCTTATTGCTAGCTTTTTATCAAATAGACAGACTTAACTATTGCAAAAGATCAATTACCCTTATTACTTTAAAAAAAAGAATTCTAAAGATTACTTTTCCAGTTTCCATTACTTCCTATATTCGTTCTGGTTTGTCTACTTTAAAGCAGTTTATGATTCCCCATCGTTTGGCTTTATTTGGATTGCCTTATAGTATGGCATTAGCAGAGTATGGAAAAATCAATGGCATGACCATGTCAGTGATTTTGTTTCCCAATGTATTTATTCAATCTTTTAGTAATTTACTCATACCTGAATTTGCTAGTTTGATGGCAAATCAATATAAAAAGAGAATATTAGAAGTTTGTCAAAAAGTATTTTTGGCTACCTCTTTATTCTCTATTAGTATTTCTTTAATTTTCTTTTTCTTTGCCAATGAAATTAGTCTTATGATATTTCAAAATCTATCTTGTGCAAAATATATCAAAATCCTTTCTCCTCTTATTTTGTTTATGTACCCAGATAGTATCATAGATAGTATGTTAAAAGGGCTTAATCAACAATTTGGTGTTATGGTTTGTAATATTTTAGATTTGATTTTAACAATTGGTGCTTTATATTTTTTGTTACCTTCTTTTGGTCTAGCTGGTTACCTTTTGGCTATTATGATGAGTGAAGTGTTTAATTTTTTCATTAGCTTCTTTCAACTTCATCGTGCAACTAGTTTTAAATTGCCATTTCCTTTAATCTGTTGTTACGTATTTTGCATAATTTTAGGAATTTATGAAATTTTGGTAATTTTATAATCTTATTGTTCTTTCAAAAGAAATTTTTATTGTCAAAAAAGAAAATTACAGTCTGTTATAAGATTACAGACTGTTTAAAGTTAGGCTCACTATAATAATTTTTTAAAATTAACCATTTTGTATTGCCAAAAAACGTTTATTAACTTCATTCCAATTAACAATATTCCAAAAAGCTTGGATATAATCTGGTCTTTTCGTCTTATATTGAAGATAATAAGAATGTTCCCACATATCCAAAACAAATAATGGTTGGCAACCCCATAAAGTAAGATTCTGATGTTTTTCACATTGCAAAATCTCGAGTTTATTCCATTGAGGAACCCATACTAACAAGCACCAACCGAGAAGCCTCTACTGCTGCACTTGTTGCATTAAATTGATTTTTAAAATAATCATAACTTCCAAAATCTTTTATAATTTGCTCCATTAAAATCGTACTTGGTTCTGTAGGAACCGCTGGTCCCATATTGCTAAAAAATAATTCATGCAAAATAGCACCTGAACCAAAAAAGCTTAAATTTTTTTCCAAACATTTAATATTGGAAAAGTCATTATTTTTTCTTGCTTGTTGTAATTTTTCTTCTGTCTGGTTGGTATTATCTATATATCCTTTGTATAGTATGTTATAATGCAAATCTAACATTTCTGCTGAATAATAAGGTTCTAAAGCATTGATTTGATAAGCTAATTCTTTCATTTTTAACATTTTTATCCCTCCATTCTTAATCATTATATCCGCATTTATGAAAAATATAACCTTTTATTTTGCGTAAAATGAACCTAGTCAGAGCTTTCCAAAAAACAAAACTTAAATTTGTAATAAAAATGTAATATTTTTTATCTACTTTTCTGTTATAATAGAAAAAGGGAAAATAATATTACAAAAGATTTTGGAGGTTACAATGCTTTTTTATCATTTTGAGATGTTAGATAATTTTATAGAAAAAAATTTAACCAATAATATAGAAATTGAAAAAGAAAACATAAACCAAATCATAAAATTATATGAAAACAAAAAATCAAATCTTCAATCAATTACTACCAATATAATTGAAATAACCGATTCAATCAATCCCAAAAAATTAGAAAACTTTCATGATACAATTTCTTCTTTCAAAAATTTATTTGAGGATATAAATGCCATACACCAGCTTGCCTATCAGCTAAAATCTGACTTAACAGAAACCCTTGCCCTATATAAAAACATGGAAAATAATAAAAATGAAATAAAAGCTAACTTGGTAGAATATAACAAACAACGAGAAGAATTATCTACAAAAATCTTCCATTTTGAAAACCAATATAATGTAGTTCTAAATTCTGCCATTGCTTTTTCACTAAAAACAGCTAACAAAAAGGCAAAAAAAATGGTTCCTATTTCAAACTACACTACCACCAATGAAAAATCTAGAATTGACATTGAATTAGAACCACAAGATAATAATATTTTAGTGATTTCTGAAAAAGAACAAAAAGCATATTTGCCTTTTTTCTATGCTGAGGTAAAAAACATTTTCCAAAATGCTAAGCAAAAATATCAAAGTTTACAAGATGTTGTTGATGATTTATATATCCTTCCACTTAATCGATTTAAAAATTCTTCTATGGCAAGATTTAGGGAAAGTTTTCATTTAATTCGTAAAAAAGAAAATGGCTCCATCACAAAAGCATTAGATTTAGGTTTAGAATTAATGTTCCAATATGAATTAAATCCTATCGTAATAGCAGCTTGTAGAAATTTGGACGAATTAGATATTTATTTGGATTGTTTAGATGAAAATGAACTACATGATTTTACTTGTTTTGAAATCAAATTTGAAATTATGCCACAATTAACCAAAAGAAAACAATAAAGGTATCCTTGTATTAGGGTATTTTTTCGTATTCTTTGGTGCACAATAAATTTATTATGAATCAGATTTTAGATACGAAATTACAAAAAAATGTGAATCAAATATTATATACAGGAGCCAAAAAAAACATAAATCAAATCTTAAAAATCGAAGACAAGCATGATAATGCAACTCCTTTACCTTTTTCCACTGAAACACCATCTATTCCTTTTCCTAAAAGGAAAATTTGGTTTAAAATTCAATTTATGTTTTCTATTTTTATCCTAATAATTTTAGTCTTGTCTGCTAACCTATATCTGTCTTCTTTGAAAAGACAAGAAAAGCTTTCCAATGATTTAATTGCTAATTATAATATTTATAGATTATATAGTACCTACAAAAATAAACCGAATGAAGAAACCTTTCAGGGTTTATTTGGTATCATTGAAATACCTAAAATTAATTTATATTATCCCATTTTTTCACATTTAACAGAAGATTTACTAAAAATTGCTCCTTGCAAGTTTTATGGTGATACTCCTGATGTGAATGGAAATATATGCATTGCTGGGCACAATTATGATAATTCTTTGTTTTTTAGTAAACTTTCTACTTTATCTCTTAATGATGAAATTTATATTTTTGATAATGATGGTACTCAATATATTTATTTTGTTTATGATAGGTATGAAGTAGAAAATTCAGATTTATCTCCTGTTTATAATTATGAAAAAGATCAAAAAACCTTAACACTTGTTACTTGTAATAATTTTAATTCAAATCGTATTATTTTGAAAGCAAATCAAAAAAAGCTTTTGTAATAAAAGCTTTTTTGATTTATATATTTTTATAATCATTAATTTTTTTGTAAGCATAAATAGCTGATATTCCAAATACTACTATCAACATAGCAACGGGAATAGAATCTTCTATACCAGTTGATGGTAAATTAGTATTATTATAAATACTTGAATTATTGGTATTATTCATATTATTGGTTTTAGTTGTATTGGTATTAGTATTAGTGTTTGTATTGGTATTAGTAGATGCATTGTTTGTATTAGTATTTGTATTGGTAGCATTGGTATTCGTATTGGTAGAATTATTAGCTGTATTATTTAATGTTAATTGCGTAAAATCATTTTCTGCTGCCCATACATTCGTGCTAAACATCATTACTATTACACTTATTAATAAAATTGAAAATAACTTAATTAAATTTGACTTCTTCATATCAATTCTCCTTATCATCTTATACATTTTCTATTAGTATTATTACAATCGCTTTTAATTATACCACTTTTAAATGTATAATTCAAGTATTTTTTACAAAAAATTATAGAAACACTTTATTTCTTTTGTACATAATTTAATTTTATACTTAAAAAAATAATATGTCAATACTTTTTTCTGTTTTTTCAATTACATTTTGGTTACAAATTGATTACATTTTTTTAGTTTTGATTTTGATGTGGTAACTTTTACACATTAAATTTGAATAATACAATATCACCATCTTGCATAATATACTCTTTTCCTTCGGAACGAACCAATCCTTTTTCTTTGGCATTTACCATTGAACCAACCTTCATTAAATCAGAATAAGAAACTACTTCTGCCTTAATGAATCCTCTTTCTATATCAGAATGAATTTTTCCAGCAGCTCCGAGGTGCTTTGGTTCCTTTTTTTATCGTCCAAGCTCTTACCTCTGGTTCTCCTGCCGTTAAAAATGACATAAGTCCTAGCAAATCATAACTTTTTTTAATTACTTTATCTAAGCCAGATTCTTCTAATCCAAGTGCTTCTAGCATTTCTCTTTTATCTTCATTTTCTAGACCAGACAATTCTTCTTCTATTTTTACACATAGTGGTATTACCTCTGCTTTTTCTTTGGCGGCATATTCTTTTACTTTTAGCACCATTTCATCGTTTTCGGCATTTTCAAGTTGTTCCTCTGAAATATTAGCAATATACAAAATAGGTTTGGTAGTAAGTAAAAACATATCTTTTACCAAAACTTGTTCTTCTTCATTAAAATCAATTGCCCTTGCTGAAATACCATTTTCTAAATTTCCTTTAATTTTCTCTAATACATCAATTTCCTGTTGGAATTTCTTGTCAGCTTTTAGGTTTTTCCTTGCTTTATCCAATCTTTTATTAACTGTTTCCATATCTGCAAAAATCAATTCCAAATTAATCGTTTCAATATCTCGAATTGGGTCAACACTTCCATCTACATGAACCACATTCGAATCATCAAAACATCGAACCACTTCACAAATACTATCTGTCTCACGAATATGAGATAAGAATTTATTTCCCAAACCTTCTCCCTTACTCGCACCCTTCACAAGTCCTGCAATATCAACAAATTCAATCACAGCATGCGTCGTTTTTTGTGGCTGATACATTTTCGTCAATTCCTCTAATCTTTCATCTGGTACAGGAACCACGCCCACATTTGGTTCTATGGTACAAAATGGATAATTTGCACATTCTGCTCCTGCTTTCGTAATACTATTAAACATCGTACTCTTGCCTACATTTGGTAAGCCTACAATACCTATTTTCATAAATAATCTTCTCCTTTTTTGCGAGGTGTCTTTTGGGACAGGCACCAATTATCCCCAAAGGTATTTTTTGGGACAGGTCTGCCCTATTTCTTTTTATTTTTTTACCTTTAAGAAAAACACAGATTAATTTCTATGCCTATTTCTTGGCTATTTTATCATCTTACCTTAAATAAGTCAATCTTTTATTATTAAGAACCAAATTAGGCATAGTCTTAGACTTCAAGATGGATAACAAACAGACTAACTATGAGGTACGGGAACTGAAAAAATTTAGCAGCGAGAAAGGATTTTTTGGATTGTATCTGGTTCTTGATAAGAACAATCGGTATGTAGCAACCGTAAAATTTGATTTCATCAAAAATGTTTGTAATGTTTTTGATGTTCTTGAAAAAATTACGAATCCTCACGAAGAAGTGGACATCTTTGATGCTGTGAAAGGTTATATTGCAGAAGAAATTTTGCAACACGAAGAAGAGGATGACGTACCACCGCCATCAGAAGAATTTCTTAATGCTATTTTCTAAATAATAATTTCATCCCGTATTTATCCAAAACGAACGCTCTTTACTTAAAGGGCGTTCGTGCTTTTATCATTATTTTTTCTTATTTTCAATTTCCTTTATCATTTTTTCTATGAATTCTTCCACTGTCAAAGTTCCCATATCTCCCTCTTCTCTCGAACGAACGGCAACTGTATTTTCTTCTACTTCTTTGGCTCCTACTACTAACATATAAGGAACTCTTTCTAGTTGGGCTTCTCTGATTTTATAGCCTGTTTTTTCGTTTCTATCGTCTACTGTTACACGAATTCCTTCTTGCACAAATTTTTCTTTTAATTGGTAAGCATATTCGTGTTGATTATCGGTAATTGGCAGTATTTTGACTTGTGTTGGTGCCAACCATGTTGGGAGAAATCCTTTTGTTTCTTCTAATAAGAAAGAAATAAATCGATCTGAACTTCCTAAAATAGCTCTATGGATTACGACTGGTCTATGTTTTTCTCCATCTTCTCCTATATATTCTAGTTCAAATCTTTCTGGCAAGGCAAAATCTAATTGACAAGTTGGTATGGTTATATCATGATTTAAGGCTGTTTTTATTTGGATGTCAATCTTAGGTCCATAGAAAGCTGCTTCTCCTTCTGCTTCGTAGAATGGAATTTCTAATTCTGTTAAAATTTCTCTTAACTGACTTTCTGCTGTTTCCCACATTTGGTCATTGTCAATGTATTTTTCTTGATTGTTTTTGTCTCGTAAAGATAATCTATATTGGAAGGCTTCTGCTGGAAAGCCGAAATCTTTTTGATAGACCTCTACGATTAATTTTAAAACTTTTCCTACTTCTTCTTTGATTTGGTCTGGTCTAACAAATAAATGAGCATCGTTTTGGCACATTTGACGTACTCTTTCTAAGCCACAAACACTACCACTGGATTCATAACGAAAATCATGGGCAAGTTCACCAATTCGAATTGGTAGGTCTCGATAAGAATGTAGCTTATTTTTATAAACCAACATATGATGTGGACAGTTCATTGGTCTTAAAACCATTTCTTCATTTTCCATTTTCATAACAGGAAACATATCTTCTTTGTAGTGTTCCCAATGCCCTGATGTTTTATATAAATCTACATTAGCAAGTGATGGTGTATAAACATGGTCATAACCTAACGATATTTCTTTGTCTTGGATATATCTTTCTAACAATCTTCTGATGGTTGCTCCATTTGGTAGATACATAGGAAGACCTGCTCCTACTAATGGATGAGTCATAAATATTTCCAAGTCTTTTCCTATTTTTCTGTGGTCTCTTTGTTTGGCTTCTTCTAAGAAATCTAAATGTTCTTGTAACATGCTTGCTTTTGGGAAAGAAATGGCATAAATTCTTTGTAGCATTTTATTTTTTTCGCTCCCTCTCCAATAAGCTCCTGATGAAGATAAAATTTTAACGGTTTTTACTTTTCCTGTACTTTCTAAGTGAGGACCTGCACATAAATCGGTAAAATCTCCTTGTTGGTAAAAACTAATTTCTTCTCCTTCTGGTAAGTCTTGAATTAATTCTACTTTATATGGTTCGTCTTTCATAAGTTCTAGTGCTTCTTTTCTTGGTAAAGAAAATCTTTGGATTGGTATATCTTCTTTTATGATTTTTCTCATTTCTTCTTCTATTTTGGCTTTATCTTCATCTGTAAAAGGCTTTTCTACATCAAAATCATAATAGAATCCTTCGTCAATGGCTGGTCCTATCGCAATTTTAGCTCGTGGAAATAGTCTTTTTACGGCTTGCGCTAAAATATGAGAAGTGGTATGCCAATATGCCTTTTTTCCGTTTATGTCATCATTTTGAAAGGTATGAATGACTAAATTACAATCCTGCTTGATTGCATATCTTAGGTCTTTTATCTCTCCATCTATTTCTCCACAAGTGGCATTTCTGGCTAATCCTTCACGAATCGTTTTGGCTGCTTCTAATATAGAACTTCCTTCTTTGATTTCTAATATTGAGCCATCTTTTAATGTGACTTTTATCATAAAAATCCCTCCTTTTATTGTTTACAATCGCCTTTCATAATTGCATAAGTTGTCCGTAACTACTTCATTCGAATAGCTAAATGCACTCCAATGGATACTACATTTACTATCCATAGGAGTGCATGATTACACGGTTCCATCCTATTTTTTACTTAATTTAAGAAGATAACGGTTCTTTTCCGTCTAGCTTGTTCACTAGAAGCTCAAGAAGAGTTAGTTTTTCAGGATAGGTTTTCTTGAATTAGCTTCCAGCCTCAATTGACTAATTCTCTCTTTAAGTAACCTCTACCTTACTTTTCTCTTACTCGCTTTTACTTATAAAATAATTTTAATATGTTTTTTGAAAAAAGTCAATAGAAATTATTTACTTTTTCAATTTCTTGTTGTATAATAGTTAATGTTCAACTTAGACAAATTATATGCTTCCATAGCTCAGTTGGTAGAGTGCTACCTTGGTAAGGTAGAGGTCACGGGTTCAATTCCCGTTGGAAGCCCCATATTCTATGATTTTAAAAAAGTTGTTAGATTTTTATCTAACAACTTTTTTTTATTCCCTTTCGTTAAACATATTCTTAATTGCTTTTTTACGAATTCTTTGAATTGCATTATCTACAGATTTGACTGGTGAATCTAATTTCTGTGCAATTGTCAAATAGCTTTCCCCTTTCATAAACTGATCTAAAACTTGCTTTTCAAATTTACTTAATGATTTATTGACTGCCTTTTCAACTTCGGTATAGTATTCTTTTTTCATGACCGTTTCTAATGGGTCTTCTATGGTTTTACTATCAAAAGTATCAATCAATTCTACACTATCTTCTTCATTGTTGTCATAGGCTGCTGTATTTAAAGATAAATAGGAATTAAGTGGCATGTGTTTTTGTCGATTTGAACTTTTGATGGCTGTTATTAACTGTCTCTCAATACAAATATTAGCAAAAGATTTAAAAGTGTTTTGCTTTTCTGCATCAAAATTTTTGATGGCCTTAAATAGTCCTATCATTCCTTCTTGTACAATATCTTCTCTTTCAGCACCTATTATAAAGTATTTTCCTACTTTTGCATTGACTAAATTTTTATATTTTTCCAATAAATAAGATAGGGCTTTTTCGTCCCCTTGCTTAATTAGAGATATTATTTGCTCATCTGTTAAATTTGGATATTGATTTGTTGTATAAAATACATTTTCATTTTGCATCTGTGTTTCTATACCTCCAAAATGTGCTTTTTTAGTATTATATACGTCAAATTCCGCAATGTCAAGCAGTTTTTAAGGTTTTTTTCATTTTTTGGAGTTAAGCGGTTACATTCTATTTAATTTATCTCTTCTTTTATCATACTCCATACATCATCTGTTTCCATTCCTTTTTGCCAACATCCTACACCTGCCAAATTATTTTGTTTAATCAATGAAATTTTAGCTTTCAAAGAATCTAAATCTTCTATCCAGATTTGTTTTTTCTTTCCCTCTTCTGTATATTCCACATAGTTTTGTTTTAAATCTTCGTCCCATTTTTTTTCTACATCATCTGGCAAAATATCATTCAAGCTTTTCATACTAGCTGTTTTACTCGTTGTTTTTCCATTGGTATCTGTTGTCCAAACTCTTGTATAAAAGGGAACTGCTAAAATAATTTTATCAGATTCAATTTCTTCTGTTTGCAAAAATTTGGTTAAACTTAATTTAACCCAATCATACCCTGCGGTTGTGCCTGGTTTTGTACTAGCAACACCGTATTCATCATACGCCATAAACACAATATAATCCGCTACATTTCCTATGACATGTCGATCAAAACACATAGACCATGTTTCTCCTCCATCTGGTGCTGTTACATCAACTGAAGTAACTAATCCAATTTCTTTTAGTCTAGGCGTTAATTCTATGATAAATCTAGAATACATATCTTTATCTTCTTGTTTCATATTCTCAAAATCCACATTAATTCCATCTAATTTATACTTAACACAAGCATTTACTATGTTTTCTATTAATTTCTGTCTTTTTTCATAATGATTCATAATATTAGAGGTAATCGATAAACTCTTAGTTGCTGCTTCTGCATTCGAAATCATTGGCCAAACTTTGTAGCCATTTTTATGAGCCCATTCAATATAAGCTTTCCCTTTATTGCCTATATTTTCTTTCAAATTTCCTTTTTCATCTAGATAGAAAAACGCAGGTGATACTACATTAACACCTTCTATGCTTGTCCCCTCTCTATCTGGTGCTGAACCATAAACAGAATAATAATCCCAAATTAAGTTAATTTTTCCATCGACTTGTTTTTCCTCCATCATTGCTTCTCGAACTACATATTCATTTTCTAATTTGTCTGATTTTACATATCCGACCTTTCCATTTTCCGTTCGTATTTTAGTATATCCTTTATCAGAAGATACCACACGCACACTTTCTCCTTTTTTCACTCGATCCATCGTTTTAGCAATTATATTAGTAGAAGATTTGACTGGCAAATTAGAAGATACAATGGCTCTTTTTTGTTCTTTATCTAAAGAATCCATTGTAATTACATTTGTCTTTTCTATGTTTTGAATTTCAATATCATAGACATCTTTCATTTCTGAAATTGGCAAATAGTCTACCTCATGTTTTTTAATGGCATGAGCATAAATTCTTTTTTCAGAACCATTTATAATAATTGTATTATCTTCAAAGCCTATGGTTGCTATTTTTTTATCATAAGTTGTTACAATTTGATTGGTTTCTTTTTCATCATAAATGTATGGGTCAAAAAAATTAGCAATGTCTGGTTTAGAAAGATAAATAATATTATCTTCTATTAAAATATCGTTTTTTAAGTTTGATGTAACATTTTTGTTATTTATGACTAAGTTTGTTTTTTTATTTTCTAATACAATATAATCATTTACTATAAGAGCTACAAAAATGATGATTATCATAGCTATCATAGTAAAAAAAGTTCTCGTTATTACTTTTTTCTTTTTTTGTCTTTCTTCTTTTGACATCCTTCTTTTTGGCTTTTGTGCTTTTTCAGCTTTTTTTCTTTCTTGTTCCATCGTTTCTCTCCTTACCTTTTTGTATGTATTCATACTATATCATAAAATTTTATTTTAGAAAATAGTTTTTCCATTTTTAATTGCAGCTATTCAGGGGTAATATATTTTAAACTGAAAAGTAATCTATTTTAATTTAACTGCTTTCTTTTCATTTTTCTTAAAATTTGTTTTCTTTCTTCTGTTATTCGATAAGATTCCACAGCTTTTTGCAATGCTTTTTGATAAGTAAAATCATCCAACTTTGATGTCTTCAAATATGTTATGGTTTCCTCATAAAATTGAATGAAACAAATTGATATTGCCCAGGCAACTGCCATTTGCACATAATAAGCTTGACTGGTAATGGTATTAAAAATTTTGAAAATTTTTTTTAAATAGTCTTCTTCTATATAATACTCCAAAATCATAACTACCCCAAATCGAATCTCAAATTCTTGGTCAGATTTTAAATATTTTTGGAGTAAATCCCACATTTCTTCTTTTCGGCTTTTGGTAATCTTTAAGCCTGTACAAAACACATCACAAACTGCCCAATTATCAATTTTAGGTACAAATTCCTCTATGTGCTTTTTTGTTGTATCAAAATCTTGCTTGGCTAAACCTATCACCATTCCTTGTAACATGATTTCTTCATAATATTGGTTGTCAATTTGTTTTAGCAATTCGTTTACTTCATATGCTTTTATCAATTCTTTGGCATAGTTTCTTAAAATGGGAACTCTTACTCCTATTATGTTATTGATTCCAGGGCATAGTCCACTATGGAATTTCTTGTATTCTAAATCTGCTAATTCCATTAATTTTTCCTTTATTTCTTGTTTCATTTAAGCCTCTTTTCCTTCCTACTTGCAGTATTTACATGTTTCTAAGAAAGTATATCATATCATGTTACTCCTAGCAATAAATTTCTACAAAATATTGAAAAAAATCCCTTTTCATTGTATAATAGAACAAAAAATGAAAAGAAGGTTATTCAATGGAAAATTATTTAGACATTCAGGAGAAGCGGTTACCAAGAATCTAAATTAGAAGAAATAGCAACTATTCTAAAAAAAGGTGGTATTGTGCTATTTCCTACTGAAACAGTGTATGGCATTGGCACAAACGGTTTAGACGAAAAAGCAGTAGAAAAAATCTATCATATAAAAAAAAGAGACAGAAAAAATCCAACCAATTTATTAGTTAGTAATATGGCAATGGTAGAAGCAATTGCACAAGACATCTCTCCCATAGAATATAAACTTATGGAAGTTTTTTTTCCTGGTCCTTTTACCCTAATTTTAAAAAGAAAAAAAATCGTGCCCAATATCGTAACAGCCAATTCAGATTTGGTAGGGGTTCGTATGCCAGATAGTAGTATTGCCCAAAAATTAGTAGAATTAGCTGGTGTTCCCATTGCAGCTCCAAGTGCTAATATCTCTGGTAAACTTAGCGGAACCGTTCTTAGTAATGTTATCGATGAATTTGCAGATTACTTAGATTTTGCCATTAATGATGGTGAAAGCAAAATTGGAATAGAGTCGACTGTTGTTAGAGTCATCGATAATGTTCCTCATATTTTAAGACCTGGATTTATTACACCTGAACAAATAAAAAAGATTGCTGGTAAGGTAATATTAGAAGAAAATAAAAATTCTATCTCACCTAGCTCAAATATGAAACATTACCAATTACATGTTAAATCAACTTTAGTATATAGTCAAAATAATCAAAAAATGGTAGATACTATCATTGATATAAGTAAAAATCACACCCATTGTGTTGTTCTTTGTTGCACAGAAAATGCCAAATTTTATCGTACTGAAAAATCTATCAAGAATGTGATTAGCATTGCTTCTAAAACTAACTTAGAGGAATATACAAAAAAGCTTTTCTCTTATTTGCAAAAGGCTTCTTCCCTTTCCCCTGACATGTTATTGATAGAAGGTGTAAAAAAAGAAGGTTTAGGAATTGCTATTATGAATCGTCTGCTTCAAGTTTGTAATGATAATTTTATTGAAATTCCTATCTTATAAAAGGATTTAGAATGAAACTAAGTCCTTTTTTTGTATAAGAAAATCGAGATTTTACCTATACCAGAACAAAAAAGATTTTTAATTTTGCTCCTTGGTTCGTCGAACTAAATTTACAAAAGCCAATATCTTAGTTAATTGTAATTTTTCTTGTGTCAATTTAAAAAAGAAATCATATTATGTAGTAAAAGGAGGAAAAAAGATGTTTAGAAGAAAATGTTATTGTATGAACAATAGTTACAAAAATGAATCATGCGAATTACAAAATGATATGATAGAAAATCAATGTAATGATGTAGTTTCTTATGAAGATTATGCTAATAGTTGTGATTGTGGTTTTGATGAAGAATATAATGTATTCCCAGAAAATCCAATGTTAGCTCAAAGTTATGTACCTTTTCAATATATGGATAAAACTTTTAAACCATGTGTTGGTTTGAAAATGGGAACTATCTTCCCTGAATTAGTTAGTCCTTATGTTCCTTGCCAATCTATGGAGGAAATAAGATATATTAAGGAAACAAATAAAATTGGAAAGGGGTGTAATCAATGTCGTTAGAAGAAAATAGAAATTGTAGTTGCCACGAAATGATGGAACCTAAATGCAATTGCCATTGTGAATGTGAAGAAGAAAGAACTGTAGATTGTGAAGCTAGAAGAGAAATGATGCAACAAATTAGATGTTATGAATTTGCTATTACTGAATTAGCGTTATACCTTGATACTCACCCAGAGGATGAAAAAGCCCTTTGCTTGCATAGAAAATATTGCAAAATGGTAAAGGATTTAAAAGACAAATATCAAAAAGTATATGGACCTCTTACCATTAATTACCCTTGTAACAAGTGGAGATGGTTAGAAGAACCATGGGTTTCGTTTGGTTTGGGAGTAGTTTAAACTCTGCTTGAATAAAATATAATTTAGAATTTAATTTAAGATTTTAAAATTCTTACTTACTTATAGGCTTGTCCTCTGTTGTCTGCTTTTGTTACTAGAATAATAACTTCATTTTGATTTAATTCATAAATAATTCGATAATCGCCGAACTCGAAGTCGATATTCATTTTTACAACCTACCATTTTCTTTATATCGCCATTTGGCAGGTTGTAAATTGCTTTATAAATTCGTAACCTTTGAATTTTGTCTTGTTTTTCAATAAATTTGAGGGCTTTCGGTCTAATTTTTACCTTGTAAATCATCATAAGTCAACCCCTCTCTTTGTAATATTTCTTCAAAAGATACTGCATTTTTTAGTTCTTTTTCTTTGGTAGCTTTGCTTTCTGTTAAATAGTCTAAATACATTACTTTTTCTGTAATATCCATGTTTTCTAAAATGACAGTAGGTTCTAACATTAATAGTTCAGAATCAATTGCTTTTTCCATTAGAATTTTAATAGAGTTTAAACATTCTGTATTAAGTCGTGGTGTCATTTTGATTACATCTTTAATTGCTTGAATTTGTGTTTCAGACATAAACATCAGCTCCTTTCTTTTTATTATGAGTATATTATAGCAAGTTTGAAGTGAATTTACAATCTTTATTGTGAATTTATTAGAAGTTGACTTTAAAACTTTAAATGGCTTTGAATTTATAATAAATATCAATATTACTATCATCTATTTCAATCTTATCAATTAATTTTAAAAGTAAATTTCTATCTATGTTATTTTCATTAAATTCTAATAATTCTTTTGTATTATTAATTAATTCTTCTTTTTTTAGCGTATTTTTGCTAATAGTTTTTTCCTTTTGAACTCGATTTTGTAAAGATTTCTTATCTGTTTCATATTGTTTAGAAAGTTTAATAAATAAATCTTCTGTTATAATTCCTTTTACTTTATCCTCGTATAAAGATTGAATTAAGTTATCCTTTTCTGCTATTTTAGAATCTAAATAATCTAATTTTTTATTATCTGTTTGTGTATTAGGACAGATATATTCTAATTCTTCGTATTTTAGAAAATTAGAAATGTTTTCTTTCAAACTAGTAATTACACTACTAATTAAAGTATCTTCTCTTAAATGGATATTTGAGCAAAATTTACTACCATTTCTTTTATAAGAAGAACACACACATCTAAAATATTTTCCATGATTTTTATTATAGGTTATTTTTGATTTACACTTTTTGCATAAAACTAGCCCTTGTAACAAATGAGGAGAAGAAGCGGTATAATTCCATTCATTTGATTTTTTATCAAGCATAATTTGAACACTATTAAAAATATTTCTATCAATGATTGATTCATGATTATTTTCAATAATGATATGTTGATGTTTGGGCACATCAATAATCTTTTTTGTTTTATAATTTAGTTTGCTATATTTATGTTGCACTAAATCACCTGTATAAATTCTATTTCTAAGAATTTTAGAAATCATAGTTGTACTCCATAAATTAGTTTTATGATTGGGATTAAAATAGTTTGTCGTTTTTCTTTTATAGGCAAGTGGTGTTAGTATTTTATTATTATTTAGATATCTACATATTTCCGTTTTATTATTTCCTGCATAATACATTTCAAATATTTTTTGAACAATAGGAGAAACCTCGTAATCTACTAAAATGATGTTTTTGTCTTTTTCATCCTTTTTATAGCCATAAGGTAAGAATGATTTGATGTTTTGTCCACTAGATGCTTTTGTTAGCAAACTGGAACGAACTTTTTTTGAAATGTCTTTTGCATACATATCATTAAAAACTGATTTGAATGGTGTCATATCATTATTTGTGTTATTATTGTCAAATGTATCAATTCCATCATTTAAGGCAATATATCTTACATTTTTTAATGGAAAATATTTTTCCAAATAATAACCTATTTCAATGTAATCTCTGCCAAGTCTTGATAAATCCTTTGTAATGACTAAATTCACATTGCCAAGTTCAATATCATTAATTAAATTTTTAAAATCCGGTCTATTAAAATTTGTACCAGTAAATCCATCATCTACATATATTTTAAATAAAGTCCAACCTTGACTTTTTATATAATTAGTTAGTAACTTTTTTTGTGTATCAATACTTTCAGATTCTTTGTCTTTTTCGTCTTCTCTTGAAAGTCTTGTGTAAATTCCTACTTTAAAATAAGTAGGAGGGAAGTTATAGTCTAACTCTTGCATTTAGCCTCCTTTCTAAGAGTTTAAATTTACGATAACTATTTATTTATACCTTTATATTTTATTTCATTTTTATCATTATTTAAATTCCAAAAAAAATAATTTTCATTTAACCATTCTTGCATTAATTCTGTAAGTGTTAAGCCATTTTCATTATATATATTTGTTACTTTAGGTTGTAATGTGTTTTTTTGCATTAAATCACCTTCTACATAAGTTTATGAACGAAAAAAATAAATATAAATTATCCGAAGATAATTTATATTTATTCATTTTAGTTCAAAATGTGTTTACTTATTTTTTTATATAGTTTTGTAGTAGCAATCTGTGTATTAATTGTTACTAACGATATTATATAATATTTTATTTGCTTTGAAAATATATACATGTGAATTTTTTTAATGCTTATTTTTCAATGGTTAGGAGAGAAAAATATATCCACTTTAATTTTATTTTAAAATAGGTATTCAATCAATAGGGTTACTTATTTTTATTAATATATAATTTTTGCAAAATAGTAGAAATTACAAATTTTACCTTCGGCTTAGAAATAACATTATATCCAAAATATTCATCTAATTTATATTGAGGACAATCATAGAACATCATTTCTGTTGCATTGTTTATATTTATTTTCACATTACTAACCGTTTTATTATTATTTTTAGCAACTATTGGAAATATATCTCTTTTTAAATTAATATTGTCTATGTCTTGTTTATTCCAAATTAACATTATACTTTCAATTAAATATTTTGTTCCATTATATTTAAAGTTATAATTTAGTTTTGCTAATTCTTGCATCACATCTTTTTTTAAGTCTCTTTGAGATTTATCCTTTTCTTTTATTGCTACTAGCTCTTGTATTTCATTTAAAATATAATCTATACCATTTATTTTATTTGCACAACTATATACACAAGGATTGTTTTGAAATTTACTATAATTATTGTGATAATTAGATATTACTATAACAGAATTCCTGTAATAATCTCTATATTGTTTTGATAATATATTTAGCACTTCAAATCCATTATATTGTGGCATTTCTATATCTAACAAAATAATGTCAATTTTATTTTGTTCAATTTTTTCTAATATTTCTTTTCCATTTGTTGCTATTGCACATAATCTTGTGTATATATTTTTTTCATTTATACTATTAATTAAAGTTTTTGTATAATAAATATTATCATCTGCTACTAATATATCTACCATTTTACCTTCCTCAATATTTCCTTATTATCTATTATTAAGATACTTCATCAGTATAATTTAGTTGCATTTTTTTTACTTTTTTTTACTTTTTAAAACATTAAAGTTCAAATATGTTAATATTTTGCCAAGAAATTTCATATGATACAAATGTTATAACTGTATCTAAATTTCTCAAAAACAAGATAGGCATTATAGGAGGATGACATTATGACGAAAAAAGTGACAAGAAAATTAGTAACTTTATTAACTGTAATGGCTTTGTCTATTACTTCAAGCATTTCTGCTTTTGCAGCAACACCAGCTTCAAGCAATGAATTTGCTTCAGAAGGTGATGTGGTTACAATAATTGATCCAAATGCAGCAGTACCGTTTACGTACCTTGCACCACCAACATTTACTTTTAATAATAGCAATGCAGGGTTGGGGCGGACTCTTTCAGGAAGATACATGGCTTTTGAGATTACTCTAACCAATTGTACTTGCAGTTATGTAAAGATTGATTTATATATCGATGACCGATATGTTAATTCCTACAGCTTTGGTGCGGGTTGTACTAATGCAAAAATTGACTGGATTGATATGGGTTCTAACGGTAATCACAAAGTAAAATTCTGTTATTACGCTAAGCCCAATGGCGGAAGAGCAACTGTAAAAAATGTAATGTATTCTTGGACTTAAAGTTTCCTTGTATCAAATATGTAACTAATAATTTTTAAAATCAGGCCATCTTGTTTTGTCATAGGCAGTATAATATACTGTCTATGATTTTTTATATAAAAAAAGCCACAAATGTGACCTTTTTATTTTTTGTTTATAATAAACGAAGATATTTGACCTTCTAAATTAGTAACTTTTAATATGAAACTATCTACATTTTTAATATCATTATTAGTATCTAGCCATGTAAAATATCTATTAGAATTTCCGATAGAACTAATATCGTTTTTCACCGAATATAATTCATTATTATTAGAATCTAATAACTGAAATTGATAGCCATAACAACTATAATCTGAACTATTAAAAGTTATACCCAATCCAGTATTAGTTAATCTTACTTCCTCTAAATTAATGTCAGCATTATTTGATTGCATATTAAAAGAGTAATTAGTAATATCTCTAGTATTAAATTTACTATTAAGATTTAATTCTAATTCATAATTTCCTTCAATTTCTTTTGTCTTAAGATTTCCATTTATTACAGTATATAAAGTAATTTTATCAAAACTTATATAAATTGTATTTATATTTGGAAAACTTGGAGAAACTAAAGCAACAGAAGTTTTAAAACCATTTTGATTTTTTTCTATTTTGTTGTAAACCATAGAGGTAGCAATATTTTTTGTCCATATCTGTTCATCTTCGCTATCAATAAATATCTGATTTCCATTTTCGTCTTTTATTTGCAATCCTGATATAGCTAAATCATTAAATTCATCTATATTAAAATTAGTAATAAAGTCCATTGAAAATATCATATTAATATCATTTAATAGCGTATATTCTAATTTGTATTCTATACCATTTGATTTTATATATTTACTAGGGTCATATTGAATATAATTCTCAGAAATAGCAGATTCTATCTGCTGTTCTCCCATTCCATGTTCATTTAAGTTAAATAGCGTTTTTATATAATTAGTAATATCTTTTGCAAATACAATACTTGTTGTTAAAATAATACTTGCACATAAACCAGCTACTATTTTATAAGATTTTGTATAAATTTTCTTATTTAGATGTTCTTTGTCTTTATTATATAAATCATTGGCTGTAGATATTATAATATTTCCAAGTTCCTTTGGTATATTATTCGAATCTATAGATTTTGAAATAAATCTATCCATATAATTTCTCATAACTATCTCCTTTCAGATTATTTTTTATTTTTTCTTTCGATCTTTTTATAATACTCTTTATAGTATTTTCCTTGATTTCCATCATATTTGATATTTCTTTTGTAGTATATGAATTTTCATAATATAAGATCATAATAACTTTTTCTTTATCATTTAGGCATTCCAATAATTCTCTAAATTCTATATTACTTTCTATTTCATTTATATAAGATACATTATTAAATTCAACATTTTCGTAAAATTCATAATTTTGCATAGATATAATATTTGTTTTGTTTTTTTTGTTATGTATTTTATAACATTCATTAATTAAAACTTTTATAATCCAATATTTTATGGAACTTTTAGATTTTAAATTGTTTAGATTTTTATAAGTAATAATCATTGTTTCTTGTATTGCATCTAATGCATCTTCTTTATTTCCAGTTTTTGAAAAAGCTATTCTATATAAGTCGCCTTGTAATTGTAAAAATATTAATGAAAAAGCATTTTTATCTCCTAACATTGCTTTGTCTATTAATTCTTTCACTTTTATCCTCCTTTCATCGTTTAATCGCGATTCTACTTAATAGATAATATTATATAAAAAAAAGTTGCATATTCCAAGAAAAATATACAATAAAAATTATAAATCATATATATCTCCATCAAAAGTTCTAACAATATACACACTTGATTTTGTGAAAATACCTTTTCCTGTATCATATCCTTTAAACTCCAAACAACTTTTTTTGAGTTTTTATTTATTTTTAGCATATTAGAAGCCTGTCAAAATATCCACTTTAAAGACATGAAAAAAAGCCCCGAGTGGATATATTAAAGGTATCCATTTGAAGCCTATTTTATATCCACTTTAATAATAAATATGGATATAAAAATTGTATAAACAAATAGTTCCTCCAAATAAAACGAAAACTGGCCTTGGGAAAGGGGGAATTTCTAATGTGGACTTATAATAAAACATTACAATATCCAATCAATATTAAATGTACAGACCCAAAACTTGCTAAAGTAATTATATCTCAATATGGTGGTCCTGATGGAGAACTTGCCGCTTCTTTAAGATATCTTTCTCAAAGATTTGGTATGCCTGACCAAAAAGCTAAGGCTATTTTGAATGACATTGGAACAGAAGAATTGGTTCCTTGATGTTGTCAATAGCTAAAGACATAAGTTATTTGTAATCGGCTAACGCCTCAACAACAAACAAAATTACAACTTTAGCTATTGACTGTAAAAGTTAGAATATTTTGAATTTGCAATTTTATGTAAAATTTGCTATAATAAGATTAGATTAAGTGCTATTAAGCCTTATATTTGTAAACGAATCTCATGTTTACACTAAGAAACTGTTGACAAAGAAAAAAAATTTGGAGGTTCACTATGAACAACATTACAATTAATCAGCACAACATGGAACGGATTGAAGAAGAGTTAGACGATGCTTTATCTGATTGTTACGATGCTCCAATGCATGTGATTGTTAAAATTGTACTCGATGTGTTGGATACAGCACAGCAAGAGAAAAGGCTTAACTCTTTAGAACGCCAAAAAGCTTGCGAGTACATCACAAAGTGTTACGGCTACAATTTCTAAAATCCAACTACAGGGGAAAAAGGAAACTTTTTCTCCTGTGGTGTGTTTTTAATCTATTTATGAATCAATAATTATATAATTCAAATTTTGTTGAGTCTGAATCACTTTTTTTATAGCTTTTTTCTAGTTTTAAATAGATAAAAATTGAATTAATAATTTATTTACACTATCTTTCGTTTCATAAAAAGCTCCATGACCTGCTTTTTGAAATGGATATAAAATAGAATTACGAATATTTTTATGCATGATCTCTGCCATTCCAAATGGGCATATTTTATCCTCTTTTCCATGAAAAATACCTGTTTGTACATGAATATATTTCAAATCATCAAAAACATTTTCATCTCTTAAAGCTACTAAGGAATTCATTTCTCCTAATCCAGAAGCACTATTATTTAAATTTTGAAACCATTCTTTAAAAGGTTTTGATTGTTCATTATAAAAGAATATACTTCCAAAATATTCATTCAATGCTGGTCTATCATTAGAACCAAGTTTAATTAGTTTGTTCGTATCTTCTATTGTTTGACCATATGGATTAGAATAAGACTTACAATAAGATGGAACAGCCGCATCTAATAAGCATAATTTTCTAACTCCATATCCTTGATACATTTTCATATACCTTGTAACAATCGCTCCCCCCATTGAAAAACCTAACAAATCAAAATTCCATAAATTTAAAGCATATATAACGTAATATAAATCTGTTGCAAATTGATTATAATTATATCCTGTATATGTTACATCTGAATTCCCAAAACCTCTTAAGTCTATTGTTATAATTCTGTAATTTTCATTTAATAAAATAGGAATTTGATATTCAAACATCTTATGTGATAAAGGCCAACCATGTACTAATACAATTGTTTTTTCTCCATTTGGATTTAATTCATACACTGCTATTTTTGCATTATCATTTGAATTAATAAAAAACATAAAATTTTCCTCCTATAATTGTTTTATTATAGTTTATTCAAAAATTTTATATTGGTTATCATAATAAATTGCAAAGGAAATTAAGTTTTAGGGATTTTAGGATATATATGTAATTCAAAATTTGTAGGGTCTGAATCACTTTTTATCGCTTTTTCTGTTTTTAGATATGTGATTTTAGCAATAATACTTTTTAATAAAATGTTCTTATCTTCAGCAGTTTGCAACTTACCATACAAATCAATCACATTCTCTAATTTAGGTATCATAGTCTCTTTTTCGTTTTGAATTTCAGTATTTTTATTTAATAATTCGCTATATTCCTTTAATTTACTTTCTAAACTTACTATATTGTCTTTTATAGATTTTGAACGATTGATAAATTCATCTTTGTTATAAATTCCATCTTCCAAAAAGTCATAAATTTTATCAAGTTTAGCATTTTCCTTTTCTAATTCTTTTTTTGTTCTTGCAATAGAGTTTTCAATTATTTTATTATTTTTAGTATTTGAATTATCCTTAATGTTATAATCTGTCTTATAATTTTCAAGCCATATTTTTAACGCCTTAATTATTTTGTTTTCTACTATATAAAGTTTAGAACTCACATTATTACATTTAGAATTAGAACATATAAGTGTTGCAGGCTTGTCAGCTTTTGTATAAGGTCGTCTTTGCATTGGTTTACCACATTTCTCACAAAAAACTAATCCTACTAATGAATTTTGAATAACATTACTATGTTTTACTTTGGGAGTATTTTGCTTTCTTTTTTCTTGTACTAATTCCCAAGTTTTACTATCCATAATAGGCTCATGTAATCCATCATACATTAAATAATCTTGATTACGAGGTCTGCTAATGATAAGATGTCCATTTTTCGTTTTCTTTTTTTGCTTCCTTCTATTCCAAACGATTTTACCAATATAGGTAGGATTAGAAAGAATATCTTTTACAGAAGAAATCGTCCATTCATTTGAAATCCTAGGTTTTAAATTCAAATCATTTAATTGTTTTACAACTGAATTTATAGTATTATTTTCAAAAGTATATAATCTAAAAATTTCTTTCACAATAGGTGCTTCATCTTGATTGATAGATAAGGTATATCCTTTTGAATCTTTTAATTTTACTCTATCATATCCAAAAGGAGCAATATTTCCAACAAATTTACCTTCAGAAACAGAAACCTCTCTCCCCTTTTGTAAACGCCTATTAATTGTTTTATATTCTCTTCTAGACATAAACAAGCCAAACTCAAAATATTCCTCATCAAATTCATTATCTGGGTCATAAGTTTTAACAGGTGTAATAATTTTTGTATGAGAATATTTGAAGGCTTTTGAAACTCTACCTTGATCAGCCGTATCACCACGAGCAAGTCTTTCAACTTCAACAACTAAAACACCAGTCCATTTTTCATTTTCAACATCCTTAAGAAGTTTTTGCATTTCTTTTCTTTCACTAATCGTTTCACCACTTACAACTTCTCGATAGATTTTGGAAATATGTAGATTTCGCTTTTCGGCTAAAGTAGTTAAAATTTTTTCATGCCTTGCTAAAGTTTCACCTTCTCCATATTTTTCAGATTCTATATCTTCTCTTGATTTTCTTAAATATATTGCATATGTGCCATTTTGCACATTTCCTCCTTTCCTTGTAATTAAGATAGCCGTTGGGAACAAAGTGACCTTACGGATATCTTATGCAAAATGCTTTAGCATTTTGTATTCTTGAAAATGCGTAATTATCTTGCATTGTCTTTAACTATGATTAAATTCTAGACAAATTACAACAAAGAAGGATTTATTTTTCTTATTAAATTAACAATAACATTATCTATGTATTCTTTTTGAGTATCTGTATTTTCTACAATATAATCATCATAAAATTTCATTTTAGTATTTTTAATAGTATATTCTTCTAATAACATATAAATCGCCTCTTTAAAATTTATGAGAAAAGCATAAAAAACAGAATTAAAATTTTCTAAATAAGCAAAGCTTATAAGAAAATTTAAAATTCTGAATAACTATATTGTATGGAGCTTTCCTTCGCTATCGCTCGAAAATTCCTATAATATAGAAAAATACCCAAGACAAACTTTGTCTTGAGCAAATTTATATTTTTCTATGCTAACATTATATGATGGTCAATTTATAAAATCAATTCCCTTTTATTTCCCCCTTTTCTAAAATGTAATTTTATTTGATTTTTATATATAATACATTAACAAAGATAAGAAAAAATCATTGTAAATTACATTAAGATATGATAAATTATTAATAAGTTTTTTACTAACCAATATATGAAAAGTTATATTAAAAAATTGATTATAAATAATATCGAAAGTAAAATAAGTTTTATTTAAAATGAATCTGTTAAGTTAAAATGAAAGATTAGTACATTGAAATCTCAAAAATACT
>CAOKEO010000018.1 GCA_948467495.1 uncultured Clostridium sp.
TTTTTGCAAATTCAAAGGTTATGAGATAGTAGATTATTACGAAGATGCTGGAATATCAGCAAAAAACATTAAAGATAGACCAGCATTTCAAGAAATGTTAGCAGATATGAAACAAGGAAAAATCAATTATATTGTAGCTTATAAATTAGACAGAGTTACTCGTTCAGTTCGTGATTTAGAAGAACTTATAGCACAATTAGAATTACACAACACCTATTTGGTTTGTGATAAAGACGATGTAAATACTAGCAGTGCTAATGGAAGATTTTTTGTAAGAATGCTAACAGTATTATCACAACTAGAAATTGAAATAGTTAGTGAAAGAACAAAGTTCGGTTTAAATGGTGCTATTAGGTCGGGACATTTACCCGAAATTGTACCACTAGGCTATAAAAAAGATAATAATAAGAAAACTATAATTGATGAAACTACAAAAGATGTAGTAATTAGAATATTTAATATGTATTTAGAGGGAAAAAGCTATCAACAAATTAGTAATACATTAAATAAAGAAAAAGTATTAGCACCAAAACATTGGAGAGATACAACTATTATGAAAATGATAGACAATAAAGTCTATATGGGCGATTATGAAAAAGGAGAATCAAATAGTAAAGATACTTTAGTTTATATGAATGTAGTAGAGCCAATCATTAGTCGTGCTATGTGGAATAAAGCACAACATCAAAAAGAGAAAAATCAAAGAAGTTATACAAGAGATAGAGTTTATATATTTTTTCAAAAACTAAAATGTCCTAAATGTAATAGAATAATGAAATGCAAAGGCTCTGGAGGAACAAAGAAAAAATATATGTATTATACTTGTGAATATTGCAAGACCTATTACAGAGAAGATAAAATTGAAGAATGTTTGCAAAGATTTATTCTTGAGTTAGTCGAATATGATATGGCAGTTAAGAAATATTTTTTGCCGATACTAGCTGACAAAAAAGAAACAAAAACAGAAAAACTAGACCAAGAAATTGACACATTACAAAAGCAAAAAGAAAGAATAAAAAAGGCTTATGTAAGTGGTATAGTAGAAATGGAAGATTTTTCTGAAGATTACAAAATGATTGAAGAAAAAATCAATATTTTAGAAACAAAAAAATATGAAAAACTCAATACGAATAGTCTTTCTTTTACTCCACAACAACTAATGGCTAATAGAGATATTGAAAGAGAAAAACTAATAAAAGATGACAAATTAAGTGAAACTTTAAAACAAGAATGGAACAAAAAATCTAAAGAAGAAAAGCAAAAATTGATTAGATTAGTTGCTGTAAAAGATAACAAAATTTTTTCAAAATCAAAAAAAAGAAAATTATAAAATAGGTGCAGTAATTAGTAATCAAAAATAAAAAAATTAGAGGAAAAATTTAAGTTAAATACAATTTTTGTACTCCTATATACTTCCTAACAAGCACTGAATTTTTCCTCCCTAGTCAAAATTCGGATTTTGGGACTAAGTCCCAAGCCCTTTATAATGCAAAAACAAAAGAGAATATAAATTTTCTTTAAAATATTATAAAAATTAAATATTATTGTTGAAAATGCTGTAAAAATTTGTTATTATCTTGTATAAGAAATTAAAGAAAAAGAGGTAAAGAATTTGCAATATATTGGCAAAATAAATATAGAAAACTTTAATGGAATTTCAGATAAAGTATTACTCACAGATGAAGTTATTTTAACAGACAAACAGAGAGAACATATTGCTGAAAGACATAAAGAAGTTTTGCAAAAACATGAGAAATATTTTACTGAAATTATCGAAAAACCAGATTATATTTTAAAAGATAATGCAAGAGAAAATACAGCATTAATCTTAAAAACAATAATAGAAAAAGACAGAAGTCAAAATGTTATAGGAAGAGTTAATTTAGTTTTAAGATTAGCTGTTGAAGGTGATGATATAAATAATAAAAATTCTATTATTACTTGTATTCCAATTGGCAAAAATAGACTTCAATCTTATATAAATAATGGAAAAATTATTTGGCAAAAACTAGACAAAAATGAATAATTATTGTATAATTAAAGTACAATATAAGTAGGTTATTTGAGGTGGTAAAATGTTGCAACCACACACCCTAGTGGTCAAAAGAGATGTAGGAATGGCGACTCCTACCAAATAACCAACAGTTAAAAGGAGCTATGGAAACATAGTTCCTTGCTTTTATATGGAAAATATGTTATAATAATTATGTAACTAATGATGTTTATAATAACAAATATACCGCAAACCAATTAAATTATTAAATGTATATACATCTTTTTTCCATCATCAAAAAAGAAATAAGGATTATCAAAATAAAATAGAAAGACTAACATAAAGTCAGTCTAATAAAGTTTTAGAGTATCTTCAATTATATAGGATACTGGTAAAACGCTTTCATCATCTGTTTCAATGCGGAAATCCGTATGGTTGTCTTCACCCTTAAAAACAGATACAATGATAGTACCCAATTTCTTCAAAGTAAACCCCCCTTTACTTTTGCATATAGCTATTATAATATAGCATAGGGGAGATAAAAAATATGTCGAAATATCGGATTAAACAAAAAATTTACAAAAAATGGTAATTATTTTGACTTTATAGTATAATAATAGATAGTTTATTTAGAACAAAAGGGACATGATTAAGATTCTTTGATCTTTACATGCCCCATCTTAGTTCAAACTAAGTCTCTTTAAAAAAACGATATTCATTGCCTGATGTAGTTTTTCCTTTATAGACATAACCATTGTATATGCCACCATTGGTATCATCTAAATTAATATCTAAATTAATTTGATAGACAAATTTTTGATTTAAGTTGTTGACAATATGAATTTTAAAGCTTAAAGTATAATTAATATCTTCTAAATTAATGTTTGCCTCTTGTAAAACCTTTCCGTTAAAAGAAACACTATTGGCATCAGAAGAAACGGAATAATTTGTTAAAACATCTTTATTCATATAACCTAGAGAAATTGGATTAGAACAGTCTGTATAAAAAGTTGGTGTTGAATAGTCATTGTTTTCGTTCTCCGAATTTGTATTTACAATGTTAAAATCTATCGTATTATTTTCTGGAAAATCTATCATTTCATATTTTCCAAAATTTAAAGGATTTTTATAATTTAAAATTTTAGTCCCTATATCAGAATTAGAAGTTGTCACTATACTATCAATATACAATTGTTTAATGGTGTTTTCATCCGTTAATTCAGAAATGGTACTAGTATTATCAATATAGATAGAAATATCTGTATATTGATGAATGTTCATATCTTTTAAGGATTGATTTTCTGAATTATCAATAGCATTAGCACTACTGTATAATAATATTTTTTGAATATTAAAGATAGTATTTTCATTTTCATCAGAGATTTCTATCATCTCATTTGCAAAAGCATTTCGGGCTAGAACAACAGAAAATACTAAATTATAATATAAAAGAAATACAATAAATACAGCTATAATTAAAATAGTAAAAACCAATCTTTCATTTTGTAATTTTAACTTCTTCACCTTGGACGCATCCTTTCTTCTTATATTCCAATAATATTATTGAAGTCTGTTGTATAAAGTTTCCATATACTTAAATACCTTTGAATGCCAATTTTCATCACTTGCGTATCTGGTATTAACTCCTTTCAAAGTAGGTCCATTATAATACCAAGCAGCAGCAGTTTCATTATCATAAATCTTTGTACCAGATGGATTTAAGTAATATTTAACTAGAGACTTTGCAACGGTTTCAATCCCTTCAGAGTAACTAGCAAATTCAAAAGAGGACTCATAAGGTGTTGCGTCATAGGAACCATATCCAAATAAGTTGTTCTTATCATTAGCAATTTGCGAAGATCCCCAACCACTTTCATGAATTGCTATGGATGCCAGGAAAATACCATTAATATTATATTTTTTTTCAGCATTATAAAATGCGGTATAGTTATTTTGAAAAATTTTATTGGTGTCATTTGGAATACCAGTAAATATCTTTTTATAGTCATTTAAGGTTAAACCAGTGGTTTTATTTAATTCCATATCAATATTTACTTTGATTAGAATTCTTTGGATTCTATTTTTTTCAGTAATATTTGGTGTTGTATAAGATGAAGTTAAATTAGAAGTCTTTACATAGCCTTCTATATTATCAAAAGAAACTTTACACCATTCTTCACTTGGTAATTCTAATAATTTTACATCTAAACTTTTTTTCACTTCTGCTACGTCTTGAGCAGTATCTTCTGTAGATTGCTTTAAATTGGTGTTATTAACTAAATATAGAGTGTCACCAATATGTACTTTATGTTTTGCCAAAAATTCAGATGTACCAATATCTACCAACTTAGAAATTGGCTCAACTAATTTTTCTTTGTTTAGAATAATTTCTTCTACAAAATTACCACTTTCATAGGTTTTTACAGCAGTTACATTTTCTTTCCCTAGAACACCTTCTTGTGTAACTATTTCTTCACTTTTTGGAAGAGTAGGGTTATTATTATATTGTGTTTCAAATTCGATAACACGTTCTTCGGTAACTTGTTCTTTTACTCTATCCATATCAGCATTTTCAGATATGATATTTTGTATATTTAATCGATGACGATTTAATTCGTATTCTGAAATTTCTTCTATGGTTTCTTCTTTTGC
Source organism: uncultured Clostridium sp. (assembly GCA_948467495.1). Classification (GTDB taxonomy): domain Bacteria; phylum Bacillota; class Clostridia; order TANB77; family CAG-508; genus CAG-269. The sequence continues at coordinate 4,646 of CAOKEO010000018.1, forward strand.
ATAACTTTGGGTAAAAGAAGTGTTTTTTGGAAAGAAAACAGCTAATGCAACAATTAAAATACTACAACCTATTATTATATGAGAAAGTTTTAAATCGTAGTTTTTGTGGGAGTTGTTTGCGTGAAAATGAGAAGTAAAGCCCTCTTTTGTTACATGAGCTTTTTTATAATATTTGTTTGCAATCGTATTTTGAGATTGTTGTTTTTCTTGCAATTCTCTAAATACATCAGATAAATTTCGATTATCGTGATTATCCAACATAACATTTCTCTCTTTCTTAATTTTACTTATAATAATACACATTTATTATACAACAATAATCTAAACTTGTCCACAAAAAAAGGGAAAAAAGTAATGGTAAAAAGTAACTATTCAAACGTCTTGTTTTTTGGCAATAAAAAATATAGAAGCTTTCTAATTGAAATATATCACCTCTGCATATTACAGTAAAAAGAGACATTAAATTTGTCATACCCTTGAAAAATTTGTAAAATAGTATATAATAATAAAAGATAAGGAGGTGTAATATGCAAGAAATAGAAAAAAGCATACGGATATACTTTTCAAGATAAAGTTTTATTGAAAAAAGCTTTTACTCATACATCCTATGCCTATGAAAACAAAATAGAAAGCAATGAGAAATTAGAGTTTTTAGGTGATAGCATATTGGAATTTGTATCTAGTAAATATTTGTATAAAAACTATCCAAAATTAAGAGAGGGAGAAATGACTAAAGTTAGAGCAACAGTAGTTTGCGAGAAAAGTTTGTATAAAATAGCTAAATTGCATAATTTTAGTGATTTCTTATATTTAGGAAAATCAGAAAGAAAGACAGGAGGAGAAAATCGACCAGCCATTTTAGCTGATAGTGTAGAAGCAGTGATTGCTGCTATTTTCTTAGACAGTGGGATAGAAGAAGCAGAAAAATTTATTATTGACAATTTAAAAGATGAGATTGAGCAAGCAACCAAACATGTAGGAGATAGAGATTACAAGACAGTATTACAAGAAAAATTGCAAGAAAATGGGGAAGTAAAAATAGTGTACGAAATTACAAAAGAAGAAGGACCAGATCATAGTAAGAAATTTGAAGCACAAGTAAGTTGTAATGGAAAAATACTAGCAAAAGGAATTGGAAAAAGCAAGAAAGAAGCACATATGGGTGCTGCCAAAAAAGCATTAGAAAATTTGAAAGGAAAAGAGAGGTAAAAAAACATGAAGAAACAATATATTATACCGATATTTGTACCACATTTAGGATGTCCTAATAATTGTATCTTTTGTAACCAAAAATCAATCAGCGGACAGAAAAAGAATATGACAAAGCAAGAAGCTAAAAAAATTATAGATGACTACCTGTCAAGTATTAAAGATGAAGAAGCACAAGTAGAGATAGCTTTTTATGGAGGAAGTTTTACTGCAATAGAAACGGATTTACAAGAAGAATTATTAGAGGCTGCCTATCAATATATAGAACAAGGAAAAGTGGAATCCATTCGCATTTCTACTAGACCAGATTGCATTAATAAAGAAATTCTAAAAAGATTAAAAAAATATAAAGTAAAAACAATTGAGCTTGGTGTGCAATCTGCCAATGATTATATTTTGAAAAGAACCAACAGAGGACATACTTTTGCTGATGTTAAAAAGGCATCTAGGATGATACGATGGAATGGCTTTAAATTAGGACATCAAATGATGGTTGGATTACCAGAAAGTACAAGAATTGATGAAATGAACACAGCAAAAGCATTGATTAAATTAAAACCTAAAATGATAAGAATTTATCCAGTATTAGTAGTAAAAAATACACAATTGGAAAGAGATTATCAAGAAGGAAGATATGACCCATTACCACTTGTACAAGCAGTAGAAATTTGTAAAGAATTGGTCAGAATGTTTGCAGATAAAAAAATTGAAATTATTAGAGTCGGCTTACAAAATACCGATGAAATTGCAGAACCTGGAAAAGAAGCAAGTGAAGTTATAACAGGACCTTATCACCCAGCTTTTCGACAACTAGTAGAATCAGCTATGTGGTATGATGCAATCGTGGGAAAAATCAAAAAATTAAATGTAAAAGTAAAAGAAGTAGAAGTTACGGTAAATCCTATCGATGCCAATCATGTAATAGGACATAAAAAAGAAAATATTTCAAAATTAAAAGATACCTATGATGTGGATTTAATTTTAAAGCAAGATAAAGAAATGAGACAAGGTAAATCAAAAATAGAAATTACCAAAACTTATAATGACTTTTTAGAAGAATAAAGTAAAAATATCAATAGGGATTTAATTTTTGTTTTAACATATTTTCTAAGTCCCATTAAATTGTATAAAATCACCTATATATGCAAATACTGCTATAAAGGTGATTTTATTTATGAAAGTAAAAAAGTTGGTTATGGAATTAATTGGAACAGTAATAGGTGCCTTTATTTTGGCAATAGCAGTATCACTTTTTTTATTGCCCAATCAGTTATCATCAGGTGGTATAGCAGGTATTGCAACAATAACCTATTATTTACTAAATATACCTATGGGAATTATGATAATAACAATTAATGTCCCTTTATTTATTTTGGCAATTTTTAAAATTGGAAAAAGTTTTTTCTTTAAATCAATGATAGGAACGATAACATTATCTATTTTTATTGATTTTTTAGATCAATTACAGCCATTAACAAATGACCGATTTTTGGCTTGTATTTATGGAGGAATTATTATGGGATTGGGTACAGCTATTCTTTTAAAAGTAAATTCCTCTACAGGAGGAACAGACTTGACTAGCTACATTGTAAAGGAATACAAACCAACTATTAGCTTGAGTAGAATTATAATTATTATTGATACAGTGATTGTTACTTTAAATGTGATTTTTTTAAGAGAAATTGAAATAGGTTTATATTCAGCAATTGCTATATATTTGATGGGAAAGATGATAGATATCTTGTTTGAAGGTATTTATTTTACAAAATTATTGTTAATTGTATCAGATAAAAATGAAGAGATTGCTAAACAGATAGGAGATAAAATTAAAAGAGGAACAACAGGTCTTTTTGGGAAGGGAATGTACACAGAAGAGGAAAAAATAGTTCTTATGTGTGCTGCTTCTAGGGGAGATATTGCTAAAATAAAAATGATTGCAAGAAAAATAGATCCAGATAGTTTTATTGTAATTACTAATTCGAGAGAAGTGGTAGGACTAGGTTTTAAAAGGACATAAAGTAGACTTTATCATTACTTAAAAATATAGTATAATAAAGGTAGTAAAATAAAGGAGAAACAAATGAAAGAGCAAAAAATAATATTAAGAAATATAGATTCGTTTGAATTGAAGGATATTTTTGAGTGTGGACAATGCTTTCGTTGGAATTGGCAAGAAGATGGAAGCTATATAGGTGTTTTTGGCGAAAATGTATTAAAAATAAAAAAGGAAAAGAAAAATATTATTATGGAGGGACTATGCAAATACGACATCAAAGAAACCATAGAGGAATATTTTGATTTAAAACGAGATTACAAACAGATAAAAGAAAAGTTAGCTAAAATAGATAAAAATATGGAAAATAGCATTCAATATGGACAAGGAATTCGATTGTTAAATCAGGATTTGTGGGAAACCATTCTTTCTTTTATTATTTCTGCGAATAATAATATACCAAGAATAAAAGGTATTATAGAAAGATTATCTAAAACATATGGAAATGTAATTATTTGGCGAGGAAGGAAGTATCATACATTTCCAACAGCAGAACAGTTGAAAGATGTTACAATCCAACAATTTAGAGATTTAGGATTAGGTTTTCGAGATAAAAGATTATATGAAACAACGCAAATGATAGTGAATCAACAAGTAGATTTACAGGCAATGCAACAAAATGCAAATACCCTACAAGTAAGAGAACAATTATTGACTTTGTCTGGTGTTGGTCCAAAAGTGGCAGATTGCATTCTTCTTTTTTCAAAACTAAAACGATTGGAAGTTTTCCCAATTGATGTGTGGGTAAGAAGAGTCATGAATGATTTATACATACAAGCACCAAATGAAGATAAAGTGAGTAAAAGACAGATTGAGAGAATGGCAACAGAAAAATTTGGAGACTTAGCAGGTCTTGCACAACAGTATTTGTTTTATTGGAGAAGAGAAATAGGATAGATGAGAATACAGTTTTACTAGAAGGAAATTCAGTTATTTGGGCTTATATTTCACCAGTTTAAAAATATAGAGAAATAAAAATGTAAAAATTAGAAAAATGTGAATGGAAAGTAATTGAATTAGAACTTTTTTATTAATTTTATGGAAATAGTTCACGCTTGACGTGAAAGGGTGCCATAAAATTAATTTAAAAGTTCTATGAAAATTAGCTTGACCGAGCATTTTTCTAATTTTTACATGTTTATTTTCTCAGATTATTTGAAATTAGATATAAGCAAAGTAACTAGCCTTGTCTGCAAGCAAATTGGTCTTTTCGTTCATCAATTTTGCTTGCTATTTTTCCGATTTTCATATAAAATATAGTGGAAAAAAGGAGAGAGCAATGGGACTAAGAATCATATTTGGAAAGCCGGGAAGCGGAAAAAGTGAGTACTGTTTTCAGGAAATCGCCAATCAAATCCAAAAAGAAACAAAAATATATATGATAACACCAGAGCAGTTTTCATTCACAGCTGAAACAAAGCTAATGGAAACGGTTGCTTCTCATGCAGTCTTAAATGCTGAAATCATAACACTAAGTAGAATGGCCTATCGAGTTTTAAATGAAATTGGAGGAAATACCAAAACACTGCTATCCAAACAAGGAAAAGCCATGCTAATTTACTCCATTTTAAATCAACACAAAAAAGAATTAAAATTTTTAGGAAAATCAGATGAGAATGTTGATTTAAGTATGACTGCAATAACAGAATTCAAGAAGCATGGAGTTACCGTTCAAGACTTACAACAAGAGATAGAAAAAATAGAAGACCATTACTTACAAGCGAAACTACAAGACATGGCTTTTATTTATGAAAAATTTCAAGAGCAAATAGAAGGAAAATACATAGAAGAAACCGACCTTTTAACCATACTTGCTAACCAGATAGAAAAAACCAATTTGGTTCAAAATAGTATCATTTATTTCGATGAATTTGCCGGATTTACCAAGCAAGAATATACCGTAATAGAAAAATTTGTGAAGCTTGCCAAACAAGTAAACATCACAATTTGCACAGATGACCTAAACATCAATACCAATCCCGATAAAGACATATTTTATGCCAATAAAACTACCATAGCTAAAATCTGGAATATGGTAAATGAAAACAATTTTATGTTAGAAAAACCAGTTTATTTACAAAAACAATATCGTTTTCAAACAGAAGAATTGAAACATTTAAGTGAAAACATTAATCACCCGAAATCCACAACATATGAGAAAAATGTGGAAAACATAGAATTATTCTTAGCACAAAATCCATATTCCGAAATAGAAAATGTGGCAAAACAAATTACTAAATTAATCAAAAACCAAAATATGAGATATAAGGATATCGCCATTATTACCAAAAATATAGAGGAATATGCTTCTTTGGTAAGAGCTATTTTTCCCAAATATAAAATTCCAGTATTTATCGATGAAAAAAGAGATGTCAATCAAAATAGTATCATACAATATGTGCTTTCTCTATTAGAAATCATGAGCAAAAATTTTTCCACAGAGGCAGTTTTTAATTATCTAAAATTAGGATTTTCGGAGATAGAGCCAGATGAAATATTTGAATTAGAAAATTATTGTAACAAATGGGGCATCCAACAAAATAAATGGAAAAAAGATTTTGTTTACGAACTAGAAAAAGAAGAAAAAAAGCAGAAAGTCGAAAGATATAATCAATTAAGAAAGCAAATAATAGAACCAATCTTAGCATTAAAGGAAAAAATGAATCAAAATAAAACAGTAGAAAATATAACAAAATGTTTTTATTATTTCTTACAAGAGCAGAAAATCGAAGAAAAGATAGCCAACAAAGTGCATGAATTAGAAGAAAAGTCTATGCTAGATTTAGCCAAAGAACAGATAACTAGTTACAAAATTATACTAGAATTATTAGATGAAATGATTTTGGTGTTTGGAGAAGATAAAACTACGATTGACCGATATAGTAAAATACTAAAAATAGGGCTAAAAAATAGTGAATTAGGAAAAATTCCAGGAACACAAGACCAAGTAACATTTGGTGACATTGATAGGTCAAGAAGTCATAAAGTTAAAACGGTATTTATGATTGGTTTAAATGATGGTAGTTTTCCAAGTGTGAATAAAGACGAAGGATTTTTGGATGATGCTGACCGAGAAAAGCTAAAAGAAGATGGTATTGAGTTAGCCAAAGGTACATTAGATAGATTATATGAGGATAATTTTAATATTTATAAGGCTTTCACAACAGCAGAAAATAGAATTTTTCTATCTTATACCTCATCTGATAAAGAGGGGAAATCGTTAAGACCGTCTATGTTAATCCATAAAATGAAAAAGCTATATCCTCATCTAAAAGAAAAAAGTGACATGATTCGTAAAGAATATGGAATGGTTAATGAGCAAGTTACCTATGAAGAATTATTGGAAAATATAGCAAAACTAAGGGAAAAAGAAACCATTTCTGAAATTTGGTATGCTATCTATCAATATTACAAACAAAAAATAGACTGGCAAGTAAAACTACAAGACGATTTACAAGGATTGTCTTATACGAATTTACCACAAGATATTAAGAAGGAAAACATACAAAAATTATATGGGAACACGTTAAATACCAGTATATCGAGATTAGAACAATATAGAAGATGTCCCTTTTCCTATTATTTACAATATGGATTAAAATTAAAAGAAAAAGAGAATTTGAAGATGCATACTTTTGAGACAGGTTCTTTTATGCATGAGACCATAGATGAATTCTTTGAACAAGTTAGAGAACAAGAATTAGCATTAGCAGAACTGGAAGAGGAGCAAATTAGTGAAATGGTTTCCCATATCATTGACCAGAACTTGCAATTAAGTAAAAATTTTATTTTTACCGCAACAGCAAAATACAAAGTACTTGTTAAGAGATTAAAAAGAATTGTTAGCAAAGCTTTGAAATATATCATACAAACCTTAATTAATAGCGATTTTTCTGTACAAGGAACAGAGGTTGAATTTGGTAAAAAAGGAGACTATCAACCAATTGTATTAACCTTAGAAGATGGAAAAAGAGTAGAAATTACAGGTAAAATTGACAGAATTGATACAGCTGCACGGAGAGAATGGAAACTATTTAAGAATTATTGATTACAAATCTTCTAGTAAAAATATTGATTTAAATGAAGTATATGCAGGACTTCAAATTCAGTTATTGACTTATTCGGATGCCATTTGCAAAGAGGAAGATATGATACCAGCAGGAATTTTCTATTTTTCTTTATTGGAACAAATGATTAAAGCAGATAAAAAGATTTCAGAAGAAGAGATTGAAGCATTTATCCAAAAGAATTTTAAAATGAAAGGGCTAATTTTAGCCGATGTTAAAATCATCAAAATGAATGATAATACGTTAACATCTGGAAGCTCGAAATTAGTACCAGCAGCCATTACGGCATCTGGTAGTGTGAATGAAAAATGGACCAATGGTGTCAATCGAGAAGAATTTAAGATTTTACAAGATTATATTGATTTTATCATCAAACAAATAGCAAAAGAGATTTTAAGTGGTAAAATCGATTTAAAGCCATACAATAAAAACGGGAAGACACCTTGCGAGTATTGTGAGTATAAAGCAATCTGTGGCTTTAATACTAAGCAAAATCATAATACCTATCATTATATTGACAAAAAGTCAAAAGATGATATGATACAGAAGATGAAACAAGACATGATTTTGGGGATGCCCTTAGATGTGCGAGCATTAAGCGAGCTTACAGATAAGTAATACCTTTAGGTATGGAGAAAAAAATCATGATTAGAGTTAGTAAAAGGAGTAACAATGGACGAAGCTAGTAAAGTACAAATGAGAAAACGAAATATGAAGCTATTTCCAGCCTATAAGACATTAAGTTGGGATTATATCTTTTTCTATACGATAAATTTCCTATTTTTGACCCAAGTAAAACATATTCATCCAGCAGATGTTGTATTAATTGATTCTTTCTATTATCTATTTACCGTGTTTTCGCAAATACCAGCCACTTTTATCATAGAATTTCTAGGAAGAAAAAATAGTATCATTTTAGGAAATATTTTAAGTTGTGTATATATGGTAGTCGTTATATTTAGCAATCATTTATTTTATTTGATTGTTGCTGAAATGTTGAGTTCAATTTCATTTGCCATTAAAGAAAGTGCTGAACCAAGCTTATTAAATGAATCTATACCACCAACTAAGTTAAAAAGTAAAATTTTTGCTAAAATAAATGAAAAAGGAATGTCAAGATATTATATCATTAATGCGATTTCTACTATGATAGCGGGAATTTTATACGAAATAAATCCCTATATTCCGATTTTTCTATCGCTAACTACTTTAATAGTGGTAACTTCTATGGCAACATTGTTTATTGAACCAGTCAAAAAAACAAAGAAAAAGAAAATACAAAGTGTAGGACAGCTAAAAGAAATAGGGGAAGCCTTTAAATTTGTACTACAATCAGAGAGAATAAAAAGCCTTATTTTATTTTCTGCTGTTATGAAAGGAATATTAAGCATATTATCTAATTATGAAATTAGTATGTTAGAAGATTTAGAAATTTCTGCTGGTTATTTAGGAATCTTATTTGCAATATTGGGAATCATAGCAGGAATTGCTACTAAAAAACAAGAAAGATTTCATCATAAATTACGAAACAAATCACTTTCTGTTCTAGCATTCTCAATCATAGGAACTTGTATTTTCGCAGGAATAACAGGAGTAATAGCTAAACAATATCCAATCGTTATCTATGTGGTTATTGTGTTTTATGTTGTCAAATATATTTTTCAGCCATGTATGATCCTTTGATAGAAAAATACCTAAGTAATTTTACAAATGAAAAAATAGATACAAAAATTTTTACGGCGAATAATTTCTTAAGGGGAATGGCTGGTGCGGTAGCAGGTTTCTTAGGAGCGTTCTTATTGGACCGAATGGAAACAGCTTATTGCATGATAATGGTTGGTGTTATATTTGCCATGTTAATGATATTAGTGACTAAATTTATGAAAAGTAGAGTTGGTTTAAAACCAGAAGAATATTCAAAAGAAGAGACAAAATATGATAAAATGAAGGAAATAGTTTAGATACTATGAACCTAAGATTTAATATATTATTTTTCAACACTTTGTGTGTCGCAACCTTCCTAATTGAAATATGGATGGTTGCTCCAATCGCACTCGCGTAATGCTCGTTTGGTCGCTTACGCAGTGTCGAAAAATAATACATTAAATCTTAAGTTAGTAGTATTGTAAAAAAATATGATAAAGGGGGAAGAAATGACGAGTGGATTTATCAAATGAAAATGTGATATACTTTGAAAAAGATGGTATGCAATATGTACAATTCAGAAAGCTTTTAGAATATAAAGATATTGTCAATCATGCTTATAGCATAGGAACTGACAAAAATTATCGAACAGAAAAGCCAAATAAGGAGGAACTAGCAGAAGAAGATTATCAGAAAGCATTACAAAATTATAAAAGTTTATGCCAAGCGATAGATACCAAATCACAATATTTAGCAAAAACAAATCAAGAACATACAGAACAAGTAAAAGTAGTACAAGAAAAAGTTAATTTTCATAAATCATATTTTAAATTAGAACGATATAACAAAACAGATGGGCTAATTACCAATCAAAAAAATATCATGTTAGTAACGACCAATGCAGATTGTATTTTATTACTGTTTTTTGACCCAGTAAAAAAGGTAATAGCCAATACACACTCAGGTTGGAGAGGAACTTTGCAAAGAATTTCTGTAGAGACGATAAAAAAGATGAAGACGGAATTTAATTGTAACCCAGAAGATATTCTATGTTGTATCTGTCCAAGTATCCGAAAGTGTCATTTTGAAGTGGAAAAAGAGGTAAAAGAAAGCTTTGAAAAAGAATTTCAAGACTTAGAAAACATAGATGAGATAATAGAAGAAACTGTTGCTAATCAAAAATGGAATATCGATACTATAAAAATTAACCAAAAGATTTTGCAAAAGGAAGGACTAAAACCAGAAAATATCATAGATAGTAAAATTTGTAGTGTCTGTCATTCAGACTTAATCCATTCCTATCGAGTGGAGAAACAAGGTTATGGACTAAATACTGCATTAATTGAATTAAAATGAGACAAGAGGGACAGGTCTTTTTTGTCTCATAATAAAAGAGATAATTAAAAAAGATAGAAAATATGAGACAAAAAAGACCTGTCCCTCTTGTCTCAAAAGGAGTCGTGTAATGAGTACCAAAGAAGAAACGCAAAAAATAAGAAAAGTAAATATGAGAATCTTTCCAACTTATAAAAAATTGGCATGGGATTATCTATTCTTCTATACCATCGACTTTTTGTTTTTGACACAGATAAAAGGAATTAGTGCGGCAGATGTTGTATTAAAAAGCACATTTTATGCCTTTTTTAGCATTATCTTACAAATTCCAGCTAATATTATTGTAGAGTTTTTAGGAAGAAAAAACAGTATTATTTTAGGAAATGTTTTAAATTGTTTTTATATGGTAATTTTGATGCTAAGTCGAAATTTATTTGATTTAATATTTGCAGAACTCATATCAGCAATTGCTTTTTCTATCAAAAATATTGCTGAGCCAAGCTTGCTCAATGAATCCATACCTCCTTCTAAATACAAAGGTAAAATCTATTCCAGAATAAATGCAAAAGGAGCAGCAGGTTACTATTTATTTAATGCCATATCAAAAGTTATGGCAGGTTACTTATATACCATTAATGGCTATTTACCAGTTATATTTTCACTAGTTGTTTTAATTATAGTAGCCATCTTATCAATGGGGTTTATGGAACCAATTCAAAAGAAGAATGCTAGTAAAATGTCTGGTGGAGAACAGTTAAAAGATATAAAAGAAGGTTTTATTTATGTACTAAAATCCGAAAGATTAAAAGCATTAATACTATGTGCTTCCTTAATTGTCTCTTTATTAAATATTATAAGTAATTATCATGTCAGTTTATTAGAAGAGTTGAAATTATCTTCCATAATAATTGGAATTATAGCTGCCATAGGAAGTTATATTAGTTCCTATGCTTCCAAAAAACAAGAAGTATTTCATCGCAAATTAAGAAATAAATCTTTAATCACGATTGCTATGATGTTATCAATTAGTACCATTATAGCAGGAATTTGTGGATTAAAAGCAGAAGAATATATCTCATTACTAGGAATTGTAATTATAACAAATTTAATTTATAATTTTGGTCAAGGAATGTATTACACCATCATTGATAAATATCTAAGAAATTTTACTAACAAAGAGATAGATACCAAAATATTTGCTGCTAAGAATTTATTTTGTAGTGTAGTTAGAGTAATGGGAGGATTATTTGCGTCTTTCCTATTAGACAAAATGACGACAGCATATTGTATGATAATTATTGGTGTTATTTTTACGATAGCTTTTATATTGACAGAAAGATATATGAGGAAACGTGTAGGATTAAAGCCAGAAGAATATTCAAAAGTAGAAACCAAATATGATGAACAAGGAGACAAAATGTGAGACAAAGAGACAGATTTGTTTTGTTTCATAATTTGGAAAGACAATGAGACAAATGAGACCTGTCCCCATTGTCTCAAAAGGAGAGTGAGTAAGAATGATTCCAGATAGATTAAAACTAGGTGATACCATTGGAGTGGTAGCACCATCCGACCCCATTATAGGAGATAATATAGAAGAGTTAGAACAAGCGAAACAAATACTTAAAAAAAGTGGATTTAAAGTAAAATTTTCTAAAAATATTTACGCTAATACAAATGGGTATAGTAGTACAGCGAAAGAAAAGGCAGAAGATATTAACGAGATGTTTCGAGACAAAGATGTGAAAATGATATGGTGTGCCAAAGGAGGAAATAACTCTAATACGGTATTTGAATTTTTAGATTATGAATTAATCAAGCAAAATCCTAAAATTTTATGTGGTTATAGTGATATCACATCCCTTACTAATATCATTCATGCGAAAACAGGTTTAGTCACCTTTAGTGGAACCAATTTTAAAACCATTGCAACAGATGAGACAGATTACAGTTATCAAGAAGCCATGAAAAGATTCCTAGAAGCGAATCTAGAAATAGGAAAAGAAGGAGAAGAATATGTAACCATTCAAGAAGGACAAGCAGAAGGGAATTTAATAGGAGGAAATCTTACTTTAATACATGATTTAGTAAGTGGCAAATATCAAGTTGACTTCAAAGATAAAATATTATTCATAGAAGAACTTGGATTCGAATCAAACCCTGCTATGGTAAGTCATGCCCTAGCACATATGAAACAAAATGGAGTTTTTGACCAAATAAGAGGAATTTGGATTGGAAATTACCAACATGAAAGTAATATCACATTAGAGCAAATCGTATTAGACACATTAATAGGAGACTATGTATTTCCAATCATCCAATCCAACAATTTTGGACATATTGAAACCAAAACCGTTATACCAATTGGAGCAAAGGCAAAAATAGACACAAACCAAAGTAGAAAAATAAAGTTAATAGAACAATGTGTAAAATAAAAAAAGAAAAGGAGGAGAGACCTGTCCCCAAAGTATCCCAAAAGGGATACTTTGGGACTGTCCCAAAAGTAACCTTATGTTTGAAACGTGGAAAGAATTAGAAGAAGCAATTGTTGATTGTAATAAGTGTAAGTTGTGTAAGACAAGGCAGAATATTGTTTTTGGTGTAGGAAATAAGAAGGCAAAAATTATGTTTATTGGAGAAGGACCTGGTGCAGATGAGGATAGACTGGGAGAACCTTTTGTGGGAAGAGCTGGAAAATTAATGAATATGGCTTTTCAAACAGTTGGTTTGAAAAGAGAAGATGTGTATATTGCTAATATTGTAAAATGTAGACCACCTGCTAATCGTAATCCAGAAGAAGATGAGGCTTTTGCTTGTATGAATTATTTGCGAAATCAAGTTATTTTGGTACAACCAGAAATTGTTGTGTTACTTCGGAAGTGTAGCACTTAAAAACATTTTAGGGAAAGAGTATGGAATAACAGCTTCTCGAGGCAAGTGGATTGAAAAGAAGGGGATTTATTATATGCCAACTTGGCATCCAGCTGCCTTGCTTCGCGATGATACAAAAAAGATTGATTTTATTCATGATTTGAAATTGGTATTAGATAAATGTTAGTAATTTAATGATTTTTTAGAAAAGGTTATTTTATTTTTTATGAAGTAACAATTCGGGGGAACCAACAAATTATAGATGTACCAAATTTTTAAGTGTTATAACTTGAAAATTTGGTTTACAGTCTGTTATGCAGTTGGGAGTTACCAATAAAAAACCTTTATATAAATTTATTGAACAAGTAGGTCAAACAAATTGACACACAATAATATCTATAATAAAATACAAAAAACAACAAACTAAATTGATATAAATTTGGAAGGAATGTAATAAAAATGGAAGAAATAAACGAAAAATCCAATTACTGTTTAAATTGTAAAGCCAAGCCATGTTCTATAAAGGGCTGTCCTTTAGGAAATCATATTCCTCAATTTATTCAACAAATTAAGCAAGGTAATTATAAAAAAGCATATGAAATATTATCAGAAACTACCGTATTGCCAGGTATTTGTGGAAGAATTTGTCCTCATCAAAAGCAATGTCAGGGGTCTTGTGTAAGAGGTATCAAGGGAGAGGCGGTTTCGATAGGAGATTTAGAAGCTTTCATCTTTGATACGATAGTAGATGAGGAGGATAGTTTGCTAAATTGTTATCAGAAGGAGATAAACCAAAATAAAACCAATAAAAAGGTGGCAGTGATAGGAGGAGGACCAGCAGGACTAACAGCTAGTGCTTTTTTGGCAAAAAAGGGAATACAAGTAACGATATATGAAAAATATGATTATTTAGGTGGATTATTAGTGCATGGCATTCCTGCGTTTCGATTGCCGAAGGATATTGTCAAAAAATCTGTCAAGAAAATTTTGCAGTTAGGAATTCATGTTAAATATCATCAAGAACTTGGAAAAAATCTTTTTCTAGAAGATTTGGAAAAGCAATATGATGCCGTTTTTTTGAGCTTTGGTGCCAATCAATCTTCTAAAATGGGAGTAGAAGGTGAAAATTTAGAAGGTGTATTTGGCGGAAATGAGCTTTTGGAGCATAATCTACATCCAAATTACAACGATAAAATAGTAGCTGTAGTTGGTGGTGGAAATGTAGCAATGGATTGTGCAAGGACAATTAAAAGACTAGGGGCAAAAGAGGTAAAGGTGATTTACCGAAGAGCGAGAGAACAAATGCCAGCAGAGGATAAAGAAGTAGAAGAGGCTATCCAAGAAGGAATTGAGTTTCTATTTCAAAATAATATTGTAAAAATTAAGGGAAAAAGTAAAGTCGAAGAAGTGGAACTAATTAAAACGGAATTAGTGCAAAAAGAAAATGACACTAGATTGGTACCAGTTAATCTAGAGGGTAGTAATTATACCATAAAGATGGATTATATGGTAATGGCACTTGGTTCTCAAGTAGAACCGTATGTGAAGGACTTAGGTTTACAAACGAATAAATGGGGAAATCTTAAAATTAATGAAAACTACCAAACTTCTAACCCTAAAATATATGCTGGTGGTGATTTAGCAGGGATAAAAGCAACGGTAGCATGGGCAGCACATTCTGGAAGAGAGGCAGCAAATAAGATAGGGGAAAATTTATGATAGGAAAAAGGTAGGATGTTTTAGGAAACAATAATTTGTGAAGAAAACAATAGCAGACTGTTATCAAATTTTTTAAATGTCAATAAATTAAAAATTTGGTAACAGTCTATTAAGTATAGATTTAAAATGGTATATTCTCTTCTTCTGTAGAGGCTCCAAAAATAAGTTTTTTTAACGTTTTTATAACACGAATGAATACATTTTCTTTTTTTGTAACTACTTTAAGCGCTGTCTCAAACTGACCATTTTCTAATAGGTTGTATTTATATTCTAATTCTTTCATTTTGGCAACATAGTAATCATTAAAAAAAGTGTATCCATCAGTGTATCCAATAAATTTTCTGAAAGCATATAATTTTTTTCTATATTCTTCAATGCCTTGCAAATCAGAAATTTTGTCAAAGGCAGTATTAAAATAGCTGGAAATAATAAGATTTTGTGTTCGCATAAAAATCAGAGTTATTTCATTTTTTAATTCATCAATTTTTTTAATCATGCCATCAACTTTTTTATTTCTGTCGTCAATTTGTGCTATTTTATTATTCATTTTAATAATATCTTCTTCATGATAAAGAATATCATCAATGGCATTTTGAACAGCAATAAATACTTTTGGAGAAGTTAAATCAGAAAATACTTTTTTAAAGTTGTCATTACTTTTCAAGGTGCTTTCAAATAAAATATCTTCGCCAGTAATATAAGCTAATTGGTTGACTAAACAACATTCTAGGGGATAATAGGAAGGACTTGTTGTTTCAAAACTAATACCAAAATATTTTACATATTCTTTAGGAATGGCATTAATTTTAGAGGCTATTAATTGAACAGCAGCTTCATTCAGACCTAATCCATATATTTTAAATTCAGTATAATCGCAAAGTCCCATTCTGATTAAATAGTTTCTTTTATCTTTTACTTCTTGTATATAATGAATGCACTCATGGATAGCAAATTCTTCTAAATCTTCATCTGCAATATGTACATTGAAATAAATAGAAGTATTTTTATAAAAATAATTTGCTTCTGCCAATCCTTCTGGCATTTTTGCTCGATACATATTTAATCTAGATAATCGAATAAATAAATCATTTTGATTAAAACCATATTCGGGAAATGTTGCACAAATTTTTTGTGATAGGTTTCGTGCAATTGAATTGATTTTAAGAGTATTTAATGTTTCTATTACTTCAATTCCATCTTTTTTTAAATCTGTTTCTACACTCATAATCATTCTCCTTAGTACAATCTAAGCTTATTATACTATAAAAATGAAAGGAATGTGTTTCAGGAATATTAAATGTTATTTACAGTTTTATGACAGAAGGTTTCAAAGGTTTGATAAGGATAAAAAAGTCGAAATTTGTCTATAGATTTTTCTTGACATATCAGTTCTAGCTGTGTATAATAATAACACAATTAATTGTAGAATATAGGAAAGGAGGAGACTTTATGGATAATGAAGCAAAAAATGAGATATTGGCTGCTATTCAAAACATTAATGTTAAGATAGATGTTATGCAAGAACAAATAGCAAAGATACCAGAAATGCAAGAACAAATAGCAAAAATACCAGAAATGCAAAAACAAATAGCAAAGATACCAGAAATGCAAAAACAAGTCGCAAAAATTCCAGAGATGCAAAAAGAGATAGCAAAAATACCACTAATACAAGAAGATATAGCACGAATGGAAGAAAATATAAGAAATGTTAGCAGAAGTGTAGCAGTCATTGAGCATGAACATGGAGATAAATTAAAAGCATTATTTGATGCCTTTATCTCAAACACACAAAAAATAGAAAGGCAAGAAGAAAACATTAAGTTTTGTGAAAAAAAGCTTGAAAATCATGACATGGAAATGGACTTTTTAATAAATAAAGTTCAAGGTTTATAAAAGCCTATTAGAACTTAGATAAAATATAGTCCTAATAGGCTAATAAATTATTTCACAACGATATTATAAATCTTATTTTTTACATAAATTTCTTTTATAATGGTTTTATTGTCTAATTTAGAATGAATTGCTTGGTGAACTTTTTGTTTCACAATTTCATCATTTTCATCAGGAATGATTGAAATCGTTGCTTTTAATTTACCATTTAGCTGAATTGGCAATGTTATTTCATTTGCTATTATTTTTTCTTCATCATATTCAGGCCATTTTTCATAGGTAATAGTATTGGTATGTCCTAACAAGTTCCATAACTCTTCTGTTATATGAGGAGCAACAGGATTTAGTAATTTTAGAAATCCTTTTGCATAAGTAAGAGGGAAGATGGATTCTTTATTGACGGTATTGATGAAAATCATCATTTGTGAAATAGCTGTATTAAAATTCATTGTTTCATAATCATTGGTTACCTTTTTTACTGTAAAATGATAAACTCTATCAAGATTTGGATTTATTTCATCTTTTATTTTTTCAGATTCTGTATATAATCGCCAAACCCTATCTAAGAATTTTTTAGAACCATCTATTCCGTTTGGGTTCCATGGTTTGGCAGCTTCAATTGGTCCCATAAACATTTCATAAACTCTTAAACTATCAGCACCATATTGTTTTATCATATCATCTGGATTGATAACATTTCCCTTTGATTTGCTCATTTTTTCACCATTGGTACCTAAAATCATTCCTTGGTGACGAAGTTTAGCAAATGGCTCTTTGACAGGAACCACCCCTTTATTATATAAATATTGACTCCAAAATCTAGAATATAATAAATGACCAACAGCATGTTCAGGACCACCAACGTATAAATCAACAGGTAACCAGTATTCTAATAATTTTTTATTGGCTAACTCGTTTTGATTTTTAGGGTCGATATATCTTAAAAAATACCAACTAGAACCAGCGGCACCAGGCATCGTACTAGTTTCACGTTTAGCACATTGATTTTGCCATTTTGTATTTACCCAGTTAGTTGCTTTATCTAAAGGAGAAGCACCAGCTTTGGATGGAGCATAGTCTTCTAATTCGGGTAAAACTAAAGGCAAATCACTATCTGCTAAAGCTTTCATTTCATCATCTACATATACAATTGGAATAGGTTCTCCCCAATAACGTTGCCTTGCAAAAATCCATTCACGAAGTTTATAATTTACTTTTTTTGTACCAATTTTGTTTTCTTCTAGCCATGTAATTATTTTGCTAATTGCTTCTTGTTTGCCCAAACCATTTAAGAAATCAGAATTGATGTGGGAACCATCTTCTGTAAAGGCTTCTTTTGTAATATCTCCCCCTTCTAAGACAGGAATAATGTCCATCCCAAATTTGGTAGCAAATTCATAATCTCTTTGGTCATGGGCAGGAACTGCCATAATACATCCTGTTCCATAAGTTGCTAATACATAGTCAGAAATCCATATAGGAATTTCTTTTCCATTAACTGGATTGATAGCATAAGCACCTGTAAATACACCGGTTTTATCTTTGTTTAATTCTGTTCTTTCTAAATCTGATTTACTAGCAGCTAATTTTTTGTATTCCTCAACTGCTACTTGGCATTCAGAAGTAGTAATTTGATTTACTAATTCTAATTCTGGGGCTAATACGCAATAAGTAGCTCCAAATAAAGTGTCTGGTCTTGTGGTAAATACAGTAAATTTTAAATGATTACGATTGGCAACTTTAAAAATAACTTCAGCCCCTTCGCTACGACCAATCCAATTTCTTTGGATTTCTTTGGTAGATTCAGGCCAATCAATTTCGTCTAGACCGTCTAATAGAATATCGGCATATTGAGGAATATCTAAAACCCATTGTTTCATATTTTTACGAACAACAGGAAAACCACCTCTTTCGCTTTTTCCGTTAATAACTTCATCATTTGATAATACACAGCCTAATTCTTCACACCAATTAACAGGCATTTCCACTAGTTTAGCTAGCCCATCTTGGAATAATTGCTTAAAAATCCATTGTGTCCATTTATAATAATCTGGGTCACAAGTAGAAATCTCTTTATCCCAATCAAAAGAAAGTCCAAGCATCTTTAATTGCTTTTTAAAGGTTTCTATATTACTAGCAGTAAAACCAGCAGGATGGTTTCCTGTTTTGATAGCATATTGCTCTGCTGGTAAGCCAAAAGCATCCCAACCCATTGGGTGTAAAACATTATATCCTTGCATTCTTTTCATTCTAGACATAATATCAGTTGCTGTATATCCTTCTGGATGTCCTACGTGTAAACCTTGACCAGATGGATATGGGAACATATCTAATGCATAAAATTTAGGTTTTGAAAAATCCCATACATCTGTGTAAAAAGTTTTATTTTTATCCCAGTAATCTTGCCATTTTTTTTCAATCTCATTAAATTTGTATTCCATAAATTGAAACCCCTTTCATTTTTTCTATTTAACTTTGCCTATTATATAACAAAATCCTTAGGGTTTCAAGTGAAATATGATTTAAGTTTTGCACTTCTTAAAAGTCATAATAAAGAAAACAGGTAACGATTCAGAGGTGATATATTCCAATTAGAAAGTTTCTATATTTTTTATTGGTAACTCCCAGCTGCGAACAGTCTGTAATCTTATAACAGACTGTAATCTTGCTGGTCCCCCCGAATTGTTACATCATAAAAAATATAGCAACTTTTATGGCAAAAAACAAAACGTCTGAATCGTTACGAAAACAGAAACTTAAATTAAAATATTGTTGAATTTAAAGTACAAAAATGATACAATGCGAAGAGAGGTGTAATGATGATTAATATTGAAAATGCCAAAAAAGAATTAGTACGTCATGTAAATGAATTACCAATAGACAATCCAAGGGTACAGATGAAATTAGCACACATTATAAGGGTAGCAGAAAATTGTAAAAAGTTAGCCACTCACTTAAAATTGAAAGAGGAGCAAATTCAATTAGCAGAATTGATAGGAGTACTTCATGATATAGGAAGATTCGAGCAGTATAAAATAGTAGACAAAAATCAAAAAGAAACATTTAATCATGGAGAAGCAGGAGTAGAGATTTTAAAAAAAGACAATTATATCAGAAAATATATAGAGGAAGACACCTATGATGATATTATTTACACGGCTGTACAAGAACACAATAAATATCAGCTGTCACAAGGGTTATCACAAGAAAAGGAGCTATTTTGTAAAATCATAAGGGATGCAGATAAATTAGATCTTATTTATGAAGGGGCAGTCATTTATTGGGAACAACCTGAAAGAGTGAAACAAGTAGAAGAAGGCAAATTATCTGAAAAAATGCTAGAAAATGTGTATCAAAAGAAATTAGCAGATAGTAGAAATAGCATTAGCGAGACAGACCAAATTTTACGTTTTGCTTCTTATGTTTTTGATATTAATTTTTCTTATAGTTTGATGGTTTTAAGTGAAAATAATAATGTTAGTAAAATGATTGATAAGTTTCATTATCAAATACCAAAAACAAAGGATACTATGATGAAGGTGAAAAAAATAGTGAATGAATATATAGAGGATAATAAACTTTGTTAAATAGAGTAATAAAATGAGGAAAGGAATGTAGTAAATTTGGGCAAAAAATTATTGATAACAGAGAAGCCGTCAGTCGCGATGGAATTTGCAAAGGCACTAAAAATAACTACCAATCGAAGGAATGGATATTTAGAATCAGAGAACTGGATTATCACATGGTGTGTAGGACATTTAGTGACGATGAGTTATCCAGACAAATACAATGAAAAATTAAAATTATGGCGTTTAGAAACGCTTCCCTTTATTCCAGAAGATTGGAAATATGAAATCATTCCAGCTGTACAAAATCAATTTAATATAGTAAAAGAATTATTGCAAAGAAAAGATATTGAAGAAATCTATAATGCAGGAGATTCAGGGCGTGAAGGAGAGTACATACAAAGATTAGTATTTATGATGGCAAAACCAAATCCAAATGCAAAGATGAAAAGAGTATGGATTGACTCTCAAACAGAGGAGGAAATTACAAGGGGAATTCGAGAAGCCAAAGATCTATCAGAATATGATAGTCTGTCAGATAGTGCTTATCTAAGAGCAAAAGAGGATTATTTAATTGGTATTAATTTTTCAAGATTATTATCCATTATTTATGGAAGACAATTGGCAAAAAGTATCCAAGAAGACAAAGCTTCTATATCAGTTGGTAGAGTTATGACATGTGTATTGGGGATGATTGTAGGAAGAGAAAGAGAAATTAGGAATTTTATTAAGACAAAATATTATAAAGTTTTAGGAGAGTTTGGCGATGAAACAGCTTCTTTTAAAGCAGAATGGAAAGTCAATGAGAAATCAGAAATGTATGAATCTACCAAACTATATAATGAGACAGGATTTAAAAAAGAAGAAGATGCCAGAAGTTTTATAGCAAGTTTAACAGCAAGCCAAGCAACCATAACAGAATTGAAGAAATCTAAACAAAAAGAAAATGCACCACTTTTATTCAATTTAGCAGAAATTCAAAATGAATGTACCAAAAGATTTAAAATTAAACCAGATCAAACGCTAGAAATCATACAAAATTTATATGAAAAAAAGTTGGTAACTTACCCCAGAACAGATGCAAGAGTACTTTCAACAGCAGTTGCCAAAGAAATATCTAAGAATCTAAATGGAATAGCAAGAGGATTTCAAGATGAAGAAATACAAGAATATATTAACAAAATGGTAAAGGAGAAATATTCTACTAATTTGATAAAAACCAAGTATGTAAATGACAGTAAAATAACTGACCACTATGCTATCACACCAACAGGGCAAGGATATGAAAATTATCATTCATTACCAGAATTACAAAAACAAGTTTATAAAGTAATTGTAAAAAGATTTTTAGCCATTTTTTATCCACCAGCTGAATATAGTAAGATGCAAGTAACGGTTGGCATAAAAAATGAGACGTTTCATTGTAGCGGAAAGGTTTGTGTGAAGCAAGGATTTTTGGAAATTTTGAAGCCAATGGAAAAAGAAGAAAAGAAATCCACACAAGACGAGAAAAATGTGGAAAATACACAAGATGATAACAATAAAAGCAAAGAAAATAAAAAGCAAGAAGATAATAACTTAGAAATTCTAAAAACATTAAAAAAGGGTCAAAATATTGAAATTAGGAATTTTCAGATAAAAGATGCAGAGACTTCTCCACCGACTAGATACAATTCTGGATCTATTATTTTAGCCATGGAAAATGCAGGAAAACTAATTGAAGAAGAGGAATTAAGAGAACAAATCAAAGGAGCAGGCATTGGAACTAGTGCAACTAGAGCGGAAATTATGAAAAAGTTAGAAAAAATTAAATATATCGAGGTAAATAATAAAACACAAATTATTACACCTACCCAAAAGGGAGAAAGAATCTATGATATTGTATATGGCTCTATGCCAGATATGTTAAATCCAAAACTTACGGCTAGTTGGGAAAAAGGATTAGATTTAGTAGCTAAAAAAGAAATTAAACCAGAGGAGTTTATGATAAAGTTGAAAAATTATATTCATTCTAAATTTGATAAATTACTAATAAAAATGTGAAAAGAGGATGTTAAACAACAGCATCCTCTTTCGAACAGTTGGATTACAGCAAGCCCAGCGCAAACGGACAATGGATTCTACCATTTGCATCATTAACGCAGCTGTTTGGTGTGATTCCAAAACGTTTCCTAACATTTTGTTGAGTTTTTGCTTAATCGCCTGCTACCCAGCATGTGCCGTTACATTGTTTACAGGATGGTAAGATTTTGGCAACATATTGCATTTCTGTTCCTTTCTGCCTCTATATAAATTTAGAGGACTTCTGCATAGTTTTTAGATACACTTAAATTATACCACTAATCAACATAAAAATCAAATTTCTAGGAAATGTAAAAATAACCCTTCCTTTTGTGAACAAAATATAGTATAATAAAATTGCCAAAAAGGACTGTCCCTCTTGGCAACTTTTTGGCAATCAAAGTTTACTAGGAGAAAAGAAATGAATACTATTTTAGGAGAGTTTGGTAAATCGGAAAAATTCATTGATTTACTAAAACAAATCGAAAATAAAATAAGTCCGATAGCAATATCGGGCTTAACTGACGTGGGAATGTTACAAATAGGGGCAGCCATTCATGAATTTGGGAAAAAGCCTATCTGTTTTGTTACTTATAACGAAATTCAAGCTAAGAAGTTATACCAAGACATACAATATTTTACAGACAAGGTGGTATTGTTTCCTAAAAAAGAAATTGTGACTTACGATTATATAGCAGAAAGCAAAGAAGTTTCATACCAAAGAATTGAAGCTTTAAATGAAATAAAGTCTAGAAAAAATCTAATAGTAGTTACTACCATAGAAGCTATCATGCAAAAGTTGCCAGCTAGAGAAGTACTATATACAAATGAATTAAATTTCAAAGTAGGGGAAATGTATTCTTTAGATGAGGTTAAGCAAAAGTTAGTTGAATTAGGATACATAAGATGTGATTTAATGGAAGGCAGAGGACAATTTAGTATTCGTGGAGGAGTTGTTGATATTGCTACCAGTGAAACAATGGGTGTTAGAATGGAATTTTGGGGAGATGAAATTGATTCTATCCGAAACTTCAATATTACAAGTCAAAGGTCAATCAATACACTCGAAAAAGCAACAATTTATCCAGCACATGAATACATTTTAGAAACCGCTATTGAAAATATTTGTCATAAAATAAAACAAGCCAATCTTAAAAATAGTCAAAGACAAATAATGGAGGAGGATATTGAACAAATAAAAGCAGGAAATTACATCTGTAAAATGGATAAATATTTTAATTGTTTTTATGAAAAACAAGAAACGTTAATGGACTATCTATCGGCTGATTATTGTATATTTTTAGAGGAAATTGGGAAAATAAAACAAAGAGCAACCAACATCGCAATTGATAACAACAATTTAAGAAAAGCTTTAGTAGAAAAGGAAAAAATCATACCAGATGCCATTAGCAATATAATAACTTATGTACAAATACAAGAAAAATTGGAAAACAAGCAAATTATTTATATCGAAAAACAAGATATCGATAATAAATTAGCAACTGAAAAATACAAGTTTGCAT
The DNA here is from genome assembly GCA_948467495.1 of uncultured Clostridium sp. GTDB lineage: Bacteria > Bacillota > Clostridia > TANB77 > CAG-508 > CAG-269. The sequence goes on from CAOKEO010000018.1 coordinate 28,584, forward strand.
ATAGAGAAGTAAATTACTACAAAAGCGAACTAGAGAATTTGATTGAAGATTTGCAAAAAGCCATCCAAGAAAAGAAAAAAATATATGTCTTAGTCTCTACTAAGGAAAAAGCAAAAAAGATGCAGACTTTATTACATGAAAAAGAAATTATCAATAAAATAGAGGAGAAATTAGACCAGACCATTATTGTAAGAGCAAACGAATCCATTGTAACAATTACTATGGGAACTTTATCAGCAGGATGGGAGGCTTATGATTTACAACAATTGGTTATTGTGGCAGATGATTTAATAGATGGAGAAAAAAGAAGGAAAAAAGTTGTTAATGCAAACTTTAAAGAAGGGGAAAAAATAGTATTTGCAGATTTAAAAGTAGGAGATTATGTTGTTCATAGAAGATATGGAATTGGTATCTATATTGGTGTTAATACTATTCAAGCAGATGGAACGATTAAAGATTATATTAAAATAAAATATAAGGATGATGATATTCTTTATATACCAACAAGTGATTTAGATTCTGTTCGAAAATACATTGGTGGAGATAGTATTCAGCCAAAAGTAAATCGTTTGGGAAGCAAGGAATGGGAAAATACTAAAACAAAAGTAAAAAATAATTTACGAGAAGTGGCAAAAGAACTAATCGAGTTATATGCGATGAGGGAAAAAGCACAAGGGTTTAGTTTTCATCAAGATACGCCTTGGCAAAGTGAGTTTGAAGCAAAATTTCCTTATCAAGAAACAGATGACCAATTACGTTGTATCGAAGAAGTAAAAAAAGATATGGAAAAGACAAAACCAATGGATCGATTATTATGTGGTGATGTTGGATATGGAAAAACAGAGGTTGCATTAAGGGCTGCTTTTAAAGCAGTTATGGATCACAAACAAGTTGCTTATCTAGCACCAACAACAGTATTAGCAGAACAACAATATCAAGAGTTCAAGGAAAGAATGAAAGATTTTCCAATTAAAGTAGAAATTCTAAATCGATTTAAAACTAAAAAATACCAAGATGAAGTTGTAAAAAGATTAAAATTAGGAGATGTAGACATTGTTATTGGAACTCATAGAATTTTAAGCAAAGATATTGAATTTAAAGATTTAGGATTATTAATTATTGATGAAGAACATCGCTTTGGTGTAAAGGCTAAGGAAAAAATCAAACAATTAAAAACCAATGTTGATGTATTAACTATGACAGCAACACCAATTCCAAGAACGATGCATATGTCAATTGTAGGAATTCGAGATATGTCAGTCATTTATGAACCACCACAAAATAGAAAACCTGTCCAGACTTATGTATTAGAATATGACAAAGAAGTTATCAAAGAGGCAATTACCAAAGAATTGGAAAGAAATGGACAAATATTTTATCTATTCAATCATGTAGAAGGAATACAGAAAAAAGCAGATGATATCGCAAGATTAGTACCAGAAGCAAATGTGGTTTATGCCCATGGGAAGATGTCAGGAACCAAAATTGAAGAAATTATGAAAGAATTTATAGAGGGAGAAACCAATGTATTAGTATGTACAACCATACTAGAATCAGGCATTGATATCCCTAATGCCAATACTATCATTGTAGAAAATGCAGACAGAATGGGATTAGCCCAGTTATATCAAATTCGAGGAAGAGTAGGAAGAGCCAATAGACAGGCATACGCCTACATCACTTATAAAAAAGACAAATTATTAACAGAAATAGCAGACAAAAGGTTAAAAGCCATTAAAGAATTTACTGAATTTGGTTCAGGATTTAAAATAGCAATGAGAGATTTACAAATTAGAGGAGCAGGAAGTTTACTTCGGAGAGATACAATCTGGACACTTAGAGCAAGTAGGATATGATACGTATTGCCATTTATTAGACGAAGTAGTAAAAGAAATGAAAGGAATTGAAATTGAACCAGAAGTAGAACTTCAAATTGACTTAAATGTAACAAGTTATATTCCAGATGAATACATAGAAAATGCCAATCAAAAAATAGAGATTTATCAAAATATTGCCCTTTGTCAAAATGAAGAAAATATACAAAATATTATAGATGAAATCATTGACCGATTTGGGGACATGCCAACTGAAGTAGAAAATCTAATTGCAATTAGCAGAATTAAATATTTAGCAAAACAATTAAAAATCAATAAAATAGCAAATAAAAATATAGGAAAGAAAACAGCCGTCATATTTACCTTTGAACCAAATCAATTTGAATTAGATATCACTCAAATTGTAAAAAAATACGGAAACAAAATTAAATTTTCGGCAGGTATCAAACCTATGATAACGTTAGAGATAGGAACAGACAACGAAAGGCAAATTCTAAATGATGTAACAGAATTTTTAAGAATGTAATTTTTGGGGTGCGTTTGGGTGCGTTTTGGGACAGGCACCAATTATCCCTATAGGTATGTATTGGGACAGGTTAAATTCTAGGAGAAATGGAAAGAGGGTTAATTATCTAAATAGTAAAGGAGAGTAGAATGCAAAGAATAACCAGTAAAGAAAATGAATTTATTAAGCATGTAAAAAAGCTTAAAGATAAGAAATATAGAGATATAAACAATGAATATGTGATAGAGGGAATTAAATTAGTGGCAGAAGCAATACAAGAGAAGGCTCCCATTAAACAGATTATTTTATGCGATGATTGTGAGAGAAATGAAACATTGCCAAAAGACCTAATGTATGAAATTGCTAAGTATGAATGTATCTATGTAACACAAAAATTATTTAAGTATTTGACAGAAGTGCAAGCACCTCAAGGAATTTTAGCAATTATAGAAAAGACACCTGTTAATACGGAAATTGATTACACACAAGATATAATAGTAGCATTAAATGATATACAAGATCCAGGAAATCTAGGAGCTATTTTAAGAACTGTTGATAGTATAGGGCTGAAGCAAATATTATTATCAAAAGGAACAGCAGATGCTTACAATCCAAAGGTAGTTCGTTCTACAATGGGAGCCATCTTTCGAGTAAAAATCATAGAGTGTGAAGATTTAAAACAAACACTAAAAGAAGTTAAAAAACATAAATTCAAAATCATGGTATCTTCGTTACAAACAGAAAATACAATTTATGATGTTGACTATCGTAAAAAAGTAGTTATTATTGGAAATGAGGCAAATGGAGTAGAAAGAGAAATACAAGAGTTTGCCGATGAAAAAGTTAAAATACCAATGCTTGGAAGAACAGAAAGTTTGAATGCTTCTGTTGCGGCAGGAATTATTTTATATGAATATGTAAGACAAAAGCAATTAAGCTAATAATGAGATTGGGAAGATGGAGAATTTTCCCTGTTCCAAACTTGCATGATAAAAGAAAGAAGGAATAAAAGTGAGAATACATGTTGTTATGGTGGAGCCAGAGATACCACAAAATACAGGAAATATAGCAAGGACTTGTGCAGCAACAGGGGCTAAATTGCATTTGATACATCCATTGGGATTTGATGTATCAGATAAGGCTGTTAAAAGGGCTGGATTGGATTATTGGGATAAAGTAGAGTTGGAGGAGCATAAATCCTTAGAGGAGTTTTTAGAAAAATATAAACCAGAGGAAAATGAGATGTTTTTCGTTACTACAAAGGGAAAACAGGTCTATTCAGCTCCTAATTACAAAGATAGGGAGGAGATATTTTTGTTGTTTGGTAAGGAAACAAAAGGCTTACCAGAGAATTTGTTACATAAATATATCGATAAGACGATTCGAATACCAATGAGACCGACATTAAGATCCTTAAATCTTGCTAATTCTGTTAATATTGTTGTATATGATGTTTATCGACAAAAAAATTTTGAAGGTTTAGAAGAAATCAGTCGTTATTTTGATAAATAAAAAGTAGAAATTACAGAAATAATGTCAAAAAATAGGAAGATTTGTAGAAAGGCTTGCAATTCTTCCTATTTGGTGTTTTAATACTAATTAGTTTTCATATCTAGCAAAAAATATATTAAAGATTTAATCCAAAATTTAATTCAAGATTAGTAACCAATTCCCATAGAAAAAAAACAAAAGACAAAGAAATAATTTACCTATTAATAAAATCTAACAAGAAAATAAAAATAAGATAAAATATAGGAGGAATCATATTGAAGGTCTTTACTTATGGACAATACATCAAATGTATTCATACAATGAGATTAAATGCTGTTATGCAATTAGCAGAAGAGAGTGTAAATTATAACTTAAATCAAGTTGAGAAAAAATATTCCCATGATAAACTCATTAAAGATATATTACAGGATAAAAAAGAAGCAACACAATTTATTAATCAGTTTGTTATACCAAGAGAGAAGGTTAAAGAGGAGGAATTAATTCGCTATACCAATAATTATATGACTAAAAAATATAAGTCAAAAGAAGCAGACTTAGTATATAAGTTAAAAAATCAAGATATCTTTTTCTTAATTGAACATCAATCTACGATAGATTACAATATGCCATATAGAATGTTAAATTATTGCTTAGATATTATGCAAGAGTGGAGTAGAAATAAAAAGATTGGAAAAAATACAAGTTATCCAATTATCGTTCCTATTGTTATTTATACAGGAAGCCAAAAATGGAAAATGCCAAGAAACTTTCAAGAAAAACAGATTGGTGATTATGTATTTGAAAGATACCAAATAGAGTTAGAATATAATTTCATTGATATCAACAAGCTTCCAAGACAAATGTTATTACAAAGAGATTCCATGTTTCGTTATATCATGTTTCTTGAAAAAGCCCAAAGTAGTGAGGAATTAGTCGAGAATTTAGAAATTATCATCCAATCTACTAAAAATAGAAAAATATTGGAAGAATTCGTTAATATTATAAGTTATTTATTAGAAAATACATTAGAGGAAGAAATACAACGAAAATTATTAGAAAAAATAGAAAAAAAGGTAGGTGAAAAAGATATGGATAGACTGGAAAGTTTAGTAAACCAAATGAGGGCAGAAAATAATAGACGTGTACGAAAGGAAAGTCAAAAGGAAATTGCCAAGAATATGATGAGTATAAAATTAGATGAAAAAATCATATTACAGACAACTAAAATTAAAGAAGAAGAATTAGAAAAAATAAAAGAAGAATTAGCAACAGCAGGATAAACAAATAAGCAGACCAATTAGGTCTGTTTTTTTATATTAAAAGAACTCATTTTGATTATTTAACATAAAATATATTAGGATAAATGACAAGGAGGAAGACAATGGAAAAAATACTAGAAGTCAAAAATATAACTAAGAAATACCAAAATAAAGAAGGAGAAATTTTAGCCATTCAGAATGTTAATTTAAGAGTTAAAAAAGGAGAATTTGTCAGTATCATAGGACCAAGTGGATGTGGAAAATCTACACTTTTATCCATAATAGCAGGTTTAGAAGATAAGACATCAGGCAAAATCTACATAGAGGGAGAAGAAATTGAAGGTATATCACCAAAAATAGGTTATATGCTACAAAGAGACTGTTTGCTAGAATGGAGAAGTATATTAAGTAATACGATGTTTGGTTTAGAAATCAAAGGAAAAAAAGACAAAGAATCAAAAGCCTATGTGGAGGAATTATTAAAAAAATATGACTTATATGATTTTAAAGATAAATACCCATCTGAACTATCAGGAGGTATGAGACAAAGGGTAGCACTTATTCGAACTTTAGCAGTTAAACCTAAAATTTTATTGTTAGATGAGGCCTTTTCTGCGTTGGATTATCAAACTAGAATCATGGTGACAAATGATATTTATAATATCTTACGAAAAGAAGGTATTACGACTCTTATGGTGACACATGACATTTCAGAAGCCATTAGCATGTCAGATAGAGTGGTTGTGTTAAATGCTAGACCAGGAACAGTAAAAGATATTCATAAAATTGACTTTGATATGGAAAATAGAAATCCAATTAATTGTAGAGAGAAACCTATCTTTAGCCAATATTTTAATACTTTATGGAAGGAGCTTGGAGTCGATGAATAGACAACTATCAAAAGAAAGAAGACAATATTTAAAAAACAAAAAATATAAACAATGTATGGTATGGCTAACACAAATTGCAATATTAGTAGCTTTTCTTGCCCTATGGGAAATATTAGCGAATCAAAAAATAATAGATAGTTTTATTATGAGCCAGCCAAGTAGAATATGGGAAACTTTTACTAATTTGAGTTCTAATGATTTAATGAATCATATTGGCGTTACGGTATATGAAACTGTAGTTGGTTTTTTAGTTGGTACTGGTCTGGGTATTTTGATTGCAATTATTTTATGGTGGTCTGATTTTCTATCCAAGGTTGCAGAACCTTATTTGGTAGTGTTAAATAGCTTACCAAAAGTGGCTTTGCGGACCAGTTATTATTATATGGGTGGGAGCAGGAATGCCAGCAATTATTGTAATGGCTGTTGCCATATCCTTGATTGTGACAATACTTGAGAACTTGAACGGTTTTTTAAAAACTGATAAAGAAGTTATAAAAATGGCAAAAACCTTTAAAGCTAATAAGTTTCAAATTTTAACAAAAATTGTTATACCAGCTAATCTTTCAACTTTTATTAACTCATTAAAAGTTAATATAGGACTTTCATTAGTAGGAGTTATTTCAGGAGAATTTTTAGTGTCAAAGGCAGGACTAGGATATTTAATTGTATATGGAGGTCAAGTGTTTAAATTAGATTTGGTTATGGCAAGTGTAATTATATTAGGTATGGTAGCTGGCATCATGTATGCAGCAGTGTTAT
>CAOKEO010000019.1 GCA_948467495.1 uncultured Clostridium sp.
GTGTTTCGCCTTTGACAGCGAAGAATCAGAATGGTGTTTCGCCTTTGACAGCGAAGAATCAGAATAGTGTTTCGCCTTTGACAGCGAAGAATCAGAATAGTGTTTCGCCTTTGACAGCGAAGAATCAGAATAGTGTTTCGCCTTTGACAACGAAGAATCAGAATGGTGTTTCGCCTTTGACAGCGAAGAATAAAAAGTATAAAACTATTTTTCCCTATCTATCGCTTTAGAAGCATAAAACATTTCTTTTCCCTATCTATTTAACGCTTAGAAGCATAAAACAATTCTTTTTCCCTATCCATTTGACGCTTAGAAGTATAAAACAATTCTTTTTCCCTTCCTATTTTTGCTTAGAAGTATAAAATCTAGACTCTTCCATCCAATTATTCTTTACCCCAAGAAACATATATATCTATGTGTTTCTTTGCATTGTATTTCTTGCAGGTACAGCAGTCACGAACCTTACCAGGACCAAGGCTAGTTAAGATAATGGTACCTTTAGAAATATATTTATTGTGACTTGCTAAAACTAGATATCCATCTTTGTCACGAACGGTTCCGTCTTTGGTAACATCATATTTGCTATCTTTTTTTTCAATACCAGAGTGCCGACCAGGAATATTTAGACCTCCTCCAGGAAGTACACGTTCAGAGTAATAGGTTTCTATATGTCCTTTGAAACTTTTTACTCCCATACTCTTATTCAAGGGCTCTTGACATACATTATATTTTTTGTATAAATCTAATGTTATGCCAAAGGCAATTTTAGATTTTTTACCAGTGCTACCACCACTGCCAGTGTTAGAAGAAGATTTTTTACCAGTGCTACCACCGCTGCCAGTGTTAGAAGAAGACTTTTTACCGAAACTACCGCCACTACCAGTATTAGAAGAAGGCTTCTTAATATCTGTAGCCTTTTTAGGAATATTGTCATTACCACTATCATCAGAAGATGAATTTTTCTTATCGGCTGCTTTTTTAGAAGTGCCATCACTACTACTATCATCGGAAGAAGGCTTCTTAGTATCTGTAGCCTTTTTAGAAGTATTGTCATTACCACTATCATCAGAAGATGAATTTTTCTTATCGGCTGCTTTTTTAGAAGTGCCATCACTACTACTATCATCGGAAGAAGGTTTCTTAGTATCTGTAGCCTTTTTAGAAGCACTATCATCAGAAGATGAATTTTTCTTATCGGCTGCTTTTTTGGAAGTGCCATCACTACTACTGTCATCGGAAGATGACATCTTTTTTAAGATACTGTCTTTACTAGAAGATGACTTTTCACCATCTGCTGCTTTCTTAGCAGTAGATGGCAAATCAAAAGAAGTGTAGGTGTAGGTGCATCCGCTGGGAACGTATCCTACTTCTCCTGTTTTGGAAAGCATAACCATCTCATACCCATCACTTCCAAAAAACCAGGAAGCATAACCTAAAAATTGAAGCGGGACTCCTTTTTCAAGAGTAGCAAGCTTTTTAGAATGCTTTAAAGGTTTTGAAAGTAAAAAGGTTTCATTAGAAATTTGTCCCATTACAATCGAAGAATACGTATTTACAGTAGGGGTTTTTATACCCATTACTTCTGTGTAATTTGTATCTTCAAAATCAATGAAGCCGGAAATTCCTTTAAAGGATGTGTATAAAAATCCATATTCGTTTTTCAGAATTTTAAGATTTTGTCCTTTAGGAATTTCACCTATGATTTCAGCATCATGGTAATGCTTATCATAAATCATCGTTTTAACGAGTGTTTTTACAGTGACTTCCTTTTGAGCTGTTTTAGTGCCTTCTGCTTTTGCTTTTACAGAAACAATAGCTGTAGAAGCAGTAGGTGTTGGTGTAATACCTGCTTTTGATGTTATCTCTTTTGCATATACTTTGTTAGATGCTAAAGTAAATGTTTCATTACAAGGATAATATCGAAATCCTGCAAATAAGCATCCAAGAGTAAAGCAAAGGAAGCAGCATGCAGATACAGGTAAGGCTAACCACCAGTTGCTAATACGAGCATCTTCATTTTCGCTCTGCCCCTGCCGTCGTTGCTGTCTCCACTTTTGCAACCTTTGTAGCCATTTTTTAGTTTTGAAAAATAGCCGAACACCAAACATAACAACGTCTTTAATGAGTTCCTTTAGAAACTCTTGGCAGAGTTTCTTCTTCTCGGTTGTATGGTTGTTCCGAATTCCGATTATCGCGAGGCTTAGAAAAGTAACACCAAGCACTATTAGGAATGCGAACCCAAACCGTAGAAAAATTTCTTGTTTCATATATAATCTCCTTTCTGTCCCTGTTACCCCGGGGACATGGGTTTCAAAAATTTATTACACTACTATTATACCACATTTTGCCACAAAAATCAACATAAACCATTTACTTTTTCAGTTTCCGTTACATAATGCTAAAAAAGTATCATTTTTTATAAAACTATTGCAACAAAAGAAGAAATTAAATATAATAAATACAATCATAGTATCAAAAAAGACATAAAACAATAATTAATGGATAAAGAGGTGAAAATATGGAGAAAGTAGCCATGATAACAGGAGCATCAAGAGGGATTGGGAGAGAGATAGCAAAACAATTAGCTAAAAAGAAGATACAAGTCATAGCAAATTATAACCAATCGGAAAAAGAAGCCATTCAATTAAAGCAAGAATTAGAAAAGGAAAACATAGCCATAGATATTGTGAAAGCAGATATATCAAAAAAAGAAGAAGCTAAAAAACTAGTACAATTTGGTTTAGAAAAATATCAAAAAATAGATATTTTAATTAACAATGCAGGTATTAGTGAATACAAAATGTTTACAGAAGAAACTGAAGAAGACTGGAATCGAGTGATTAATACCAATCTATATTCTGCTTTTGTTATGTCACAAGAAGTAATGCCTAGCATGATACATCAAAAAGAGGGGTGTATCATTAATATATCATCCATATGGGGAATGGTAGGGGCATCGTTAGAAGTATTGTATTCTATTTCTAAAGCGGGAATGAATGGAATGACGAAAGCTTTAGCAAAAGAATTAGGACCATCTAATATCAGAGTCAATGCAATTGCACCAGGAAGTATCGACACAGATATGAATTTAGATTTTAGTAAAGAAGAACGAAAGCAAATAGAAGAAGAAATACCTCTTGGAAGAATAGGAATGCCAAAAGATATTGCTAAATGCGTAAACTGGTTAATAGAAGACAATTACACAACAGGACAAATTATTTCGATTAATGGGGGATGGGTTATTACATAAGAAGTGATAAAAAGCAAAAAAGTTACCAAAAGCTTAAAATCTTTTGGTAACTTTTTTGCTTACAAATTAATTAATTTTCACTACTTCTGATTTTTCTTTTATAATTTCCAGAAATTATCTTTGGAAGATAAGTAATAATTTTGTAAACAGCCAAACGTACTTTTTTGCTCCATAGATAAGATTTTCTCAATTTTTTAACAGAACCTAAAGCCACGGACTCATCTTCTAAAACTAATAACTGATTTTGTACTTTTTCTAAAGGGAAAATATAATTTTGACCATCATTATTATCCCAACAATTATTATTATTTTTAAAGCAAAAATTAAAAGTATCTCCTTCGCCTAATTCTATTTCAGCTTGAAAACCTAAGTCTGTTTTTTCCATTTTTATATCATTTACATGATTCCAATTAAGCCCAAAACCATAATGAATAAAAACCTCTTCAGAAGCATTTTGAAAAAGTTTTCCAATATATGATATTTTTACCTTACTATTTTCAACTAGTTTATCTGTATTGAAAAATATGTTCTTGGTTAATTCCATCCCATTTTCTCTCCTTATTTATCTTTTGCTAGTAACATTATAATATTATTTTTTACAATGTTCAAGTATTTTCGTGAAAAAAGTCAAAAAAAATCTAAGATTTTGTCAAAAAGGAATAAGAAAGAATTATTATCATAATAATTAATAAGCACAATTTATAAATAGATTTTGTTTCATATTTTTTATTTTAATTCATGAAAAAGACAGTTGTCAAAAAAGACAGTTTATGATAATATTTATTTAGAATATAAAAAGGGGAAATATAATTATGGCAGGATTTGTAAAGGGAAATTCGGAGGAAAAAGAAATGAAGAAACAAGGAGAAAAAAGTAATCTGACAGAGGAAATAAAAACAGAGGAGAAAAGAAAAGTAAACAAAGAAAAAAAGGAAAAATTTGAAAAGACAAAAAAGAAGCCAAAAGAACTGGAGAAAGTTTTCAAAGATATGACAGTGAGCGAATACAAAAGGAGAAAATTACTCATCCCTGTTATAACCATTATATTAGTAATAATGGCTATCGGATTTTCAACAATTTTTGCATTTGCTAATATAAAAAAGGAAAAAATCATCAGTGGAGTTTCCATTTCAGGGGTGGATGTTTCTGGATTATCACAAGAAGAAGCAAAGGCTAAAATAAATGAAATTTATGAAGATAAAAAGGAAAAAGAAATTTCGCTTCAATATGAGGATTATGAAACTACCCTTAATCCAACTTTAATGGAAGTCAATTATGATATAGACAAGGCAGTAGAAGAAGCTTATTTAATAGGAAAAGAAGATAACATATTTGTTAGCAATTATCAGATATTATTTACTTTAATTGGTAAGAAAAATATAGATGTTAATATGACTTTAAATGAAGAGGTAACAAGACAAAGTATAGAAGATATTGGGGTTAATTTGCCAGGAACAATTATAGAATCTAGTCATGCTGTTGAAGAAGATGAACTTATCATTACAAAAGGAAAACCAGGAATTGTAATTGATACAGAATTATTATTAGCAAAAGTAAAAAATAGATTAAATGATAGAAATAGTAAAGAGGATTATATCGAAATACCAGTTCAACAAAAAGAACCGGAACCAATTGATATTGATAAAATTCATGAAGAAGTATATACAGAAGTAAAAGATGCCTATTATACAAAAGATCCATTTACTATTTATCCAGAAGTACAAGGAATTGACTTTGATGTGGAAGCAGCAAAAGAATTACTAAAAGAAGAAAAAGAAGAGTATATGATAAAGCTTACCATAACAAAACCAAAAATAACGATTGATCAAATTGGTTCAGAAGCATTCCCAGATCAATTATCAACTTTTACTACTAGATATGATGTGAGTGACAAAGATAGGACAACAAATTTGGAAATTGCTTGCCAAAAAATAAATGGAAAAGTAGTATTAGTAGGAGATACCTTTTCTTATAATCAAACATTAGGACCTAGAACAATAGCAGCTGGCTATAAAAATGGAAAAGTATATGCAGGAGGGGAAGTAGTAGACGGAATTGGAGGCGGTATTTGCCAGATATCTTCTACTTTGTACAATACCGTTTTAATGGCTAACTTAGAAATCGTGGAAAGAAGAAATCATCAATTTGTAACTTCTTATTTACCAGCTGGAAGGGATGCAACTGTGGTATATGGAGCAATTGATTTTAAATTTAAAAACACAAGAAAATTTCCAATTAGAATTGTAGCAACTGCTAAAAACGGAATTGCAACTGTTTCTATGTATGGAATTAAAGAAGATAGTGAATACACATTTAGTTTTAATACAAAGACAGTAGCCTCTATTCCATTTACAACGAAATATGAAGAAGATGCTACTTTAGAGCCAGGAACAGAAAAAGTAAAACAAAAAGGAGTAAATGGTTTAAAAACAGAAACATATATCACTAAAATGTTAAATGGAAAAGTAGTGTCAACTACATTACTTTCTAAAGATACTTATGATGCCATGACAAGAGTAGTCATGAAGTCAAATAAGAAAGAAACAACCAATACAGAGGCAAATACAAATTCTAATACTATAATAGATGACAAGAAAAATCAGACAACAGAGAAACCATCCAAGCCATCAGATAATTCGTTAGAGAATCATAAGACAGATAATGCAAAAGAACCTATTAGTACAGTCCAAAAACCAGACAAAATAAACCATAAAAATCCTTAAAAAAGTTTCTATATTTTTTATTGGTAACTCCCAGCTGCGAACAGTCTGTAATGTTATACAGACTGTTCGCAGCTGATTTCTCCGAATTGTTACATCATAAAAAATATAGAAACTTTCTAATTGAAATATAGCACCTCTGGATAGTTACAAAAAAGCTAAAACTTTAATCATAAGAGACTTGACAAGAGAAAGAAAAGATACTATAATTAGAAAAGCTTAAATGATGTGGGTTATTAGCTCAGTTGGTAGAGCAGCGGACTCTTAATCCGAAGGTCCGGGGTTCGACCCCCCGATGACCCACCATAAGTAAAAAGATATGTGTAAAACATATCTTTTTGCGTTTAGGATGTATCCTTTGATTTACTTAATTCCTAATCTATCGTAAACATTTTTTATATTTTGTACCTCTTTTTCATCAGCCTCTTTTATCAACTTTATGGTATCTAATCTGTTTTTAAAAGAAGTATTTCTTGAAATGATATCTTTAACCATTCTATTTATCCACATAACAGGCAATAAAAGTGGAAACTTTTTAAGAATAGGAAATTTTTCCTGCATAATTTGTTTTTTCGGAAAAAGTAACTGAATAAGAAATTTACATTTTCCATTGTTTTGTCCAATAGAATAGTTTACTTGGTTGTAAAAACTGCTACCTTTTAAAATAAATTTTTCTGTTTCATCAAAATTACTGATTTCATTTGTTCCAAACCATTTATAGGCAATTTGTTTGATATTGTTTGCAAAATCTTGTATGTCCAAATTTTTAAAAATTGCATTTAATGTATCATCATTTAGTACATCTTGATAAGTTTCATTATATAAATAGATATCTAATACATCTTTTACCTTTATTCCTGTAAATTTGAAGTGAGCTAATAAATGAACCATACAAAAAACATAGGCGTTAATTATATCTAATTGATAAATGTTTTTATAATTCTTATAAGTAACACATAAAGGCCAAATATGGTTAAAATATTCATAACCAATTTCATCTTTTTTTAGAACGAGTTTTCTATGTAATTCAACAATAAAAAAAGGGGACTTCATAAAAGTTAAGTGTTTTTCTTGATCATGATCTTTGTGATATCCCATATCTTTAAGAAGTTTGGAGGCTTTTTTAAAGTCATTTGAACTCACAAAAATATCTAAATCACACATTTGTCTCATATAATTTTGTGGATAGATATCTTTCATTAACATACCTTTTACGACTAAAGTTTTTATATGATTCTTCTCAAAAGTATTTAGTATTTTTTCATTTTCTATATTTTGATTGGTATCTTTTACAATTTGAGCGGTGTAATCTTGATAGATTTCGTTTCTTATTTTTTCAGATTTACAAAATTTTTCAGCCCAATTTTCTAAAAAATTACTAAGTTTATTAATTTTTGCCAAGTGATATAGTTTTTCTTCATCGATATTACGATTAGGCATATTATCTTTTTCTAATAAAAAACATTTAACAATTTCTAATAAACTTTTAGCTTCTTCCATTTGATTTATCCTTTTCTCTTATATTTTTATCTTCTACGATGTATTCTTTATCACAAAGTTTTGCTACACTATTTCGGTGGGTCACAATAATACAGGTTATATTTTTCAAATTTTTAATATTATGGATTACTTCTTCTTCTGTCTTACTGTCTAAACTAGAAGTAATTTCATCTAAAATTAGAATAGGTGCATTACTAGCAATGGCTCTTGCAATTGCGATTCTTTGCAATTGACCTTCTGATAAACCTTTTCCTCTTTCTCCGATTTTTGTATCTAAGCCATTTTCTAATTGATGAATAAAAGATTTACAACAACTAACTTCTATGGCTTTTGCTAAATCATCCTCTGAAATAGTTGGATTAACAAAAGTTATATTTTCTCGAATGGTACCACTTAAAATTAATTTTCCCTGTGGTACATAAGAAAACATATTCCTAGTGTCCACATTAATAGGTTGTTTGCTGCCGTCTTTTAACTTAAAATAGATATTTCCAGCATCATTTTTTATAATTCCCAAAATTAATTTTAATAAAGTGCTTTTTCCAATTCCAGACTCTCCATAGATAACAATATTTTCACCTTTTGTTACGGTTAAATTGAGTTGTTGAAAGACTTTTTTATTTTTGTAAGTGAAATCAACATCTTCTACTATAATGCTATCTAAATTATCGTATAATTTGTTTTTATCAATTTCAGTTAGAATTACATCTTTTTCTATATTTTCTAATTCTATAATTCTTTCAGCAGAACCTATCATGTTAAATATATTTTGAAAACATCTAGATAAACTAATAATAGGTGCCTGGATTTGTGTTACTAATTGAACAATAGAGGTAAGCCCTCCAACTGTAATGTTTTTAGTAAATAATTGATAGGCACTCCATACTAAAGCATAAATATAAACTACCTGAAAAACTGTATTTAAGCCTGTAACAGAAGCAATGGATAAAGTCCTTTGTTTCATTTTAATATCATACTTTTTGCTTTGTAATTCATGAGATTTTTCTAAAATAGGATTTTCGGCTTGAAAAATTTTAATAACAAGTATATTTTCAAAAACCTCTTTGAAAAACAAACGGACATTACTGCTGGCTTCTTGGACTTTTTTGTGAATTCCTTTTAGATAAGGTTTTAATAAATTAATAATAATAAATAATATAATTCCACCAATTAATAACATAACAACGAATTGCTGACTGATTTGAAATAATAAAATAATCGCACAAATTAGACTAGTAAGCATAGATAATATATTAGGAATCAAAGAAACTAAAGTATCAATAATAATATCAACATCTGATATAATGCGAGTCATTAAATCGCCACTATGGAATTTTGTTATTTTCTCGTAATTTCGTTTTAAGATATTTTCTAAAATAGTTTGTTTAAAATTAATTTCTAATCTTGCTCTTGTAATAGAATCTAGGGATGCTAATATGGTTCTTAGAGCAACAGCTATTAAGGCTACTATAATTAATTGAAAAATATATCTTTTCAGTTCAGCACCAGTACCATTTGTTGCTGCATCGATGACTTGTTTAGATATCAATATAGAATAAATACTCAAAAATGAATATATGACATTGATTACATTTAGCAATATGAAATTTAGACGATTGGATTTTGTTTTATTGAAAATCCATTTTATAGTTTTAGTTTCTTTCATTTTATCATAATTCCTTCCTATCATTTTCACTTATTCTTCTATGATATTAACAGATTTCAGGTTACAGATAAATTTTTCTACATCTGCTTTTGCTTTATCTGTTTCAAGATTGTATTTTTCAACTAATGCATTTATGAGATTATCCATTGTTGTGTCTTCTTGTAATAAATCCCATACGAATTTTGCTGAATTAGTTAGCTTTATCATTCCTTGAAATTCATTTACTAATTCTCCTGTTGGAACGGCTACTATGGTATTTGCAATCTCTCTTGTTACAAATCCTTTTTTAATTTTCATTGGTTTCAACTCCTCTCATAGTGTGATAGGATAGTTTTACAGCTTCTTCACTCATATCACAATATAATTGATAACAGGGAATGTTTTTTAGAATAATATCTATGGTATCTAATAAGTTTAGCATTTGTTCTTTGGTTAATCTTTTTACAGTTTGTTCAAAAAACAAAGAAACAGCTTCTTCTGGTTTTATTCTTTTAATAGAATTTTTTTTGCCTTGATTAATAAAACAAATTCCTTTTAATTTCGCTCTTGTATTTCTACTTATATCGTGTTTTCCAGAAAAAGGGGTTCCGTAAGCATATATTTTGCGGTCTACAATTCTGATTGCTGGTTTGTCATCATTTAGAATATAGGGTTTTTTTTCACTTAGATATTTTAGCCATAAGGATGTATGAGTGGATTTTCCTGTTTCGCAATTGGCAGAAAAAAGATAGGCTTCCCCATCTATGACAACTGCTGAAGCATGCAAAAGACAACCATTGTAATTTAACAAACCTTTGTAAAAAGTTGTTCCTATAAGCAGGTATTCGGCAAGTTCATCTGTTAATAATTCATCAAATTCCTGCTCTTTTTGTATGGCTTCATTTGTAACAGTAATTCTAAAGTCCCTTTTTTCGTCTTCTTCACAACTATATTTTTGGGCTCTTTTAGCTGTTATATCAAATTTAGGATTAAACTCTACGATTAAGTCTGCAATTTTGTATTTCATTTTTTACCTCTTTTGAATTTATAGTATTTTATTTATTTTACTATATAATTGCTTTGTTTGTCTATTGTTTCTTTCATTTTTACGATATTTTCTGTAATTATTTAGACGTCTTGTTTTTTGGCAATAAAACTTTCTAATTGAAATATATCCACGAACAAATTCACGGAAAGCCAAAGAAAAAAGTTAAAATTATGCTAATACTAAGGCTTTTCGATTTGTTCTATTAAAATGAGACAGAGTTGTTACTCTATCTCAAATAATTTATATGATTTTAATCTAATCTAAATCACCACTTCCATAATTGTCTTCACGACTTGGAGTTCCCTTAGCATTAGATGCTGTCATTGGTATAATTGCTGCATCTAATTGATCATAATTTTTTCCCATATGTGTTACCTCCTGATTTTACTAATCTTTATATTTCTTATTATAACAAAAGTAACTTGTTTTGTCAACCAATTTATGTAAAATATTACAATTTTTCCTTTGGTTTCTAATGTTTAGAGGAAAATATAGTGATTGATAAAACCCAAAAAAGCAGGAAACACCTGCTTTTTGGATTTATATGAAAAGTTTTTACGACTTAACTGTGTCGGACAACTTATTAAGAAAAGCTGTCAATGTCAAGCAGCCTGCTGGATAGGATCATAAATAGCCTGCTGGGACAAAGTTAAATGGGCTGACTTGATGGATCCATAAATGGTTATCAAGTCACCATTTTTGTCCTTTACAATACCGTAAGGCCTGAAATACCGGTATTCGCCGGCGTCCCAGATAGCCTGGTTGTTGAAGCGGGCAGAGTACGTAAAGTCTGCACTACCTGTAGTTGATGAGCTTTCATCCTTTACCTTTTTTGCATTTTCTAGGGTCATTTCATCTTCAGAAAGATTTTCCGAAGAATAAATGAAGCCATACTCCTGCTTTTCGAAGCCCTCAGGAATTTCGATTGACAGGTAAATCATTACGGTTTTTAATGCAGGAAATACTTCTATTCCCTGTCCAGTAAAGTGAACAGTTGGCTTTTTTTCCTCTTCCACGCTTGAGAAATTAGCCGTTACAGTCATAGGACCTTTCAAACGAAAATCATAAATCTCATCGTAAGAGAGAATTTCTCCTCTTTCGTCCGAATATTTGGTAAATTTCTGCCCAAGAGGTATGACGGACTTTACCCAAATATGGGTATTGTACGAAAATTCGCCCTTGGCGTTCATTTTACCATCCTCATAACGGATAACTTCTGCACCATTTAAGGTCAGCTTGTGGAAAACCGTAGCTGTTGGTGTTGGTGTAGGCTCCTCAGAAGGGGTAGCTGTTGCTGTCGGTGTAGGCTCCTCAGAAGGGGTAACCGTTGCCGTTGGTGTAGGCTCCTCAGAAGGAGTGACCGTTGCCGTTGGTATGGGTTCCTCAGAAGGAGTAACCGTTGCCGTTGGTGTGGGCTCCTCAGAAGGAGTAGCCGTTGGGGGTGGTGTAGGTTCCCTAGTTGGAACTATCGTTGGCGGAGTTGGTGTCGGAGTAGTAGTTGAAGTAGCTTTTTTGACAACTTTAAGATAAATTGTCTTTTTAAAGCTATCGTTTTTTCCTGCGTAACTAATTGTGACAGGAAAGAGACCTTTCTTGTTTGCCTTTACCGTTTTTGCAGCTTTAATCTTGTAGTTTGTAAATTTTTTGTCTTTTCCTTTCTGATATCCTGCCATAACGGTAGAATTTTTCCGAAAGTTTTTTTCCTGAAATTTCTCTTCTTCAACTACAATCAATTTAGTCTTTTTCAGATAAAGGTCAGTCATATAATTGACCTTTACAGAGGCAGAAACTGACCGACCGTTAACCCTTACCGTTAACTTTTTCTTCCCTTTTTTAGAGGGCTTAATGGTTTTTCCAATTCCAGTCTGTTTTTTCTTTACAGAAAAACGAATGGACTTACCATTTTCTGTGGCCTTAACAGTTTTCCGCACCATACTTTCGGTGAGACTAAATCCCTCCAGAAGATATTTTCCAGTTGGCTTAAGCAGAACCACTGACCCCTTAGATTTCGCATCAGCGACGGTGGTATTCACACCACATAAACTTAAAATTGTTGCCAGTACCAACACAAAGGTGGTTAACCGGCGAAAGCTTTTTCCTTTCATATTTCATTCCTCCTTTTTTTTATTTAAAAATGAAAGGTAAACAATCTATTAAAAATAGTCCGAAGACTATATATTTTTATTATACTAGATTTTGCCACAAATGTCAATTTTTTATGTTAAACAAAAGGCTTATCTACGTTTTTTTAAAGCTCTCAAACTATTTATAATAGCAAGTACCGAAACACCAACGTCAGCAAAGACTGCTTCCCACATGGTGGATATACCAAAAGCACTTAGGATTAGTACAGCAATTTTAACAGAAATAGCAAAGACAATATTTTCTTTGACAATTCGTAAAGTCTTTTTTGCTATTTGGATGCTCTTTACTATTTTAGATGGCTCATCTGTCATAATTACGATATCGGCAGCTTCAATTGCACTATCTGCTCCCAAGCCACCCATAGCAATACCAATATCAGATAAAGCTAAAACAGGAGCATCATTGATACCATCGCCAACAAAGGCAACTTTTCCTTTTTGCGTTTTTTCTTTCATAATTTCTTCCAATTTTTCTGCTTTTTGATGTGGTAATAATTCGCTATAAACTTCATCAATTGCCAATTCTTTTGCAACACTATCTCCGACAATTTGCCTATCTCCTGTTAGCATGACGGTCTGTCTAATGTGATTAGCTTTTAAATCTTGTATAGTTTGTTTTGCATCTGATTTTATTTTATCTGCGATTACGATATATCCAGCATATTTCCCTTCTATAGCGATATACAAGATGGTTCCAATTTCATTACATTTTGTATAATGAATTTGTTTTTGTTGCATTAATTTTTCATTACCAATTAAAATATCTTTTTCCTCCACTTTAGCCAATATCCCTAAACCAGATAGTTCTTCTGTTTTGGAAATAAGGTCAGAATTAATTTCTTGGTGATAAGCTCTTTGGAGAGATAATGAAATAGGATGATTAGAAAAACTTTCTGCATGGGTGGCTAGTTTTAATAATTCATTTTCTGAAATTCCAATAGATTTTATTTTTTGAACCTTAAAAATTCCTTCTGTTAAAGTTCCCGTTTTGTCAAAAACAATGGTTTCTGTATGTGCTAAAGCTTCTAAATAATTACTACCTTTTACTAAAATACCGATTTTAGAAGAACCACCAATTCCACCGAAAAATCCTAATGGGATGGATATAACTAAAGCACAAGGGCAAGATACTACTAAAAATGTCAAAGCTCGATATAGCCAATCAGCAAAAGTAGCCCAGCCTAGAAACAATGGTGGTAAAATAGCTAATAAAGCAGCAGTTATTACAACAATTGGTGTATAATATTTGGCAAATTTATGAATAAAGTTTTCAGATTTAGATTTTTTACTACTTGCGTTTTCCACTAAATCTAATATTTTGCTTACAGTAGATTGTTCAAATTCTTTTGTTACTTGTACCGTTAATAAGCCATTTTGGTTGATACAACCACTTAAGACTTCATCTCCTAAATGTACTTCTTTTGGAAGAGATTCACCAGTTAAGCTGGAAGTATCTAACATAGAGTTTCCTTCTATAATTTTTCCATCTAGAGGTATTTTTTCACCTGGTTTTATAAGAATGGTATCTCCTATTTTTACTTCATCAGGGGAGACGGTAAAAATTTCGTTTTCTCGTTTTAGATTAGCAAAATCTGGTCGAAGTTCCATTAAACTGGCAATGGATTTTTTTGATTTGTCAACAGCATAATCTTGAAATAATTCTCCTATTTGATAAAATAGCATAACAGCAACTGCTTCAGGAAATTCTCCAATAACAAAAGCACCGATTGTGGCTATTGCCATAAGAAAATGTTCATCAAAAACGTCTCCTTTTACTATTTTTTTGATTGCCTTCCAAACAATTTCTGCTCCAACTAGTAAATAACTAATGATGTATAAAGTATTGTGAATCCAAATATTTTCAAATGAACTAAAGAGAGAAATTATAAATAATAAAGAGGCAATTGAAATTTGTACAATATTTTTTGGCATGATATTCATCCTTTCTTTTTTTATATTTTATTTTTTAAACTTTATGCTCGATATGCTCCATACCGATTTCAAATAACTGCTTGATATGGTTGTCATCTAACATATAATAAACTTCTTTTCCAACTTTTCTACATTTTACAATACCACTTCTTCGAAGTGTCCCTAACTGATGGGAAATAGATGATTTGCTCATGTTTAATACATTAGCAATGTCACATACACACATCTCGTTTTGGTCTAAGGCAAAAAGTATTTTTGTTCTAGTGGTATCACCTAGTATTTTGAAAAATTCAGCTAACTTATTGAATAAATTCTCATCTGCCATATTTTTTAATGTGCTATTTACAATATCTTGGTGAATGACGTTACAATCACAAATAAATTCATTTCTAGACATTGGTACCCTCCTTTTTATCATCTTATGCCATAATAATTGAGTTGTTACTCAACTGTGATTTTATTATAGTTGAATAAGTACTCACCTGTCAATAGTTTTTAAAATATTTTTTAAAATTAAAAAACACTATATAAATTGCTGGTTTCAAGCACTATCAAAATTATGTAAAGTACCAAAGGTGATTGACAAAACGTAAGAAAGAGGCTAAAATAATAATGTTGAGAAAATAAATAAAGGGGTGATGGATTTGCTAAAAATTTATAATACAAATGTTGAAACAAATAAAACAGAAGAAATCAAAGAATTCAAAAAAGGAGCCTGGATTAATTTAGTAAATCCGTCGGAAAATGAGATAAAAAAAGTTTGTGAGAGTATAATGATACAGGAGGATTTTATTAGGGATGCCTTAGATTATGAAGAAAAGGCAAGAATAGATCACGAGGATGATGATAATACAACTCTTTTTGTAGTAGATGTTCCAATTATAGAAAGAAATGAAGAAAATGATATTTATACTACGATGCCCTTAGGAATGATTGTAGTAAGAGACGATTTTTTTGTAACGGTATCTTTGAAGAGAAATAAAGTAATTGAAGATTTTGAAAAGAATAAAATAAAGAATTTTCAGACATATATGAAAACAAGATTTATTTTTCAGATTTTATATTTAAACTCATCTTATTATCTAAATTATCTAAAACAAATCAATAAAGAAACAGAAATAGCAGAATATATACTAAAAAATTCAATGAAAAATAAAGAACTTTTAAAATTATTAAGCTTAGAAAAGGGACTAGTATATTTTACCACTTCTCTAAAATCCAATGAAATTGTCATGGAAAAGACAATGAGAGGCAAAATTGTAAAATTGTATGAAGAAGATGAAGAGATATTAGAAGATGCTATTACAGAAAATAGACAAGCAATTGAAATGGCACAAATTTATAGTAACATTTTAAATGGAACAATGGATGCCTATGCCTCAATTATATCGAATAATCTAAATGGTGTCATGAAATTTTTAACGTCGATTACGATTGTACTTGCTGTACCAACTATGATTTCTAGTTTTTGGGGCATGAATGTCGGATTGCCTTTTCAGGATAGTCCTTTTGGATTTATTGTCATGATATTGGTTTCTGTAATATTGACATTGTTAGTAACATGGTGGTTAAAGAAGAAAGATATGTTGAATTAAGATTTTGTCAAAGTTGCCAAAGGGGACATCCCCTTTGGCAATTAGAATTCAGGTCCAACAATATTTTCGATTTTTTCTAGTTGGATTTTTAAATGATTATATAGTTCTTGTGAAATGGATGGTTCAATATCGTTATAAATGGCTGTCTCGTAATTGTTTATCATTTTTTCTATATCGAATAATTTCATACTTCTCTGTTTAGAGGTAGTATCTTTATACATGTATATTGGAATGTAATCAGCTTTGTCAATGGTAATTTTGCCTCCAACGTGTTTCGTGATTTTTAAATTTAATATAATGGAATTTCTTGTATTTTCAGTATTTTGATCACAGATAAAGTTGCCTAAAGCATAAATGATAAATCCATCTTTTTGTGTTCCATCTTCTAAAGAGATAGTTCTTTTTTCCATGGGTTCTAATACATGAGGGTGATTCCCTAAAATAATATCTACACCATTTTGGAATAGAAAGTCAGCTAGTTCCTCTTGTTCAGGATTTGCTGTTATTTTATATTCTGTACCCCAATGCATACAAGCAACAATAATATCGGCTTCTTGCTCTTTTGCATTTTCAATGTCTTTTTTTATTAGGTCTTTATTAATTAAATTGACACAGTATTCTTGACCAGTAGGTACAGGAATTCCATTTGTTCCATAAGTATAATTGATAAAGGCGATTTTTACGCTTTTTACTATTTTGAAAAGAATTTTATCTCTTTCTTCTTGTGTGTGATAAGTACCTAAATGGGAAATATCTGCATCGTCTAGAACATCGAGTGTTCTGGAAAGACCAGAAAATCCCATGTCTAAACAATGATTTCCAGCAGTAGAAATTACATCCAGACCAATTTTCTTTAAATCATAAGCCAAATTATCTGGTGAATTGAAGGTTGGATAATTACTATATCCTCGTTCTTTACCTGCAAAACTAGTTTCTAAACTACCAATGGTAATATCACTCATCTTAGTATAACGATAAATATCTTCAAACAGATAAGAAAAGTCATAATCATCAGTCTCCTCGACATAGGCATCAAGATATTGTGTATTATGACACATAATGTCACCAATAGCTGTCATGGTAAAAGTGGTATCTTTTTCTTCTTGCTTTTCTTGGATAGAAGCTTGGGATTCAGAAATACGCTGTTCTATAGCAGCATCAACTGATTTTACAAATTGTTTGTGTTGGTAATAGCGGTAAATTTGATAGATAATAACAATACATACTAACAAGACAAGAAGTCCAATGGACAGAAACGATAAATGTTTAATGAATTTTCTGTCTTGATAATCTTTATCAAAGATTTTAATTTTTCTGTTTCCTCGTCCTCTTTGATTTCTTCTCATATTAAAAACCTCTTTTTATAATTTTTCTTACAACAAATTATCATAAAAAACAAAAAAATTCAATAAAATGTATAATTTTAAAAAGAAAACATATACTAATAAAAAATTAATATTTTATAAAGCAGAAAATAAAGGAGGGAAAACAGTGAAAATAATTGATAAAATAGCTTTGGTTTTAATTATTATAGGGGCAATTAATTGGGGACTAATAGGAATTTTTAATTTTAATTTAGTAGAAGCCATCTTCGGAGACATGACTGTTCTTTCAAGAATTATTTATGGATTAGTTGGTGTATCTGGATTATGGGGAATTAAATTATTATTTGATGATTAGTAAATAAGAAGAACCAGGAAGTTAATCCTGGTTCTTCTTGGTAGTTGATGGAGATTGCCCCTTAGGTACACCGAAGATATCAAAAAAATGCAATATTTTCTTGAAAAATCAATTCATATCATATATAATGCTAAAAGTTACAAGAAAGTGAAAATTTGAAAATAGGATGGTTTCCCTAGTGAAACAACAATTATTTTTCAAATTAAGAAAGGATGAATTTAGCATGTTAAATACAAATGGTGTTACTGTTCGATTTGGAAAAAGAGTATTGTTTGAAGATGTAAACATTCGATTTGGGAAAGGAAATTGTTACGGAATTATTGGAGCCAATGGGGCTGGAAAGTCAACATTCCTTAAGGTGTTATCAGGAGAAATAGAACCAAGCAAAGGAGATGTCAGTCTTGATAAAGGAGAAAGATTATCTATTTTAAAGCAAGACCACTTTGCGTATGAAGAATTCTCAGTCATTGATACTGTTATCATGGGAAACAAAGAACTTTATGACATTATGAAAGAAAAAGATGAGATTTATGCCAAACCAGATTTTTCAGAAGAAGATGGCATGAAAGCAGCAAAATTAGAGGAAAGATTTGCTGAACTTGATGGATGGAATGCAGAATCAGATGCAGCGATGTTATTAAATGATTTAGGAATTATACCAGAAAACCATTACAAATTAATGAAGGAAATCGAAGCAAAAGATAAGGTAAAAGTTCTATTAGCACAAAGCTTATTTGGAAATCCTGATGTATTATTATTAGACGAACCTACCAATGACTTGGACTTGAAAAGTATCAATTGGCTACAGGACTTTTTAATGGACTTTGAAAATACGGTAATTGTGGTATCACATGATCGATATTTTTTAAATAAAGTTTGTACTCATATAGCAGATGTAGACTTTGGGAAAATTAAAGTGTATCCAGGGAATTATGATTTCTGGTATGAATCCAGTCAATTGGCTTTAAAACAAGCAAGAGAACAAAACAAGAAAAAAGAAGAAAAAATCAAAGAATTACAAGACTTTATTGCCAGATTTAGTGCCAATGCTTCTAAATCAAAACAGGCAACCTCTAGAAAGAAAACATTGGAAAAAATAGAATTAGATGAAATTAAGCCATCCAATAGAAAATATCCCTATGTAGATTTCAAGCCAGAAAGAGAACCAGGAAAGGAAATTCTACAAGTAAAAAACATATCAAAGACAGTAGAAGGAGTCAAGGTATTAGACAATATTTCTTTTGATGTGAAACAAGGAGATAAAATAGCCTTTTTAGCAGATAATGAAATTGCAAAAACCGTATTATTTCAAATCATTAGTGGAGAATTAGAGCCAGATGAAGGAGAATTAGTATGGGGAACAACGATTACGCAAAATTACTTCCCAAAAGATAATAACTATTTGTTCGATACCGATGAAGATGTAACACAATGGCTTAGAAAATACTCTAAAGACCCAGATGAAACTTACGTGAGAAGCTTTTTAGGAAGAATGTTATTTTCTGGCGATGAAGCGTTAAAAAAGGTTAAAGTCTTATCTGGTGGAGAAAAAGTAAGATGTGTTTTATCTAAAATGATGTTATCAGGTGCTAATTTCTTAATATTTGATGAGCCAACTAATCACTTAGATATGGAAAGTATTACATCAGTTAATGAAGGCATGAAAAAGTTTGTTGGCAATATCTTATTTACTTCACATGATCATGAATTGACACAAACGGTAGCGAATCGAATTATTGATATAAAAGAAGATGGTCAAGTAATGGATAGAGAAGTTACCTATAATCAATATTTAGGTATGGAATAATGATGATTTTGAAATGGAAAGTGAAAGCATGAGGAGGATGAAAAATATGGCTAGAGTTGATAAAATTAATTATTATTTGAATATTGCAGAAACCGTAGCGGAGCGAGGAACTTGCTTAAGAAATAATTATGGGAGTATTATTGTAAAAAATGATGAAATCATATCAACTGGATATTCTGGTGCTCCACGAGGAAGAAAGAATTGCTTGGATTTGGGCTATTGTATTAAAAGTGATATGCCAAGTGGCAAAGGATATGATAAATGCAGGTCTGTTCATAGTGAGCAAAATGCTATGCTTAGTGCAGCCAGGAAAGATATGATTGGTGCTACTTTGTATATGGTTGGTATTAATAGTAGAAATGGAGAATATGTGACAGATAATTGGCCTTGCACGTTTTGTAAAAGAATGCTAATTAATGCAGGCATTAAAGAAGTAATTATGAGAGATACCAAAACAGAGTATCGAATTGAACAAGTACAAGATTGGATTGAAAAAGATGATTCGCTGAAATATTAAAATTTTTGAAATTGATAAAAATAATACATAAATTATTTTTTTATAATCCAAGTTTTGTAACTTTTCAGACGTTTTGTTTTTTGCCTAAAAGTTTCTATATTTTTTATGATGTAACAATTCGGGGGGACCAGCAAGATTACAGTCTGTTATAAGATTACAGACTGTTCGCAGCTGGGAGTTACAAATAAAAAATATAGAAACTTTTTAATTAGAATATATCGCCTCTAAATCGTTACCAAGTTTTATGACAATTAAATTACAACTATTGAAAATAAAATTATTTTGTTATATAATATAACTAGTTACAATAAATATATTAATGAAAAGGGGAATAATATGGATACAGATAGAAATAGTACAAAAAAACTTGTATTTATGAGGAAAGCTAGAGATTTTTTCAATAAACAAATAGAAAAGGAAAAAGACAAATTAAAAAGAGAATTAACAAAGGAAGAACGAAAAGATAGCAGAAAGAAAAATAGGAAAAAAGCACGATTAATAGCAACTGTTGCTACATCTTTTGCTTTAGGCGTAGGAAGTACAACAGGAATTAATTTATTAAATTCTGGGAATACAGTAAAAGTAGAAGATAAAAGTGAGAATAGTGTTACAATTGATGCAGAAGAAATTGATAAAATAGTAAAAGTTCAGAGTGATAGACCTGTATGGGTAAATGGATTACATGTAGGAAAAGATGAATTAGAAACAGTAAGAAATATGAATCACGATTTAGAAATTAATACTAGGCGTGAAATAGATAGCTTAGAAAATAAACCAGAACAGGTAGAAATGTATATAAAGACATTATTTGTTGATGAATACAATAGAGAAGAAGGTACAAATATAACATGTAAAGATATTACAATAAATAGAAAAAAAATAAGAGGTATTAGAATGGAACAAATCGGCCTTAAAGATAGATGGGGGCTGGTAAAAGAGGAAAAAACAGAAGAAAATTCATTTTCACTCTTTAAAGAAGGTGGAAGATTAAAACAAGGAAATACTATGTTAATATCAATTTTAATAGATAGTGACAAAGAGAAATCAATAATTCAATTACCATATGTATGTGTTGAACAGGATGGTCCAATAAAAGATAAATATTTGCCAGGAGCAGTAAGAATTGTAAATTCACTTCCTGCAATTGATAAAGGATTAGATTGGATAGATAAGGAAGCACGAGATGGTAATTCGAAACAAGTTTTCTTTGAAGCCATATTAGAGCATAAAAAATCTCAGATGAACAAAATAGCAACAGACCGAATGGAAATAGATAATCAAGAGGAACAGGGTTATTTTGTAGATGATGAAAGGTAAAGTTAAGACTTTATCTTTTTTTTAATAAATAAGTAAAAAACACTTGACCAAACTAATACCCAATCTGATATAATAAGTAACAGATTAAAATTTTAAGGAAAGAAGGTCAGCAATGGAAAAAATTATTAAAACAATAGCAGAAGAATTAAATATAAAGCCATCACAAGTAGAAAACACGGTAAAACTAATTGATGAAGGAAATACGATACCATTTATTGCACGTTATAGAAAAGAGATCACAGGAGGCTTGAGTGATGAGGTTCTAAGAGATTTAGGAGAAAGACTTATCTATCTTAGGAACTTAGAACAAAGGAAAGAAGATGTTATTAAATCAATCGAGGAACAAGGAAAATTAACAGATGAAATTTTGCAAGCAGTTGCTATCGCTAAGACGTTGGCAGAAGTGGAAGATATTTATCGTCCCTATAAGCAAAAAAAGAAAACGAGGGCAACCATAGCCAAAGCAAAAGGGCTAGAACCATTAGCACAGATTATAATTGAGCAAAAAGAGACAACACCAATGCAAGAAATCGCCAAAGAATATATCAATATTGACAAATTGTCAGAAGAAGATAAGAAGAATAAAGATAAAGCAGTACATACCGAAGAAGAAGCAATTCAAGGAGCTTTGGATATCCTAGCAGAAGATATTTCAGATAATGCGAAATATAGAAAAGAAATTAAAAGACAATGTTATCGAGAAGGTCTCATTGAGACAAAAGCAGCTAACCCAGAAGAAAAATCAAATTTTGAGATGTACTATGAATATAGCGAATCCATTAAATATATTCCAAGTCATAGAATTTTAGCTATGAATCGTGGAGAAAAAGAGGGATTTTTAAAAGTAAAGATACAAAAACCAGAAGAAAAAATATTAGCGTATATAGAAAGAGATATCATAAAAGGAGAAACGCAATTTAAAATCGTCCTAAAAGAAACGATTTTAGATAGCTTTAAGAGATTAATTGAGCCATCCATCGAAAGAGAAATTCGCAATGATTTAACTGAAAAAGCAGAAGAAAAAGCAATCAAGGTATTTGGGCAAAATTCAAAGCAATTATTATTAGGAGCACCAATTAAAGGTAAAACGGTTATGGGATTTGATCCTGCTTATCGAACTGGTTGCAAAATAGCAGTCATTGATGAAACAGGAAAAGTTTTGGATTATACAACAGTTTATCCAACTGAGCCGCAAAATGACGTAGAAGGAGCGAAAAAAGAACTTTTAAAATTAATTGAAAAAGATAAAGTTGATATGATTGCGATTGGAAATGGAACAGCTTCTAGAGAATCGGAAATGTTTGTGGCAGATATGATAAAGGAAGCTTCTAGACCAGTTCATTATGTGATTGTGAGTGAAGCGGGAGCATCTGTGTATTCAGCTTCTAAATTAGCAACCGAAGAATATCCAGATATTAATGTGTCTATCAGGGGAGCTATTTCCATTGCTAGAAGATTACAAGATCCATTAGCAGAATTAGTAAAAATAGACCCAAAAGCAATTGGAGTAGGGCAATATCAACATGATGTAAATCAAAAAAGATTAGCTGAAAGTTTAACTGGTGTAGTGGAAGATAGTGTTAATAAAGTAGGGGTAGACGTTAATACAGCGACACCATCCTTGTTATCTTATGTATCAGGTATTAACAATTCCATCGCTAAAAATATTGTAAAATATAGAGATGAAAATGGAAAATTAAAAAATAGAAAGCAATTATTAAAGGTTCCTAAGCTTGGAAAGGTTGCTTTTGAACAATGTGCTGGTTTCTTAAGAATTTTAGATGGAGATAATCCGTTAGAAATTACAGCGGTTCATCCAGAAAGTTATGAGCCAACGGAAAAGTTGTTAGCTAATTTGGGATTTGATAAAGAGGACTTAAAGGATAAGGAGAAATTGGAAGTATTAAGAAATAAATTAAAAAGTGTTAGTGTAGCAGAAATGGCACAAGAATTAAAAATTGGTGAAATGACATTATCTGATATTATTGATGAGTTATCGAAACCAGGTAGAGATCCTCGTGAAGATATGCCAAAACCGATTCTAAGAAGCGATGTTTTGAAGTTAGAAGATTTGAAGGAAGGTATGGTACTTAGTGGTACAGTTAGAAATGTAATTGATTTTGGGGCTTTTATTGATATTGGTGTAAAACATGATGGATTAGTGCATATTTCTGAAATGAGTGACAAGTTTGTTAAAAATCCGTCAGAGATTGTTGCTGTTGGAGATGTTGTAAAAGTTAAAGTAATTAAGATTGATAAAGAAAGACAAAAAGTAGGACTTTCCATGAAAGTTTAAATTTAGTAAGGACGTTTTTCCCATAGTGAGGCGGGGGGCGTTCTTTTCCCATTTTGCATAAATGACGAATGCGACCAAAATAGTTTTACAAATTCTTAGACAAAAGCCACAAAGGGTCCTGTTTTCGGGTATAGTTGTGGCTTTTGCTTAGAATTTGTAAACGTTATGAAGGAGAGCCGAGGAATTTATGCAAAATGGGAAAAGAACGCCCCCCGCCTCACTATGGGAAAAAACGTTCCTCTATATACTATTTATATTTTTCTTGAATGATTTTGATTTCATCTAAATGATTTTTCAGAATATCTAAAAACACATCAGTAAGTTCTGGGTCAAATTGGGTACCTTTGCATCTCTCAAATTCAGAAATAACAGTTTCTAAAGGCAAAGAATCTCGGTAAGTTCGTTTTGAAGTCATCGCATCAAAACTATCTGCAATAGCTGTAATTCTGGCTAAATAGGGAATGTTAGTACCTTGTAATTGACCAGGATAACCATGACCATCATATCTCTCATGATGATGTTTTACAATGGGAATAATGTCTTTAAATATGGTGGCAGTTGATAAAATGTGTGCACCAATAGAAGGATGATTTTTGATTTCGGAATATTCGTCATCTGTTAATTTACTTTCTTTTAACAAAATACTATCAGGAACTCCGAGTTTTCCAATATCATGGAATAATCCACCAATTTGTAACAGTTTTAAATCTTGATTTGGTAAATTTACCTTTTTACCAATTAGAACAGAGAATTCAGAAACTCTATCAGAATGACCTCTTGTATAGGCATCCTTGGCTTCTACGGTATAACGTAAGGTTTCAATACTTTCTAAATAGGCTTTTTCCAAGTTTTCATTTATTTTCTTAATTTCATTCATTTGAGCAATTGATTTGATACCAGATTCAATTAATAGTAACAATTGGTCAAATTTGTCACCTTTTTCACAATATCCTTGAATATCAAGCCTTCTTATTGTTTCTAGTGGAGGAGCTAAGTCCTTGTGACCAGTTAATAGTAAAATATATAATTCTTTATTGAATTTTCTGATTTCTTCTACTACTTTATCACCATGTATGGGAATCATAATGAAGTCTAAAATCATTAAATCGAAATGTTCATTTTTCACTCTTTCTATGGCTTCCAAAGGGTCTGTAACCCCAGTGAATTCATAACCAGATCGTTTTAAGAAGATGGATAAAGAATCAATAATTCCTTCTTCATCATCAACAGCTATGATTTTATAATTTCTGTTTTGGCTATTTTCTAAATTTTGTAGTCCTTTTCTCATATTAACAACCTCCTTCATTATAAAACAATCAAGTGTTTTCCACATTATATTAATAAAAAGTGGAAAAAGCAAGTGGTTTTATAAAAAAGAGAATAGAAAACGTAGCTATTTAGAGGTGATATATTCCAATTAGAAAGTTTCTATATTTTTTATTTGTAACTCCCAGCTGCGAACAGTCTGTAATCTTATAACAGACTGTAATCTTGCTGGTCCTCCCGAATTGTTACATCATAAAAAATATAGAAACTTTTATGGCAAAAAACAAAACAGCTGAATAGTTACTAGAAAACAAACGATTTCTATTCATTTTTTTTATTAATTTAAAAGATACGTGATTATATTAGAAAGGTAAAATAATGTGAAAAGTAGTACCTTTTCCTTCTTCTGATTCTACTGTAATATTGCCATTAAAATGAGCTCGAATAGTAGAATATGACATATATAGCCCAAGTCCAGTACCATTTTTTCCTTTTGTTGTAATCATTTCTTTAAATAATTTGTTTTTTATAGCTTTTGGCATACCAGAACCATAATCTTTGATAGAAATGATTAAATTATGGTTATGTTTTTCAACAATTAAATCGATGTTTTGTTCTGGTTTTCCTGCATAAGCCTGAATAGAATTAGAAATCATGTTATTGATGACTTGCACTAAACTGTTGACATCACCATGAATGAGAGCACTTTCATCTGTTTTCATAGAAATATTTAGATAAATGAGTGCATTTTTAAGTTCGTGTTTCATCAAAATGTCTACTCTTTTTAATAGTTCTTCAATAGTAAAAGATATTTCTTTTTCATTAGCAAGGGTCACAGCTTGCCCTTTTACAGCACTAATAACATCTGACATATATTCTGTATGTACTTTTATTTTATCAATCCAAGTTGCCATATCTTTTGCAATTTCATGATGATCTTCATGATTTACTTCTGGGTCATCAATGGAATTATCATATTCTTTTACTAAATCTGTTAGTCCTTCAGCTGCCCCAGAAATGGACATGATAGGGGTTTTTAGGTTATGGGCAATTCCTCCAATTAATTGTCCTAGAGAAGCTAAACGTTCCTTTTCCATTAGTGTTTCTTGATTTTCATGAAGTTGGTCGATATTATGCTTGGTTAATTTTTGTATTTTATTGTAAGAAATGATGAGCTTTCCAAATTCGTCATTAGAAGTAAGTGCAAGGGGCTGCATAACACTATTGTCTGTATCTTTTGTCATGTCCATGAAACTGTTAGATATAATGTTAATGTCATTGGATAATGACCTAGCAAATAGCAACAATAAAATCACATTAATGAGTACTAAAATAAGAAATGATAAAGAAAAATAGAATAGTACTTCAACTGATAAAATAGAAAAATAAATTCCAATGGTATAAGTGGTATTATCAATTGTGATATCAATGGTAGCTCCTTGACAATCAATTCCATAATATTCATAGACTCTTCCATTATGAGTTGGCGATAATTCGTTTAGATATTTGTTGAAAAAAGTACTTAGTTGAATTTCTTCTCCTTGGCTATTGATATAATGATTATCAGCAGTTTTAATAAATAAAAAGTCATTTTTGTTTAATAAGTTTAAAGTATGAGACTTTTCTAATAAATCAGAAAAACTAGAAAATTCATTATATTCTTTAAAATAGAATAAACTGTTACGATAAGTTTCAAAAATAGAATTTCCTGTTTTGATAGAAACCATAGAATATCCCAATAGAGAAGTGAATAACACAGAAATGAGGATAAGAGGAAAAATATTAAAGAAAAGCCTTTTCTTTAACGTGGATTTTTGTAATCCTGTTACATCGTCATAAGGAAGTTTTATTAGTATTTTTTTGAATACATTGCAAGTGTAAATAAAAATAGAGGTTACAAATAAAGTCATTAAAGAAACCACTAGAATAAACAGTTTGAGAGTGGTAATACTAAATTGGTGAATCGTACAGGCATGAATAACAGTGAGAGCAATACTAGGAATGACAATGTTTAAGATAAGGATGGAATAAGGGGTTGTAAATAATTTATTTCTTACATAATTAATTTCTTGAATAGAATAATGGTTAGGGTTTTTTAGTAAGTCGCTATATTGGTTTAAAAACCTAGTTTTCCAAAAGGTAACAATGGCAAAAATAGCAAAAATAGCAGAAGCAATGGATAAAACTTGTGATAGGTAATTGGTGTTTTCTACTTCTACTTGAAAATTTGTGGCATAAGTTCCTTTTGGGTAATTTAAAATTGCAGGAATTAAAAAGTAGTAAATAACAGTCAATACAATTAGCCCTATGGTAAGGGCTAATAATAATTTTAACTGAATTTTATATTTTTCTAATATTTTTTTCACAGTAGAACCTCCTTAGTAACTCTATCATAAATATTTTTTCTTACGTAAATAGTCAATAATTTTTTGAATATATTCAGGTGTAATTTCAGGCCATTCAAAATTTAGTTTTTCTAGGCAGGAATTTGTGTTTAAGTTTTTTTGATTAACAGTAGCATTAAAAGATAAACCTAATGTATCATCTAAATCATTTACAATTCCTTTTAAGATATTTTCTTCTGGATTTTGATTAGATAAAGTAACAATTTTTTGCTTAAAATCATTGCCAGAAAGTATTTCGGTGAAAAAACCAAGAGATTCAAATATTCCTAATAAGTCAGAAACGCGAATGTAATTTTCGTTAAATAAATGAAATACATAATGCGTAGTTTGTACATTAGAAATTAATTGAAAGATGGCTTTTGCACAAAAGTCGACAGGTGTGAATTCTAGGAATTCATTTACCATGGTATTGGGCAAAATATGATATTTTAAAATCATCATTAAAATATTATAAAAGGCATTTTCTTCAAAATTTTGCTGGAAGCCGCCATCTTCGTATCGACTAGTTAAGTTTCCAACTCGCATAATACAAGCATTTAGACCTTCTAGTGTTTTTTCGTAGATTAGTTTTTCAGCTTCAAATTTTGTTTGAATATAAACATTTTCGTCATATTGTTGACCAATATAAAAGTTGTTTTCATCAAAAGTGTTGTAGTTTTTTTGATGATTGACTAAGTAATTTCCAGAAACACCAAGAGTTGAAACATGGATGAAAGCTAAATGATAGTTAAGACAAAGGTCAATTAAGTTTTGTACGACTCCTACATTGATTTTTCTGAAAGATTCATAATCTCCATAATATTTTACATTAGCAGCGGTGTTGACAGCTAAATCAATTGTTTGGGCTATTTTCTTATATTCACTTACTAATAAA
Organism: uncultured Clostridium sp.; assembly: GCA_948467495.1. Lineage (GTDB taxonomy): Bacteria > Bacillota > Clostridia > TANB77 > CAG-508 > CAG-269. Next base: position 27,997 of record CAOKEO010000019.1, read on the forward strand.
CCAAAGCGCGGTTTGGTAATATCAGATTCTATAATTTCGATTCTATCTAAAGGAAGTTTTTTATTGAAATAGAAACGATATAGTTGAGAAAGCCTCTTGGTAGCATCCTCATCATTTTTATTTCGGACAATACAGGTAATATGACTATTACTATTGGTTAAAAGTTCTCTTAGCAAATGTATTCCTAAGTAACCAGTACAGCCTAATAGAAGGATGTTTGTGTAATGCTTTTTTTCAAATTGCATGATACTAGGATATTGTTTGAAACTATGATTTACATTAGCTAAGTAAGAAATATCCATATCATTTGTTTTTTGCTTATTTTTGTTTTCAATTAATTGTGCCAAATTTTGAATGGTTCTTCCTTGATAAAAATCTTGTGTATTTAATTTGTAATTATACTCTAACATTTTTGTTTGTATTCGTATGATATCAAGCGAGTCTATGTGGTAGTCAAAGATATCATTTTCAATTCCTATTCTAGAGACGGATAAACAAGTTTTAAAAATAGAACATAAGTCTTTTTCTATTTTGGTAGAAGGTTTTACATATTTGGTGGTAATAGTAACTTCTTTTATATTTGGCTCTGGTAAAGATTTACGGTCTACTTTATGGTTTAAAGTGAGTGGAATTTTATCTATGGTTACAAAGTAGCTTGGAATCATATAATGTGGCAAAATATCTACTAAGTATTTTTTTAATTGTGGTATGTCTATTTTTTGTTGACAAACGATATAAGCACATAAATATTTTTTTCCATTGGTATCTGTTCTATCAATCACAACACATTTATCAATTCCTTCAAAACCTAAAATATGATTGCTAATGTCATCTAATTCTACACGGTAACCACGTATTTTTACTTGATAATCTTTTCGTCCTAAACATATGAGTTCACCATCTGATTGCCAATAGCCTAAATCTCCAGTTTTGTATAAAATATCCTTACCATAAGGATTGGTAACAAAAGTAGATTTCGTTTTTTCAGGATTATGATAGTAGCCACAGCCAACACCGTCTCCACCAATACAGATTTCTCCAATTAAACCAATCGGTTGTAGATGCTGATTTTCATTCAAAATGTAAATTTGTGTATTATTAATAGGTTTTCCAATGGTTATATGGCTACTATGAGTTACCTCTTTAAAAGTAGAGTAAACGGTAGTTTCAGTGGGGCCATATAGGTTGAAGATTTTTGCTTGGGTATGTTCTTGTAATTTATGTAACAAAGTAATGGGAAGCGGCTCTCCTCCTAATACAAATTCTTTTATAGTAGATAAAGATTTTAGATAAGAACTATCAGAGAGTAATAATTCTATTCTGGAAGGAGTTGTTAAAATTTTGGTTATTTTATGTTTTTGAATTATATTGCTTAACAATTTTGGACTTCTACTTTCTAATTCATCTGCTATAACAAGTGTCAAACCAGATAGTAAAGTAGGAAATAATTCAAAAACAAAGATGTCAAAACACACGGTTGTAACAGATAATACTTTATTGTCAGAAGAAGGGGTGTAATGTAAGCGTTCTTGCATACTTTTTACAAAGTTTAAAACATTATAATGCTGTATGGTTACTGCTTTTGGGATACCAGTAGAACCAGAGGTGTACATGATATAACAAGGTTTATCATTTGGAATGGTAAGATTCAGGTTTTTTACTTTTTTGTCAAAATCCATATCTTCATAATAGATACAGGTTCCTTGGTATTTTATTTTAGCAGAAAATTTTTGGTTTGTGATTAGCAGCTCTGTTTGACTGTTTTCTAGCATAAATTCAATTCGTTCTATGGGATATTCAGGGTCAATTGGCATATAGGTATGACCAGATTTTAGAATACCTAAAATAGTAACTACCATATCGACAGAACGATTGAGAGAAAAAGCAATTACATCTGTTTTCTTTTTTTGGTCTATTATTTTTTGGGCAAGAAAATTGGCTTTTTCATTTAATTCTTGGTATGTATAGGAAATATTTTTATCTGTTACGGCAATATTTTGAGGATATTGTTGGACTATTTTTTCAAATTCTTTTACGATGTTAGAAAATTTATGGTATTTTACTTTGGTGTCATTAAATGTTTTTAATAATAACTTTTTTTCAGAATCAGAGATAATCTCTAAGTCTTTTATTTCCTGATTTGGCTGTTTTAATACTTGACGAATAAGACCCAAAATACGTTGATGTAGAAGATCAATTTCTTCTGCTAAAAAGATGTCAGTTAAAAAGTCATAATGAATGGACAAATTGTTTTTTTCTTCTGCAATATTTTTGATATGTATTTGCAAGGACTCTGCTTGTGAACGATTATGTAACCACTTACAAAAAGATGGGATAGTTGCATTTTGATAGGAAAATACAATATCATATAAACTATCTGAGAAGTCATGTGTTTTTCTTACAAAGTCCAAAATTTCATGATAAGGAAAACGTAGATGGCGATACATTTGTTTTTGTTTATTTGCCATAGAATGACACCAATCTACAAAAGAACTAGATTTTGGAAAGTCTACAAGAAAGGGCATGATGGAAACAAACATACCTGTCATATGTTTTTCTTTATAGTTAGATCGATTCAAAACAGGATTTCCGATTATAAAATTATCACAATTAAAAATATTTTTTAAGTAAATGGAAAAGATACTTAATAAAAAAATATAATCAGAGATATTGTTTTTTTGGCAAAATTCAGTTATTTGATTGACTAAAGATTTGTCAAAAGTATATATTTTTCGATCTGCTTGAATGGATACTTTTCTGTTGTTTTTAAAGGAAACGACATTGGGTAAAGTTTCAAATTGCGTTTGCCAGAATTCTTTGTCTTTTTCAAATTTATTACTTTCCATATATTGATTTTGGGATTTAATAAATTCAAGATAAGAAGGATTAGGGGTTAAGTCTATTTCTTTTCCTTCCAAAATGTCTAGATAATTTTGATGAATTTCTTGAAGAACTAAAGACATTGTCCAAGCATCAGCAATTAGGTGATGAGCAGTTATTACAAAAATTCCTGTGCCATCTGGAAATCTTAATAATTTTGTTAAAAATAGAAAATTGTCCAAAACTTTTACTTGTTGCATAGGAAAAGAAGCTTCAAATTCTAATAATTGAGTTTCGTCTTTTAGGTCAATTATTTCAATGTTTTCGTAAACAAAATCGTCAAAGTATTGCTTGGGATTAGAATCTTCTAGTAATATTTTAGTTTTAAAAGATTCATTTTTCATAAATAAGTAATTAACAGCTTTTTCTAAAGCTTTTAAGTCAGCATTTTTTTCAATTTTTAAATAACCAACAATATTATTAATATTGGTATTGTCGTAAAATTGCTCTGTCATCCAAATTGATTTTTGTGGATTGGTTAGTTCATATATTTTTTTTTCCATTTCTGCTCCTTTTGGGTATGCTCCGTTTCTTATTTCTTTAGTCAAATTATATAGTTTTTGACTTTAAAATGTCAATAGTTTTTGTCAATTGTTACATCATAAAAAATAACTAATCTGACGTCTTGTTTTTTTGGAAATAAAGTTTGTATATTTTTTATTCGTAACTCCCAGCTGCAAACAGTCTGTAAGTTTTAACAGACTGTAATCTTGCTGGTCCCCCCGAATTGTTACATCATAAAAAAATACAAACTTTCTAATTAAAATGTATTACTATGAATAGGTATCATAAAAAATAGAATGAATTTTAGCAAGATGCTAATAAAAAGAAACAGTAAGAAATTCAGATAAGACAAAAGAAAAACAGAACGTTTAAAAAAGGAACTTTTGGATACACTATAAATACATTGAAATAAAATCTGATTTTCGAGGTGAAAAAGTTGAAAAGAAGAAGGAAGAATTCAAATAAAATAATAATAACAACTATTGTGACAATAATGGTGTGGATATTTGTATTTTATTTATATAATACATATAAAAATATTGAAGTAAATCCCTCAAATTATGAAGCAACTAAAACACAATCCACATATGAGAAACAAACTGTGGAAAGTGTAGAGGAAAATAGCCAATCTGTGGCAGATGTAATTGAAGAAACTACTAGAAAAGTAGTTGGAATTTCAAAATTAAAAAATGCTGGCAATAGTATTTTATCCAAAAGTACAGAAAGTGAATTAGGATTAGGGACAGGAATGATTGTGACACAAGATGGCTATATTTTGAGTAATGAACACGTTACGGGAAAGAAATATAGCAAATGTTATATTACATTAGAAAATGGAAGTAATTATGAAGGAACAGTAGTGTGGAGTGATTCAGATTTAGACTTATCGATAACCAAGATAAATGCTAAGAATTTAGAGTATGTAACATGGGCAGATTCTAATCAAATTCGAGTAGGAGAGACGGTGTATGCTATTGGAAATCCGATTGGTTTTGAGTTTAGAAGAACTGTGACTTCTGGCATTATTAGTGCTAAAAATAGAACGATTAAAATAGAGGAGGAAGCTAAGTCTTCTTATATGACAAATCTAATTCAAACAGATGCAACAATTAATCCTGGTAATAGTGGTGGTCCTTTGATTTATCCAAATGGAGATGTATTAGGAATTAATACGGTTAAAATTTCATCAGCAGAAGGAATTGGTTTTGCTGTTCCTGTTAATATTATTAAACCTATTATTGATAGTTTTAAAAATACGGGAGGTTTTGAAGAGGCTACGATTGGCATATATGCTTATGATAAAGAAGTGATTCCCTACTTAAATGCTAATAGCAATGTTAATTTTGAAAGGGGAATTTATGTGGCTCAAATTACTATGAATGGACCAGCAGATGGTACAGAGTTAAAAGAGGGAGATGTGATTACAAGTATAGATAATACACCTCTTAACACAATGAATGATTTAAGACAGTTTATTTATACCAAAAAGCCAAATGATGAAGTAACATTAAAAGTAACAAGAGGGAAAATTAATAAGGAAATAAAAATTATGCTAGGGAAGAAATGATGTCGAATTCTTTTTGACTAGCATTATTTTTGTATGAAATTATGGATACTTGTTGTAATAATACTGTAAATTAAAAATAAACAGACTGAAATAAAAACCGCAAAATCAATTTCCGTAAGCATGTATAAGCTATGAAGAAATAAGCAAAATAAATAGGGATTGAAAAAAAATATATATGTAGTAACATATAAATAGAGATAAATATATTTTTAATATCAAGAAAAAAGAAGGAAGTAAATGATTGTGAAAGTAAGGAAACTGATATTAATTTTAATCTTTTTATCCCTATTGCTAATCCAAACAACCATGTCGCTACAAGTATTTGCTTCGACTAATAGGGCAAACATAATTAATGCACAAACACTATTTGAGAAATCTATCCTGGATGATTTAGAAATGAATATTACATCATTACCGCAAGTTACGGTAAATGGTAATGTACCATATAGAGTAAGCAATTCTAGTCTTACACCAGGTAATCTTAGAGGGGTAAGAAATACCAATGTAGTATTTGAGTGCGGTTTTAATGAAAAGCTGGATTGTACAGTAACAGCCTTGTTTAAAAATTGCGGAACGCTTAAGGGAAAATCGATTGATATGAAATTAACATATACTGATTTATTTTCAGCAGAAGAAACAGGTACGACAAGATATGATACAAAATGTCTGTACTGGACTGCATATGGAAAATTTGAACAGCAAAATAGTATTAATGAGTGGTTTCAAATAGGATTTTCAAGTTATAATTTGACCATAACTTTTTACGAACATAATTCAAATACACCAATACATCTTGATAATGCTTATTTAACGTTGTATTCAGAAGATGGAAGTATAGATCAAAGTGGTAACATAGTACATAGTGAAGCGAGCAATAGTTATGGAAATGCATCAAATGTTTATTTATATGAAAACACGAATATAAGATATAGTCCATCATATACAATATCAAATACTACCTATCAAGATGTCTATTATGGAACATCATCTGGAAGTTTAGAGGGAAATGCCGTTTGTTATCAATATAAAAACAGAGATAGTATTCGTCTAAATATGATGGTATTAGGAGGTCTATGGAGTTGTGGTTATTATCTTAACTTTGTGCCGTTGACAGCAGCACTTCCAGAAAATCCAGCTAAAACTGTTTCTAAAAAAGAAGCAACATCTAATACTGATATTGAATATAGGATAGAACAAACTTTACCTAAGGCTCATGATGATAATTTTAAGTTAAAATCATTACAGTTGACTGATATATTAGAAGAAGATTTAGAATATGTCTCAGCAAATGTTTTGGATGAAAACGGTACAAATATTACAACTTCTGCGGGAACTCTGAGATACGATAAAAATACCAAAAAGGTAATGTTTAACTTTAGCACAAATTATTTGAACAGCATTCATTATCAAGGACAAACATTATCAATGAAAATTAATGCCAGTACAAAAGGAAATACTTCAACCAGAAAAATAACCAATCAATCAATTTCAAATTTTAATGGTACTGAAATATTATACTCTAATACAGTGCAAACAGATATTTATTATCCTGTAACTGTAAATTATGTAGATGAGCGAGGCAATAAATTAGCTGAAAGTAGCAGCAATCGTTATTTTATTGGTGAAGATTATTCAACCAGTGAAAAGATAATTAAAAATTATGAATTGATTGCTATTCCTAATAATGCAAGAGGTAAAATTACGAATTCATCTGTTACTGTAAATTACATCTATAGACTAAAAGATACCAGTGTGGTAGTAAATTACATCGATACAAAGGGCGAGAAACTTGCAGATAGCATTAACATTCAGGGGAAAGTATTTGATCGATACACGACAAATGCAAAATCAATTCATGGCTATATTTTGACACAAACACCACAAAATGCAA
>CAOKEO010000020.1 GCA_948467495.1 uncultured Clostridium sp.
TTTTATTTTAACATGTCCTTATCTTTTCTGTCTAATTTAGTATAACCGATTCAGACTTTCTTTGATTATCTATTTACTATAAAACATACTATATTTACTGAACCATTTAAAAAGATAAATTCTGAAAGAAAAATAGAAAAGAAATTACCTAACTACTTATCATTAGATGAAGCCAAAAAAATGATAGAGGTATATGCTAATAGTACAGATGAAATAGAAATACGAGATAATGCAGTATTACATCTCTTTCTTAATAGTGGACTTCGTTTATCAGAATTAAAAAATCTATCTATTGATGATTTAGATTTAAAAAATAACAAGTTTTCTATAATTGGTAAAGGTAATAAAGAAAGAACAGGCTATATAAATGATATTACTAGAAAGGCTTTAGATGAATATTTAAAAGTAAGAGATAAATTAAATCCTAAAACAAAAACCCTATTTATAAGTAGATATGGCTTAAAAATGAGTTCTACATCTATTGAGAAAATTGCTAAACGAGCTTATAAACAAGCTAAAATTGATGATGAAGATTATTGTGTTCATACCTTGCGACATACTTGTGCTACATTATTATATAGAAATGGTGTAGATATTAGAACAATTCAAGAACTATTAGGTCATGTTCAAATTGATACAACAGAAATATATACACATCTTCATGACCAAGAAGTTATGGATGCAATGTTAGATCATCCTTTATCTCAATTTAAAATGGCAAATGCAGAAGCATTTTGTGCTTAATTTATAGTAAAGGAGCTAACATATAATGATAGATTATGATAAAAAATTTGATGCAAATAACATTCATTCTGTAGAATTAAATCTATTAGATGGACAAGTAGAAATAATTTTAAGAGCTTTAGAATTATATGGCTATAATCTTGAATATATGCTTAATGGTACTGATGCATCAAATGAATTAAAACAAGAAAAGATAGCAATGCTAAAATATACTTATGAACAAGTATTAGCATCACAAGCTGAACAAGTAGATACAAAAGCTAATAATCTTAATAATTTAAGCAGTTTAGGTAAATTATTAATTAAAGATTTTGGCGAAAATAAACCAAATAAAAACTTAAAAGTTATATAAATAATTTTTTATAAATATAGCAAAATGAGTAGGGAATAGGGGAATAGGCTATTTTAGGAAAAACAGAAATTTTAAAATAAATTTTTTAAGTAAAAACTAGATATGAAGAAAAATTCTTAAAATAGAATATCTAAAAAAGAAAAAATAAAAATAAAACTTTAAATTTAAAATTATAAGAATTTTTATAATTAGGTTTTAAATTTTAAAATTTTGCGTAAAGTTAATTTTATATATGTATTTTTTAAAAACGAACATTTGTTATAAGTGTTTGTAAATAAAAATTTGCATTACAATTTTATAAATACTTTATATAAATTTAGATTACTAATTCCATAATATAATTTCATATTATGAAGCTTCAAAATCAATTTTAAGACATTTTAATAATTTATTTAACAAGTTATATGTTTTAAATTTGATGTATATTTTATGAAATCTAATCTTTATAATATAATTTTAGTAAAAATACTGATTTTTAGGCATTTATTAAAAGTGCTGAAAAATGGCTAAAAAAGCGACGCACGAGAATCGATTTTAAGCTGTTTTTAAAAATTAGGCATATAGTTTGTTGTCTATAAAATCAAGCAAAATGCTGAAATATAGGGATATAGGAATTTTTGATAAAATAATCTAAGGTTATATAATTTTTTTTAAAATTATAAGGTTACAATAATGAAAAAAAATCCAACCAGGAATAATCAAAAATAATGAAGCTTCAGAATCGAATTTAAGGCAATTTTATTAAAAAGTAGTATAGTTTGTTGTCAAAATAATAAGCTGAAACAAGCTTTATTGAAGGAATAGCAAGATTTATGAAGATAGGACCATATCACATGGTTCTATTTTTGATCCTACTCCTATTTGCACAAAACTTTGATACGGGGCTATTTTTTGTACCACCCTTTTGATTAAAGTCTGGTACATTTATAAATCCTTAAATAAATAGATTAAGTCTTGATTAGCATTTTTATGCTAATTTTTTTATGCCTTCAAAAAGAAAGGATTTCAAAATGAATATAAAAAAATTAGAACATAAAATTCAAACAATTACTAATGATGAACATTTTAAGATTAGATTAGGACAAGAATATGATGCAGTTTCTATTGCATTTCAAACAATTATTGATAATATAGCCAAATTAAATGATGCTATTGGAAATGTTGAATATGTAAAGAAATATTATGCTGATTTATTTAATACAAGACATAAATATATGAATTTCATAACTAATTGTGAAGATATATCTTTTCTAATGGAAAAGAGAAGAAGGGAATTTATAATTCAATTTATTGATTTTATAGAAGAACTTTGCAGAAATGAAGAATTACTAGAAATCATGAAAGATGATTTCCCTAATCTAATTGAAGTGTTAGAAGCTATTAAAGAAGATAAAAAAAACCTAGTTGGAATATATGAAATTATAGATTATCTTGAAAAGTGGATTGATATAATTTCTTATGATGAACCAGATAATTATTTTATAGAACTACTTGATGAAGAATTTGAAGATTTTTATGAGTTATATTTTGGAAAGAAATAAAGTATAATGAAAGAACAAGAAGCAATAAATTATCTGGAAACACTTGAGAAAGGTCAATACATAACTATAAATATTCCAATATTAGGAGATGAGAATATTCCTGTAACTGCAATGTATATGGGAAAAGATAATAACAATAGATACAATTTCCTCGATACAGGTAAATTTATATTATCAAAGGAATTTATCGAAAGAGGAAAAGTTACAATAGACAAAGAGTTTGATGGCGAAAAAGCAATGGAAATTCATGCAAAAGTCAGACAAGAACAAGAAAAGAAAATTAAAAAGAATAGAGATGCAAGATAGAGCTAGTTGTTTTAAATACAATTAGCTCTTTTTTTGTTGGAAGGGAGAATTGCAATGGATACTAATGTTGCAGAATTACTCTATCCAAAAAGTGCTAGTAAAGAAATTTCTTTTATGTTTTATAACTATAAAAAAATCAACAAGTTAATAGAAAATAGAAGAGAAACAATAATGGACAGAATGAATGGAAGTACAAGAGCATGGCTGAAAGGAATAAATCAATCTTCTAATTCATTTGAAGATATTATTATTAAATTAGATGAAGATAGAGTAATAAACAGATATAAACATTGGAATGAATTTCTATCTTCTTTCTTTAATATACTAAAGACTTATGAAAGACCTATTTATTATAGGTTTATTGTATTAAAGTATTTTAAGAATTTAGATAATGAAGAAATAATGGAAATTTTGAATGTTAATAAAAATCAATTAAGAGATATTAAAACAAAAGTTATATGGCTGACTTATCAATATGCCATAAAAGATAAACTATTTGAAATGGAGGTACAGAACAATGTCGCAGTGTAAAGTTATTTCAATAGTTAATCAAAAAGGTGGAGTTGGTAAAACAACTACTGCACTTAATTTAGGAGTTGCATTAGTACATGAAAACAAAAAAGTTTTGCTTATTGATGCAGATCCACAAGGAAACCTAACAACATGTTTAGGTTATTACAATGAAGATAAAGTTTATAATAGTTTAGCAACTTTAATGGCTTGTTCTATATGTAATAGTGATTTAGGAATTGATGAAACAATATTACATCATGATGAAGGAGTTGATTTTATTCCATCACATTTAGATTTGTCTGCAATAGAATTTACATTAGTTGATACTAAAGACAGAGAATATAAAATGTCAGATTCAATTTCATCTTTTAAAGATAATTATGATTATATAATAATTGATTGTAGCCCAAGTCTAGGAATGTTGACTATAAATGCTCTTGCTTGTAGTGATAAAGTAATAGTTCCAGTACAAGGAGAGTTTTTAGCAGCTAGAGGTGTTGGACAATTATTAAATAATATTTCGAGGATACATCAAAATATAAATCCTAATTTAAAAGTTGGTGGAATTTTATTAACTTTAATTGATAAAAGAACTAACTTATCAAAAGATGTAAAAAGAGCATTAGAAGAAAACTATGGTAATATAGCCAAAGTTTATGAAACGGAAATTCCAAAAGCAATCAATACTGCGAAATCAACTTCAACAGGTAAAAGTATATTTACTTATGATAAGAATAGTCCAGTTGCTATTGCTTATAAAAACTTTGCGAAGGAGGTAATTGCAGATGAAAGAACAAGAACCAAAAATGAAATTGCCAGGTTTAGATGAGTTATTTACAACGCAAAAGCAAAGAGATGATAAAAATAAAGATTATATTGAAGATGTTTCGATAGAACTTATTGACGATTTTCCAAATCATCCTTTTTCGGTAAATGATGATGAACTTATGGATAATATAGTGAAGAGTATAAATAATAATGGATTTATCCCTCCAGCTATTATTAGACCTAAAGAAAATGGAAGGTTTGAAATGGTTGCAGGACACAGAAGAAAATTAGCTTTTATAAAAGCACATAAAAATAAGATGCCTTGTATAAAAAAAGAATTAACAGATGATGAAGCTACAATTTTAATGGTTGATACAAATATTAATCAAAGACAAGAAATACTACCTTCAGAAAAAGCATTTGCATATAAAATGAAATATGAAGCACTAAAACATCAAGGTAAACGAACCGATTTAGAAGTAAATGACACTTCGTTGCCAATGGAAACGAAGTTAAGAACAGATGAAAAAATAGGAAAAGAAAATGGAGAAAGTGCTACACAAGTGTTTAGATATATAAGGCTTACTTATCTAATACCAGAACTGCTAAAACTTGTAGATGAAAAAAGAATTGCTTTTAGACCAGCAGTAGATATTTCATATTTACCAGAAGATTATCAATATGTAATTTTAAATACCATAGAATATGATGATATATCCCCAAGTGTTGCTCAAGCTGTAATGTTAAAGAAAATGGTACAGGAGGGGACATTAACTTTAGATAAGGTGGAAGCATTATTAGCTAAACAAAAACCAAATCAACGAGAGTACACTAAAATCCCCACAGAAAGAATAAGTAAACTAATACCAGAATCAATTAAACAAAAAGGACAAGTTGAAGATTTTATTGTTAAATGCGTTGAAGATTATATAAAAAGGCAAAGAAATAAAGAAATGGCAAGATAAAAATAGTGGGGACATCTTTTACTAAATTCCCCCTTACAAACCCCTTAATATTACTAGCTATTATACTAGCTAAAAAGAGAAATATATTATATTAAATATATAAATACACGATAAAGGAGATGATGTATTATGATTTAATTCATACATTTCCATTTTCTGCTTTTAGTTTTTATAATATAAGCATAAGGAGAGTGATTGATATGAAATTCAAATTAACACTAGTAACTTTAAGCTTAATTATTGCAATGGTTTCTGGAGTGAAATCAAATTATTTTAATAAAACTAAAGAAATGGAAAATCTAAATACTGTTTCAAACCAGGAAGTAGTGATGGAAGATCAGAATACAATTAACGAGAATGAACAATTAGGTGTAGAACAAGAACAAAGTGATAATAACATAATTCAGAATGAAGAACCAAAAGAAATTGCACAAGAACCAATAGTACAAGATATTCCAAAAGAAATACCAAAAACAACTAATTCTCAAAATAATAAAACTACTAAAAAAACTGAAACAGTAACTAAAACTACTACACAAGAAACAACACCTAAACAAGAACCAAAAAAAGAAAGTGTTGTTGAAACACCAAAGAAGGAAGAACAACCACCACAACAAGTTACAAAAACAATAACTGAAAGTGATTTAGAGTATTGGTGCGTAGCAGGTGGAAGTCATCATGTTGCAGGAGATAGAGCAAATGAACATGGATACTATTCTAGTTGGGATGAAGCAAATCAAGCATTTATAAATTATACAAAAGGGTGGACATCTGATCAACACAAAATAAGTCAATGTAGCTGTGGACTTTACTATTTCTGGGCAATACAATAAAAATAATTAAATAAAGAGATATAGAAAGCTTTAACGATAGTTTAAAACTAAAGTTAAGGCTTTTTTTAGTTGAAAAAGAAAGGAATTGATAAAAATGAAAACTAAAACAAAGAAAATTATGGCAATGATATGTTTAGCTTTGATTTTACTAACATCTTTGCCAATTCAAACATTTGCTGCTTTCATAACAGATATTAACTCAAATGCTCAATTTGGTGTAATTGATGGAAGTTTAGCAAATTATGGACATGAATTACATTATGCTAATTATGATGGACAAACTTATTTAGTATTTTGTACTCAATGGGGAGTAAAATCTCCAGATGGTAGTGAATATACCTATAATGGAGATTTTATAGTGCAATATAAAAATAATTTACCTCAATACGAGAGAATTGCTGAAATGATATATTTCGGTTATACAATGAATTATGGAACTGGTATTCCATCAAGCCCAGAGGCAATAAGAGCAATGTGTTGTACTCAACAATATGTTTGGGAAACTCTAGGAGTAAATCCTAGTAGAGATAGTTGGAATGGTAATTATATGTCTTCAGGACATTATGCTAATTGGTTAGCACAAACAGAGGCATATTATAATCAATATCATGGTAATGTTTCATTTAATGGAATAACAAGCAAAGTAGCTTTAGGACAAAATACTGCTGTAACTGATACATCTGGAAGATTAGCATCATATAAAACTTTTACTCAAAATGTAAATGGAATAACTTTTCATCACGATCAAGGAAGTAATGAATTAAATATAACTGTTCCAAGTAATTGTACTTCAGATAATGCAACATTTAATTCAAGAGAATATGGACTATACCAACTTATGCCTAATGGAGCAAATTATGATAGTAATACAATGTCAAATTATATTTATATACAATTTTCAAGTGGTTCAGTTCAAAACTTAATGTTTTCAAACTATGTTGATCCAAGTGCATTTAGTATTAGTGTGGAAGTAGAATATGGAAATACTCTTTTAATTAAAACAAATACAAATGGAGATACTTTAGCAGGTTGTACTTTTGGTCTTTATAAAGATAAGAACTGTACTCAACAATTAAGAACAGGAACAAGTGATAGTAATGGACAAATTCATTTCCAAAGATTAGCTCCAGCAACTTATTATATAAAAGAACTTTCTGTACCAAGTGGTTATTTACTTGATACAGAAGTAAAAGAAGTTACTGTAAAGGCAAACGAAACTGCAGAAGTTAACTTTAAAAATGATGAACCAACTGGAGAATTAAAACTAATAAAAACAGATAAAGAAACAGGAAACCAAAATAGAGCTGATGGAACATCACATCATGGAGATGCAACTATTGAGGGAACAGAATATACACTATATGCTAAAAATGATATTTGGAATGTTGCTAAAACAGTAAAATATTTTGCAAAAGATGAAAAAATAGCAACATTTATTTTTAATGCAAATGGAATTGCAAAAATAAATGTTTCAACAGGAAGTAAAACTGCTAACCTAACTACTGAAGGAAACAGTTTAAAAGGATTACCAATGGGTAGTTACTATGCTAAAGAAACAAAAGTACCAGAGGGATATTTAACAGATAATCAAACACACAATATAACATTACAATATAAAGACATGCACACAAGAGTTATAAAAGCAGAAGATACTTTTACAAATGAAGTTGAACAAGCAAAATTTGAGGTAATTAAAGTTTCTTCAATTACAAATGATACTGCACCTATTTTACCACAGGCAGAATTTACAGCTATTTTAACAAAGTATGTAAATTATTATGGAAGTTTTGACGAGGCATTAAAACATTTGAACGAATTTAGCAAAGATGAATATTCAGTATTTAAAACAGAAAATACAGGACATGGAATAAGTGGATTATTAGCTTATGGAGAATACACAGTTCAAGAAACTTATTGTCCATCAATATGGGTAAATCCAGTAAAACCTTTTAAAGTAGTAATAGATAAAAATAGCCCAGATGTAATAAAAGAATTAGTAGAAAATGATACACCATTTGAAAGTTACATTAAAATGGTAAAACAAGATAAAAAGACAGGAAAGACAGTTATATTTTCAAACACAACATTCTCATTATATAAATTAAATAATGAAAACAAACAATGGGAAAAGGTTAGTTGTAAACTAGGTAGAGAGAGTTTTGATACTTGGACAACAGACGAAAATGGTGTAGCTTATACAGAAACAAAACTTGAAGCAGGAACTTATAAAATAAATGAAGTAAAAATTCCAGATGGATTCTTACAACTTGATGAAGAAATAGTTTTTGATGTTAATAGAGCTAACAAAACTTGTGAATATGATAAAGACTGGGATGCTTATATAACAGTAACAGTAGAAAATGAACAACCTACTGGAACACTTATAGTTGATAAAAGTGTTGCTATAAGAGAAGATGTTGATACATCATTAGTAGATATATCTGATTTATCTGGTATTGAATTTACTTTAAGGGCTAAAGAAAACATTATAGATTATGCTGATGGAAGTATAATTTATGAAAAAGGAAAAGTAGTAAAAGTATTTAATCTTGATAAGGATGGAAATTATACATTACCTGAATTACCAATGGAAATTTATGAACTACAAGAAACTAAAACATTAGATGGTTTAGTTTTAAATAATAAAAAATACGAAGTAAAATTTGAACAAAAAGACTTAACAACAAAAGTATATGAAGAAAAGAAAGACATTACTAATGATACAACTGTATTTGAGTTTTCTAAAAAATCTGTAACTGGAGATGATGAACTAGAGGGAGCAAAACTAACTGTTATAGATAAAGATGGAAAAGTTATAGATAGTTGGGTTTCTGGAAAAAATACTCATAAAATCGAGGGCTTAAAAGTTGGAGAAACATATACATTAAAAGAAGAAATTGCACCAGACGGATATGTTAGATCTAGTGATATACAATTTAAAGTAGAAAATACTAAAGAAGTTCAAAAAGTTACTATGATAGATAAAATCGTAACTATGACAAAATCAGATATTGCAGGAAATGAAATCGAAGGAGCTGAGCTTAAAGTAACAGACAAAGATGGTAATATAATAGATGAGTGGACATCAACAAAAGAAAGTCATAATATTAAAGGGCTAACAGAAGGACAAACTTATACATTACACGAAGATTATGCTCCAGATGGATTTGTTATTTCTAATGATATTGAATTTACAGTAACAGAAGAAAAAGAAGTACAAAAAGTAGAAATGATAGATAAGAATGTTGAAATTTCAAAGCAAGACATTGCAGGAAATGAACTTGAGGGAGCAACTCTAGTTGTAACAAACACAAAAACAAAAAATATAGTTGATAAATGGGTTTCTACTAATGAGCCACATAAAGTTAATGGACTTATAGAGGGAGAAACATATAATCTTCATGAAGAAATCGTTATAGATGGATATGTAAAAGCAACTGACATTCAATTTACTGTTAGTGAAGATAAGGAAACTCAAAAAGTTGTAATGGTAGATAAAATAGTTGAAATCATAAAAACAGATTTAGTTACAGGAGAAGAACTAGAAGGTGCTGAATTAGAAGTCATTGATAAAGAAACAGGAGAAACAATAGACAAATGGACTTCTACAAAAGAACCTCATAGAGTAGTAGGACTTGAAGAAAATAAAACTTATATTTTGAAAGAAACCACTTGTCCTTATGGATATGAACAAGCAGAGGAAATAGAATTTACAGTTAGTGAAGATAAAGAAACTCAAAGAGTTGAAATGAAAGATATGCCAATACTAAAAGATATTAGACTTACTAAAATAGATTCAAAAACAAATGAAGTTATAAAAGATAAATTTGTATTTGGAATATATAAAGATGCTGAATGTAAAGAATTAATACAAGAAGTTGAATCTGATCAAGAAACAGGAACAGCTTTATTTAATGATTTAAGATATGGCATATATTATATAAAAGAAATTACTGCACCAAATGGATATGTAAAATCTGATAAAGTTGTAAAAGTAGAAATTAATGATAATGGAGTATTTGTAGATGGTAAACAATTAGAAGAAAATGAAAATGTCTATAATTTTGAATTTGAAAATGCTCCAATAGAAACACCAAATACAGGAGATGCATCACATTTGAAATTAATTGGTGGAATAATGCTATTATCTATTTTAGGTATTACTGTATTAGCTTTAAGACTTTATAAAAAGAATAAAGAAAATAAATAAAATTGATTAGAGAGTTGGGTAAACTAACTCTCTTTTCTACTTATAAGGAAGGATTTGTGAAAATGATTGATTTTAATAGATTAAAAAGAAAAGAATTTGGAGATAGTTTATCTTTTAAAACAAAAATAATTAGACCACAATTAAGATATATAACTGAAGATGTTAGCTCATGCATAAATGATATGGCTTATCATAATCAATTCATAACATGTTTTAGAATTTATATTTATTTAACCGATTTAGATAATGATAAAGATATAGAAGTTGGTGCTGTTGCAGGATGTTTTATAACTCCAGAAGAATTTAGGGGTAGGTGCAACTTTTTAGATATATTTGATTGTGTTGGAGGAGATTTAATGGATTTAGCTGAAGAAATCACAGATGAAAGCTATGAAATTAGAAAGGATATTTGTGATGACACAGATCTTATAGCTTATGTTGGAGATATTTATATAAAAAGAAAATATAGAGGTTATGGAATTGGTAGTTTTGTATTACAAGAACTTCATGAAATATTACTTTATTATTCAAGAGAGTTTATAACCAAAATATTCTTGCAGCCTCAACCAAGAGTTGTTAATCGTAATAGAAAAATTCAAAATATTTCCGATAAAAACAAAGCAAAAAGTAGAATAGAAAAAGAATTAATGGATTTTTATTTAAAAAATGGATTTAAAAAAATTGAAGGTACTAAATATCTAGTTAAGAAAGGATTTTAGTATTAGGAGGTGTAATAAGTGCCTAAAAGAAAAAAGAACTCACGATTAGATACTTATAATAAATTAAGAGAAATTAAAAAAAGCAATACAAAAGATGTTGCAAAATTACAATTAGAAGATTTAGAAGAAATAATAATAGATGAAGATTTTCAGAACATTTTACTATTAAGAAAATTTATAAAAACTGGAAATCCATTAGATTATTTTAACGAAGATCTAAAAATAGAAAGGAAGGAAAACGAAAATGAACAATAACAAAGAAAAAATACAACCTACAAAATTATATTTAAATAAAAATGAGTATAACAAATTATTTGAAGTATTATCTCTAAACGAAAGAAGAAATGATACAGAGAAAAGTCAAAAAGCTACTGAACTAAAAGAAAAATTAGTAAGATTTGCTTCAGTATTAGATAAAAGAGAACAAGATACAGAAGAAAGAGCAATAATTAGTTTATTTCCAATAGAAATTAAGTTTTTACTAAATCAATTATTGGATTTTGT
This sequence comes from uncultured Clostridium sp., assembly GCA_948467495.1. Classification (GTDB taxonomy): domain Bacteria; phylum Bacillota; class Clostridia; order TANB77; family CAG-508; genus CAG-269. Next base: position 11,456 of record CAOKEO010000020.1, read on the forward strand.
AAATTATATGCCAAGTAAAGATTATTTTGAAGATTTAAGAGAGGAAACTATTCAAAGAAAAGCAAATAAGGAGGTTTAGTCAATGGCTAATAAAATGCAGTTGATAACTGAATTATCAAATAATATAATAAATGAAATAACAAATACTCCTGAAAATTGGTTAAGTTTTCTTGATACAGCTTCTAATAATTATAAATATTCATTTAATGAACAAATATTAATATATGCACAAAGACCAGATGCAACAGTTTGTACTGATATAGATACCTGGAATAAAAGATTACATAGGTGGATAAAAAAAGGTTCTAAAGGTATTGCATTAATTACAAATGATAATGGGATACAGGGATTAAGGCATATTTTTGACATATCAGATACTTATGATAAATATGGTAGAAATGTTTATATATGGCAAGTAGAAAATGGAACAGAAAATGAAATAATTGAAACACTTGAAAATAGATTTGGAGAATTAGATAATAAAAACGATTTAGCTGAAGCTATTATAAATTCTGTAACAAATCTTGTAGAAGATAACTTTCAAGATTATTACTCTGATTTTAATTCAATAGTAAATAATAGCTATTTAGAAGAATTAGATGAATTGAATCTTGAGTTATATTTTAAAAATATGATGAAAAATTCTATTTCATATATGGCATTAAAAAGATGTGGCATTGATCCAAAAGAATATTTTGATATAGAAGATTTTAGAAATATAGTAAATTTTAATACACCTGAAGTAATAGCCAGACTAGGTATTGCAACAAGTGATATTGCAGAAGTTGAGCTGCATGAAATTTATACTACTGTTTTAGATTTAAAAAAATCTGAAAAAAATATATCTCATACATTTGTTAAAAATAATAATGAAGAGTATCATGAAATTAAAGATAATAAAATTGAAAGGGGTAATGAAAATGAAAGAAATAATAACATACCACCAAGAGGGGGATTATCAAATACCAGACCTAATAATGCCAGAACAGGAGAAAGTACAATTAGGGACATTCGCAAGAATGAGAATGAAATACATAAAAGAGAACAAGAGAGGTCTATATACAGAACTGATGATGAAAGGAACATTAACACAACACCTAGTGGAAATAGAGAAAACAGCATTACAAAGAGTGGAACAGATAGTCAAGAAACTAGCGAAAGACAACAAAGTGAACGAACAACTGAAAGCACAGGATCAAATGACATGGGTTGGATTAATGAACAACTTCAGAAATCAAGCACAAGAAATAGTAATGCAGGAACTAATTTACAACTAAACTTATTTGCTAATAATATATCTGAAGAACAACAAAAAGAACTTATTAATGATTTAGAGGCAGAGCAAAGCTCTGTCTTTAGCTTTACTCAAGAAATGATTGATAGTGCTTTATCTGAAGGTAGTCATTTTGAAAATGGTAAATTTAGAATATATAAACAGTTTATGCAAAGCATGTCTGAAAGTGAAAATATGACATTTCTTAAAATAGAATATGGTATTGGTGGAACATCATCTATAAAAGACTTTTCTGGTATAGGAATGGATTATAGTTCTAAAGGAATAACATTAAGAAATGGTTATAAAGATGATAGTAAAGAAATTCTATTAAGTTGGGCAAAAGTAGAAAAAAGAATTAAAGAATTAATAATGGCTGATAGATATTTAACTATTGATGAAGTAGATAAATATCTTGAATGGGAAAAGAATGAATATGAAAATCAGAAATGGATGTTTGAAAGAGGTCAAAAAGATAAAGCATCTGAAGAAACTTTTGATATAAATAATATTGATAAAAATTACAAATTAAAAGATGGAAATTACTTTCATTTTCATACTAATGAAGAAGGTTATTATTATGCAATATATGATAAATTTGGAATTGAGCAAGATGGAGGACTATTAGAATACTCTGATAATGAAGAAAATGAAACATTAATGAGTATTAGAGAAAGACTTGCAGATTTTACTGGTTTTGAAGAATTAGCTAATAATAATCTTGAAGAAATATCACAAGAAGATATTGATTATATAACAAGTGGGCAACAATTAGATGATATAGCAAAAGATGTTGAGCAAGTAATTATAAATAATACAATAGATGCAGTAAACGAACTAAAAGAAACCAAAGAAGAACCAGAAGAAATCGAATTCAAAATAGGTCAAATTATTTATTTAGAAAGTGATAGAAAATATAGAGTTGAAGCTATAAATAAAAATTTAGATGCATTAGTATTGTTAGATATGACAATGCTTGAAACTACACATTATCCAGTAACAAGAAATATTAGTTTGTTACAAGCAATATCTTTATATGAGAAAAATGAGCTTAATTTTAAAGATAATGAAGCTGTTAATGAAGAAGGAATTAAACAAGCACAAAATGTAATTGATTTATTTAAAGCAAGAGAAGAAAATGGAAAACCACTTAACAGAGATGAATATTACCAAAGTCAAGAAAAAATTAACTTTCATATAGATAATAATAATTTAGGCGAAGGAACTCCTAGACAAAAAGTATTGAGAAATATTGAAGCAATAAAACTTTTAAATAAATTAGAAGATGAAAATAGACTTGCTAATAAAGAAGAACAGAAAATATTATCTCAATATGTCGGTTGGGGAGGACTTCCTGATGTGTTTGATGAAACAAAGACAAATTGGAGTGAAGAATATAAAGAATTAAAAGAAATTCTTACTGATGAAGAATATTCTGGGGCAAGAGCTTCTACATTAACATCTTTTTATACTCCACCGATAGTTATAAAATCTATTTATACTGCATTAGAAAATATGGGCTTACAAGATGCTAATATATTAGAGCCATCATGTGGTATTGGTAACTTTTTTGGAATGCTGCCAGAAACATTACAAAATTCAAAACTATATGGAGTGGAATTAGATAGTATTACAGGAAGAATTGCAAAGCAATTATATCAAAAAGCAGATATAAAGGTTACTGGTTATGAAAATGCTAATCTACCAGATTCTTTTTATGATGTTGCAATAGGTAATGTTCCTTTTGGAGATTTTAAAGTTCCAGATAAAAGATATGATAAGAATAAGTTTATGATACATGACTATTTCTTTGCTAAAACACTTGATAAGATAAGACCTGGAGGAGTTATTGCTTTTATAACATCTAAAGGTACAATGGATAAAGAAAATCCAGAGGTTAGAAAGTATATAGCTCAAAGAGCTGATTTAATTGGTGCGATAAGACTACCAAATAATACTTTTACAAAGAATGCAGGAACAGAGGTAACATCTGATATTATTTTCTTACAAAAAAGAGAAAATATTACCGATATAATGCCAGACTGGGTATATTTAGACAGAGATGAAAATAATATCTCTATGAATAAATACTTCGTAGATAATCCAGATATGGTTTTAGGTAATATGGAGATGAAATCTACTCAATATGGTTTTGACTCAACTTGTAAGCCTTATGAAAATCAAACATTAGAAGAATCATTAAATTATGCTATAACAAATATTCATGCTAGAATTGAAGATTATCAAGTAGAAAATGAATATGAAGATACTGATAAAAGCATTCCTGCTGATCCTACGGTTAGAAATTTCTCATATACTTTAGTTGATGGAAAACTATATTTTAGAGAAAATAGTAAAATGTTTCCTCAAGATATTCCATTAACTAATGAAAATAGAATTAGAGGAATGATAAAATTAAGAGAACAAGTCAGAGAATTAATTGATTTTCAAATGGAAAATTACTCTGATGAAGAAATACATATAGCACAAGCAAAGCTAAACAACTTATATGATAACTTTACAAAAGAATATGGATTAATAAATTCAAGAGCTAACTCAACTGCTTTCTCAAATGATAGCAGTTATTTTTTATTGTGTTCACTTGAAAAATTAGATGGAGAGGGAAACTTTATTGGAAAAGCAGACATATTTACTAAAAGAACAATAAAAGCCTATAAACAAGTAGATAAAGTAGATACATCTGAAGAAGCATTAATACTCTCTTTATCCGAAAGAGCAACAGTTGATTTAGACTATATGTCAGAATTAACAGACAAATCAAAAGAAGATATTATAAAAGATTTAGATGATGTAATATTTAAAATACCAAATGAAGATAAGTATGTAAGTGCAGATGAATATTTGTCTGGTAATGTTAGACAAAAATTAAAAGAGGCTGAAGAAGCTGCAAAAGAAGATAGTTCATATAATATCAATGTTGAAAGACTAAAAGAAGTTGTCCCGAAAGATTTATCAGCAAGTGAGATAGGTATTAAGTTAGGTGCAATTTGGATACCTACAGATATTGTAAGACAATTTATGTTTGAACTATTAGATACTCCAAGTTATAACCGATATGATATAAAAGTAAAATATAATGATTTTACTTCCGAGTGGTACATAGATAATAAAAGTTCTGATAGAAGCAATGTTAAAGCATATTCAACTTATGGTACTGGTAGAATAAATGCATATAAAATTATAGAGCAAACTTTAAATTTGAAGGATGTTAAGATATTCGATACCATTATAGATGATGAGGGCAGAAAACAAAGGGTTTTAAACAAAAAAGAAACTGCAATAGCACAAGCTAAACAAGATAGTATAAAACAAGCATTTTTAGACTGGGTATGGAATGATCCAGAAAGAAGAGAGAAGTTAACTAGACTATATAATGATAGATTTAATTCAATAAGACCTAGAGAATATGATGGTTCACATCTAAATTTTGTAGGTATGAATCCTGAAATAAAATTAAGGAAGCATCAATTGAATGTAATAGCCCATGTTTTATATGGTAATAATGTTTTATTAGCACACGAAGTTGGTGCAGGTAAGACATTTGAGATGGTAGCTAGTGCAATGGAAAGCAAAAGGCTTGGACTATGTAATAAGTCTTTATTTGTTGTTCCTAATCATATTATAGAGCAATTTGCTTCAGAGTTTTTGCAACTATATCCTAGTGCAAATATATTAGTTGCTACTAAAAAAGACTTTGAAACTAAAAACAGAAAGAAGTTCTGTTCGAGAATTGCAACAGGCGAATATGATGCTGTCATTATAGGACATTCTCAATTTGAAAAAATACCAATGAGTATAGAAAGACAAAAAGCTCAATTAGAACAACAAATCTCTGACATATTAAAAGGTATTGATATGGCAAAAAGAGATAGAGGAGAAAACTTTACTATCAAACAGTTGGAGAAAAGTAAGAAAGTATTGGAAAATAAACTAGCTAAACTTAATAATCAAGATAGAAAAGATGATGTTGTTACTTTTGAAGAACTAGGAATTGATAAGTTATTTGTAGATGAAGCTCATAACTATAAAAACCTCTTCTTATATACGAAAATGAGAAATGTTGGAGGTATTGCTCAAACTGAAGCACAAAAGAGTTCTGATTTATTTATGAAATGTAGATATCTTGATGAAATAACAAATGGTAAAGGTACTGTTTTTGCAACAGGAACACCTGTGTCAAATAGTATGGTTGAGCTTTACACAATGCAGCGTTATTTACAATATGAAGGATTAAGAAATCAGGGATTAGAACACTTCGATAACTGGGCATCTACTTTTGGAGAAACAGTTACTGCAATAGAACTTGCTCCAGAAGGTACTGGTTATAGGTCAAAAACTAGATTTGCAAAGTTTCATAATTTACCAGAATTAATGAATTTATTTAAAGAGGTAGCAGATATACAAACTGCTGAAACATTAAATCTTCCAACTCCAGAAGTTGAAAATCATAATGTAGTTGTAAAACCTAGTCAAATACAAAAAGATATGGTTCAAGAACTAGGAGAAAGAGCTGAAAGAATAAGAAATGGGCAAGTAGATGCTTCAATAGATAATATGCTTAAAATTACTAATGAAGGAAGAAAATTAGCACTAGATCAAAGATTAATTAATCCGCTTCTTGAAGATGCAGATACAAGTAAAGTAAGAACTTGCGTTGATAACATCTATGATATTTATGAAAAAGGACAAGATAATAAATTAACTCAATTAGTATTTTGTGATTTATCTACACCAAAAGATAATAAAAATTACGAGCAAGAAGATTTTTCTGATGTTTATAATGAGCTAAAGAAAAAGCTAATTGAAAAAGGTATTTCTTCTGAAGAAATTGCTTATATACATGAAGCAGATAGTGAAGCTAAAAAGAAAGAGTTATTTAGCAAAGTAAGAAGTGGAGATGTTAGAATTTTAATTGGTTCAACTCAAAAAATGGGTGCAGGTACTAATGTTCAAGATAGATTAATAGCTTTACACCATTTAGATTGTCCCTGGCGACCAAGTGATTTAACTCAAAGAAATGGTAGAATGATAAGACAGGGAAATATGAATGAAAAAGTAAATGTATATTCTTATGTAACAGAGGGTACTTTTGATGCTTATTTATATCAATTAGTAGAACAAAAGCAAAAGTTTATATCTCAAATAATGACATCTAAAACACCTATGAGAACAATGGAAGATATAGATGAAAAAGCATTATCTTATGGAGAAATTAAAGCACTTGCTACTGGTAATTCTAAAATACTTGAAAAAACAAATTTAGATAGTGAAGTTGCAAAATTAAAACTATTGAAACAAAACTTTTTAAGCCAGAAATATGATCTACAAGATAAAACTATAAAATACTTTCCTCAAGAGATAACAAGACTTAATGAGAAAATTGCAGCAATGGAAGAAGATATAATACAATTACAAGAATATACAAAACCAAATGCAGATGGATTTTCTCCAATGAAATTTGATAATCAAACATTTTCAGATAAAGAAAGTGCAGGAAAGAAACTAATAGAGTGTTGTCAGAATTTAAAAAGTATGGAAGAAAAAGAGGTTGGAGAATATAGGGGATTTAGAATGAAACTATCATTTGATTCCTTCAGCAAGAATTTTCAATTAACATTAAAGAATAAATATAGTTATAAACTTGATTTAGGTACTGATGTATACGGAAATATAACAAGAATAAATAATTGTTTAGAGAATATTGAAAAAGATATTCCTGGAGAAAGAGATAGATTAGATAATGTAAAACATCAATTAGAAAATGCCAAAATTGAAGTTGAAAAGGAATTTCCACAAGAGTCAGAATTACAAGATAAACAAAAAAGATTAGATGAACTTAATATCGAATTAAAACTAAACGAACAAGATAAAGAATTATTAGGAGATGAACAAGAAGAAAAACAAGAAAAATCTCCAAATAAAAACACTCCAGAGCGTTGATAAAAAAATGATTTTGTAATATAATGTCTATCAGACAAATAGTAAGTTGTCGTTGAGGTTGAATTTGCGAAAAATACCCCAATATGCTATAATATAGGTAGATATTGTAAAAGAGCAAAATAAACGAAAGTTTATGACGCAAAGCCAAAGGTCTAAGAGTTTAGTATGAACTTATGATAGCTAGGTTGCACATAAGAAAAGGAGTGATCTGTATGGAAAAGAAAAAAATAAGAAAGGTTTTAAAGATATTTTTAATAGTAATCTTATTAGTAATTTTATTATTACTAATACACACCATTAGAAACTTTATGGTAATAAAAAAATTACAACAAAATGTAGAACCATATTTATCAAGGACAAATTATCATATAAAATCTGTAGCAACAGAGAGTAATGGAATAGTGGTAACAATGAATTATTATCAAAAAGATAATAAACAAGTATGTTTTATGGAGAGAAACAATAATGGAGATATAACAAAAATAGCGATGTATAATAATGGAGAAAGAACCGATATTTTTACTGAAACTGCAAATTCAAAGACGGTTAAATTAAATGGAAATGGTATAATGAGTGTTCAAATTTTTGATTATTTACAAACTGATAATAGTTGGCAAACATTTCTTGCAAGTATAACAGCAAAGATAAAGAAAACTGAATATAATGAAAAAGAATGTTATATTATAAATGATTTCTTTTCAACAATGTCTCTAAATGGTACATACAAAAATGAAGTATATTTAGAAAAGGATACAGGTTTATATGTAAAATCAATTATAGATACGACTAGTTCAGAAAGAGAATATGAATTTGACAATGTTGATGATTCAATATTTGCAGAACCTGACATAAGTCAATATACATTAAAAGAAAATGAATAAAATAATAACAGGAATAGGTAGTGAGTATCTATTCCTGTGTCTATCATACAAATTACAATTTCTATAACAGATTTTAAGAGTAATATTTTTATAATATTGCTCTTTTTTATTGTCAAAAGTATAGGTGTTTTTTTCATACATTTGTCCTTTTTGATACAAAAATATAGAATATTATCAAAGGAGGGAAAAGTATGAAAATGAAGGGTTTATTGGAAAATTCAATATTAGAAAAATTGTATAATAGTAGAAATGAAGAATTATCTTATAAGGTAATTAAAAAATCCAAAGAATATCAAAATCTAATTAGAAGTATGGAAAATAGAGTTAAACAAGTTTTAAACTATGTACCAGGAGAACACTATGAAGCAGTTGAGAAAGATATTGATGACTTTTTGTTTGATCATGTGTTAAATTTAGCTGAATTTTGGAATGCTAGATTTTATAAAATTGGTTTTTCTGATGGATTAAAAGTGAAAAAGGAAGTAGAACAAAGTCTGGAGGGATTAAATAATGGATAAAGTATTAGATAGTTTTATGAATGATACAAACAATTTATTCTCCGAACTTATAGGAAAACGCATCAAAAAAAATCTTTATAATAGAGAAGATTTTTTAGAATTAAAAACAAAAAGAAACAAGATTTATGAAGAATTTCCTGGAATAAGAAACTTTATAGAAGATGGAGAACCAATGAATTTTGAAAAAAAAGAAACAGAAGCATTCTATCAACTTGTAACTATAAGTGAAGCTATGAGAACTTTAGAAATAAAAGAAGTTTTTAAACTAGGAGCAAAAGAAGCATATATCTTTTTTGAAGAACAAGATATGTTAAATATTTAGTATGTAAAGGGCAATTTAATCATTGCTCTTTTTTATTTTATAAGCAAAGGAAGGTGTAAATTAAATGGAGGAAAATGATATATTAATACAAAAACTTGAACAAGAACTTAAAGAATTTAAACAACAAGTAAAAGAGTTAGGTGCAGATTATGCTATTGATAAAGCATACGAATTAACTGTAAAACAAGAAATAATTGATTGTATTGCTTACGATAGTTCTTTATCAAAAGAACAAAAAAAGGCACTATTAAAGAGTAGTAATGTATTAGAACAATGTTATGATGATTGGTTAAGTTTTGACGGAAATTTAAGAGAAACTCTTAATTTTAGTGTAGATAAAACAATAAATTACATTACAGATGATTATAAAAAAGATAAAGTTAGAACAAAAAATGATTCACGATAAGGAGGTTCAATATGGATATAAAATTTGATTATTCTATATCTGATAAAAAAGAAAATACTCCAGTTGGAGAAATAAAATATCTTTTTTCTAATGAAGTAATTGAATTTTATTCAGAGAAAGAATTACTAGATGAGTATAAAGATTATATATATTCAGCAGGAGTAAACTCTATAAAAGTAAAAATCAATAGAACATTAAATGTACCAAGACATGGACTTAAATATGCTATTTTAAATGAAGAAGCAGGAGAATATGGAGCAGATTATACTAAAGAAGAATATGAAAAAACATATAAAAGAAATCTAATAAAACGATTAGAAAGTCAAAACAGGTAGGTGGTAAAATGAAAAATTATATACCACCTACTTTATTAAAAAAAGCAAAAGAAATGGATTTATTAACTTACTTAATGAACTTTAATCCTAGTGAATTAGTAAAAATAACAGAAGATACTTATTCAACAAAAACGCATGATAGTTTAATTATAAGTAATAATTTATGGCATAGATTTTCTACTAATGATGGTGGAAAAACAGCACTTGATTATCTAATTAAAGTAGAAGGATATTCATTACAAGAAGCTGCTAAAATAATACTTGATCATCAGAATATAGAATTAAAACAAAGACCTAAAGTAGAAAATAAAACATCTAAATCAATAGTAATACCTATTAGAAATAAGGATAATAGAATAGCAATAGAATATCTTAAAAATCGTGGTATTGATGAAGAAATAATAAACTATTGTATTGATAATAAGTTGCTATATCAAGAAGCAAAAACAAACAATGTTGTTTTTATAGGTTATGATAATAATCATAATATTAAATATGCAGGGTGTAGATCTACTGGAGAAAAAAGAATAATGAAAGATGCCAAAGGTAGCACAAAAGAATATTCTTTTAGACTGTTATCAGAAACAAATAGAGATTCAATTCATTTATTTGAAAGTTCAATAGATTTACTTTCTTATGCTACATTATTAAAAATAAGAGGTTATGATTGGCATAATCAAAATCTTATTGCACTTGCAGGAGTGTACCAACCTGCAAACAAAATAGAACAGAGCAAAGTACCAATAACGGTACTTAATTTTTTGCAAAATAATCCTAATATAAGTCAAATAGTATTACATTTTGATAATGATAGAGCAGGTAGAGATGCAACAAAAGCATTCATTATAGGGTTAAATAATAAGTACGATATATACGATATACCTGCTCCTTATGGTAAAGATATAAATGACTATTTATGCTATAAATTAGGACTAAAAAACAGAAAACAAATTGAAGTTTATAAAACTTATAAAGTAAAAAACAATTTTGTTAGAGAATAAAAAGTGGGGGAGTTTTGCAGATAAAAAGTTGATTTATTGTCCTAGCAAGCACTGAATTTGGGGACTCGAAAAATCGAGCCTTCAAATTCTATACAATGGGGCAAGCCCCAATCCCCATTTTAGAAAGGAGTGAAACATGAGAGAAAGAAATTTAGAGTTTCATATTAGATTAAATGACATAGAAAATGACAAGCTAGAAGAAATGTCATTAAAATCTAAAAAGACGAAATCAGAAGTGATAAGAAATTTGATATTAGAAAAAGAGATTAAGGAAAAACCTGGTTATGAATTTTATCAAGTTATGAATCAGCTTTCTAAAATAGGAGTTAATCTTAATCAAATCGCTTATAGAGCAAATAAAAATAGCGATATAAATGAAGAATACTATAAAGAACTTGCCAATGAATGGCAAGAATTTTCAAGACAAGTAAAAAGCAAATTTTTGTAGGAGGTGGTAATTTGGCAACAACAAAAATTTGGAAAGTAATAAAGAGAATGGATCATGTAATAGATTATGCAGCTAATAAAGATAAAACAAAAATTGAAATAAAAAATTATGAAATGTATGTAGATGATTTAAGAGATGTAATTGACTATGCAAGAAATTCAGATAAAACAGAAGAAGAATATTTTGTAACAGGAATAAATTGTGAGCCACAATCTGCTTATGAAGAAATGCAAGATGTAAAAATGTATTATAACAAACAAGACAAGATATTAGCATTTCATGCTTATCAGTCATTTCCAAAAGGAGAACTTACTCCAGAACTTGCACATAAAATTGGTGTAGAGTTGGCACATGAAATATGGGGGGATAGATTTCAAGTTATAGTTACAACACATCTTAATACAAATTGTCTGCATAATCATTTTGTGGTTAATTCTGTTTCATTTAAAGATGGTTATAAATATTATGATACTCATACTAGCTATGCAAGAATAAGACATATTTCTGATGAACTTTGTATGGAATATGGTTTGAGTGTTTTAAAAGAAAAGCCAACTAAAAAAACAAAAATAAATTATGAACACTTTTATGAAAAATCTAAATATACAAATAATTATGAAATAAATGCTAAACGAGATATTGATTTAGCAATAAGACAAGCATATTCTTTTGATGATTTTATTTATCTTATGAAAAAATTAGATTATGAAATTATATTTAGAGCTAATAAAATTAGTATAAAACATAATAACTATAATAGAAATATTAGAATAGAAAGAAGATTCGGAGAAGAATATTCTATTGATAATATTAGAAAAAGAATTATTGAAGAGGAAGCTATAAGAGTTCCTTTTATAGAAGATTATTATAGAAAAGTAAAATATCCTTTTGCTAAAAGGCATAAACGAGCCAAAGCAAAAGGATTTGTTGCTTTATATTATCACTATTGCTATTTGTTGAAAGTATTTCCAGATATTCCTCAACAAAGATTACCTACATCTATTCGAGCAGATGTTGCTAGGATGAATGAATTATCTGAAGAAGCAAAATTGCTTTCAAAATATAAATTAAAAACAGTAACTGACTTGCAAGATTTTATTAGTGAAACGCAATTTAAAATAAGTACATTAAGTAGTGATAGAGAAAGATTATGGGCAATAAGAAAACTGACTAAAGATGATAATGAGAGAAGAAAAATTTGTAATAATATTTCTTCTCTCACAAATCAAATAGATGAATTAAGGAAGGAGGTAAGCAGATGTAAAGATATTAAAAGTAGATTACCAAAGATAGAAGATAATCTTAATGAATTAGATTATCAAGAAGAACAAGCGAAAAACAAAGAAAATGAAAAATCAAAATCTAAATTAAGAAAGGAGAAAAACAAATAATGAGTGTATCAGGAGATTCTGCTGAACAAGTAGTACGATTAAGTTTAGAAGGTTTTGAAGTAATTGCAAAATTAACTGGAAGTGGTGCTAAAAATATTGCTGCTATGTTATATACAATTATGAAAGATCAAAAACAAACAAAGGGCAAAACAAAATTAAACAATATGATTAAATCTGGAAAAGCATTAAAAATATTTTCAATAAAGAAGGAAGATTTAAAAATGTTTCAAAAAAATGCAGATAGTTACGGAATACTTTATAGTGCTTTAATTGATAAAAAGAATAAAAATCTTGATGGCATAGTAGATATAATGGTAAGAGATGAAGACGCACCAAGAATAAATAGAATAGTTGAAAGATTTAAATTAACAACAATAGATACTGCTAAAGTTCAAACAGTGGTACAAAAAGCTATTGAAGAAAGAAAAGAAAGTCAAAATCCAAAAGATAAAGGTGTTCAAGAAAAATCTAAAGAAGAATTACTTGAAGAAGTTTTATCTCAAAAACCTATTCAAAAAGAAAATGTGCAACCTGAAAATTTCAATTATGCAATGACTGTAAAAAACCCTCAGTCAGAGCATTCCTCAAAAACATTAATCAAAACCGAAGGGGTATCTAAACCTTTGAATAAGAAAAAATCTGTTAGAAAAGAATTAGCAGAAATTAAAGAAGAGGTTAGAAAAGAAGCGGCAATTAAAGAAAAAGCACAAGAAAAGGATGTGAAAGAAGTTGCAACACAAAAACAAAAAGCACCTAAAGTTAAAGATGCTAGATAGGGGGAAAACATTGGAAGAAACTAGAGTAATAAAATTAGATAAATATGATTATAAATTGATTATTAATGCTCTTAATGAATTTAGAAATATGAAAATAAAAGAAGATATTGATACTGAAATTATTGATGATTTACTAATGAAATTATTTGATGCCCCAGTAGAAAAATCAAAATTTAAGGGAGAGCGTTATATAAGTGCAAGATGATAAGAATACTCGTAAAATAATTTATGTAGTAGGTATTATTCCTATAATATGGTTAGCACTATTGATTGCTCCATATTTAAGTGGAGGACTAATTGAAATAGTAAAAAATAGTGAAATTATTTTTAATAATATATTCAAAATAAATTTTTGTGAGGATAGTATTAGAACTATTCTTATTTTTTTGATTATATATTTTTTAGGAATAATGGTTTATGAATCTACTCGAAAAAATTACAGAAGAAAAGAAGAATATGGTTCAGCAGAATGGGGCAGTGCTGCAACATTAAATAAGAAATATAGACAAAAAGAAAATATGAATAAGTTATTAACTAAAAATGTAGCTTTAGGACTAAATGGAAAAAAGCATCGAAGAAATGTAAATGTTTTGGTAGTAGGTCGGTTCAGGTGCAGGTAAAACTTTTAGCTATTGCAAACCTAATGTTTTACAAGCAAATAGCTCTTATGTTGTTTTAGATCCAAAGGGAGAAATAGTAAGAGATACAGGACATTTATTAGAAGAAAAAGGTTATGAGATAAGAGTATTAGATTTAATTAATATGGAAAAATCTCATTGTTATAATCCTTTTGTATATATCAAAACAGATAATGATGTTCAAAAATTGGTAACTAACCTATTTAAATCTACTACACCTAAAGGAAGTCAAAGTAATGATCCGTTTTGGGACACTGCAGCTAGTATGTTGTTACTTGCTTTAATATTTTACTTAAAATATGAAGCACCTGAAGAAGAACAAAATTTTGTAATGGTAATGGAATTATTAAGGGCAGGAGATGTAAAAGAAGATGATGACGAATACATATCTCCACTTGATATGTTATTTAATAGGTTAGAAACGAAAAATCCAGAACATATTGCATTAAAGTATTATAGAGCATATCATTCAGGTTCAGCAAAAACTTTAAAATCAATACAAGTTACTCTTGCTAGTAGATTAGAAAAATTTAATTTGGATAGTTTAGCAAGTTTAACTGCAACAGATGAACTAGATTTACCATCACTTGGCGAAAAAAAAGTTGCTTTATTTGCTATTATACCAGATAATGACACTTCATTTAATTTTTTAGTAAGTATTTTATATACTCAACTATTTCAGCAATTATTTTATTTAGCAGATTATAAATATGGTGGAAGTTTACCTGTGCATGTTCATTTTGTAATGGATGAATTTGCAAATGTATCTTTACCAGATGATTTTGATAAAATTTTATCTGTAATGAGAAGCAGAGAAGTTTCTGTTTCTATTATTTTGCAAAACCTGGCACAATTAAAAGCATTGTTCGAAAAGCAGTGGGAAAGTATAGTACGGAAATTGTGATGAATTTTTATATTTAGGTGGTAATGAACAAAGTACACATAAATATGTAAGCGAATTATTAGGAAAAGCAACTATTGATACAAATACTTATGGTCATTCTTATGGAAGTCATGGCAGTTATTCTACAAATGACCAAATGGCAGGCAGAGAGTTATTGACTCCAGATGAAGTAAGAATGTTAGATAATCAATATGCGTTACTATTTATTAGAGGCGAAAGACCAGTAAAAGATTTTAAATATAATTTAAAAGAACATCCAAATGCTAATAAAACTCCAATAGGAAATGGAAAACCTTATATTCATGGTACAACTGAAAATTCTATTGGAAGTATTTCATTTAATCTTGAAGATATAGATTTAAGTACAAAAGATATTATTGATATAGAATTACAAGATAATGATTATGAGTTATTATCAAATGAAGAAATTGATGAATATATCAAGGAAAGCAATTTATAATGTAGAAATATGTCGAATTATTTGTCTTGTATTATGACATTTTTTAATAGTATAATCAATTAAAATATACAAAAGAAGAGGTAATAATATGAGTAAAAAATTTAATTTAATTCAAGAAATTGAAGCGGCATTAAGCATAATTGTTAGAAAAACTAATGAAAATGATTATATTACATTCTTGTATAGTAATGATTTATTAAAAGAATATGATGATGCTGTCAAGAATTTAGAAGAAGAATCATTAGAAGAAGATAAACTTGAGCAGATTTTAAAAATGTCAGAAAATAAATTGAAAGAATTATTATAAAAATAAATTATAATGTAGGTTGCTAAAAGGGCTACAATAATTGAGCTAGAGCTTGATTATTGTGGCTCTTTTTTTGTGCCTAAAAACCAATATTATGTTTATTTAAAATTTGAAGAAAGGAATTTAAGAACATGAAAAATAAAATTGAAATTAAAAATGAAAACAAAAGAGGAAAATTAGGAAAGAAAATTTTAAGTAGGGGAGCATTTATAATAGGATATGTAGCTGCATTAACTATATTTCAACAAGTAAATGTATTTGCTTCTGATGATCCATTAGCAGTTGTTAATAATTTATCTAATTTTATATTTGGATTAATTAGAGCTGTTGGTATGATAATTCTTGGCTTTGGTATAGTTCAAGTAGGAATGAGTTTAAAATCTCATGATCCAACACAAAGAGCCAATGGAATAATGACTTTAGCAGGTGGTATTGTTATAACATTTGCTAAAGAAATCTTAAACTTGATTACAGGTGGCTAAAATTTAATTTAAAGATTAGACAGGTAATTTTATCTATTAAAAGATAAAAACCTGTCTAATTTGATTTTGATAATAAGGAGGGAACAAAATTGAGTTGGATTCAAAGTAATTTAGAAAATGCTTTAAATACTTGGAATGGAAAATTAACAGAAATATATGAATTAGTTGTAACTCATCCTATGGATTTTAAAGGTGGCTCTATCTGGAAAGTGATTATGAATATAAATGGAGCAATGCAAGCAATAGGTTTAGCATTACTTGTATTATTTTTTGTTATAGGAGTAATGAAAACTTGTGGTTCTTTGACTGAAGTTAAGAAACCAGAACATGCCCTGCGACTCTTTATAAGATTTGCTATTGCTAAAATTGTAGTTACTCATGGAATAGAAATAATGAATGCAATATTAAGCATAGGTTATGGGATAACAATGCAAGTAATGACAAAAACCTCTCTTTTAAATAGTCCTACATCACTTCCTGGAAGTATAGTTGATGCAATAAATAATTTAGGATTTTTTGAACAAATACCTTTATGGGCTGTAACTTTGTTAGGTAGTTTATTTATAACTGTACTGTCATTTATTTTAATACTTACAGTATATGGTAGGTTTTTTAAAATTTATATGTATATGGCATTATCTCCAATACCATTGTCATCTTTTGCAGGACAACCAAGCGACCAAATAGGTAAAAGTTTTATAAAATCATTTGCAGGAGTTTGTTTAGAAGGTGCAGTTATAATTCTTTCTTGTGTTATATTCTCCGTCTTTGCAAGTTCTGGTCCAAGTGTGGACACAGGTGCAGAAGCAGTAACTATGGTTTGGAAATATGTTGGAGAACTGATATTTAATATGCTAGTTCTGGTGGGAACAGTACGAATGTCAGATAGAATTGTAAAAGAAATGATGGGATTATAGGAGGTGTTTAGTTTGAACGAAGATAAAAGACAAAGAGCATTAAATAATGGAATGTTTGTAATGGATTTAGGTTATAGAAAAGAACAACCTATTGCATTAGTAGAAAGAACATTTAATGATGGAACAAAAGAATATATTATTGCTTTTAATTATGAGATTAAAGATAACACTATTGATTGGAGTTATGGTTATTATTATTCAAATGATATAGGAAAAGCAAAAACAGACTTTAAAAGAGCTTTAAATGGAGAAAATTTGGCAAATACTTTTACAGATAAAGTTGAAGAAAAAGAACCAAAAGAAGATTTTGAATTTGAGTTTTATACTGAAGAAGAAATTAAAGAATTAATTAAGTCAAAAGCCGAATTATTCTATGTTGATGATGGTATTGATGAAGCTATTATAAGATTTGAAGATATACCAGATTTTATTGTAGATTACAACAGAAAAATTGAAATGAGAGATTTGAAATTCTTTAAAGTAGGTAAAGACATATATGAACCTGATATTACAACTTACGGAGAATTTTTAAATAGTATTAGTCCAGATTTAAGAGAAAGAATGATTGATAGATTAGTTGAATTGCAAACAGATGAGGCAGAACCTAAAAAATATAAAATTATTAATGAAGATGTTTTTAGTCAAGTTAAAGATAAACTTGAACAAGAACAAGCTGCATTACGAAAACAGAAAAATAAATATAAGGAGGCTAGATAATGGAAGTAAAAATAAATAAAGATATTAGAGAATTTACTGAAAGTATATTTTTTGGACTGTCTATGCGACAGTTCATTTTTTCTTTACTAGCTTGTATTGTAGCTGTTATTTTATATTTTGCATTTAAACCATTCTTTGGAATAGAAACTTTATCCTGGATGTGCATATTAGGAGCTGCACCATTTGCAGTTTTAGGTTTCGTTAAATACAACGGTATGACTGCTGAAAAATTTGTAATGGCATGGATTAAATCTCAAATATTATCTCCAAAAAGATTATACTTTAAATCTACGAATTTTTATTATGAGATTTACAAAGAAGATATTGAAAATCTTCAATTAAAAGATGTTAGGAAACCTAAAAAAGAAAAAGTTATTAAAGATAAAAAATTAAAAAAAAAGTTGAAAATAGGGAAGGAGAAGATAGATGAAAACACTAACGAAAATATTTAAACAAGATAAGGAAAAATTTGTTGTTCCCAAAAAAGTACAAGACATTATTCCAGTAAAAGCAATTTGGGAAGATGGAATATTTTTAGTAGGAAATAATAAATACTCCAAATCTTTTAAATTTGTTGATATAAACTATGCAGTAGCATCAAGAGAAGATAAAGAATCTATGTTTTTGGATTATTCAGAACTCTTAAATGCTTTAGACACAGGTGCAACAACAAAAATAACTATAAATAATAGAAGGATAAATAAATTAGATTTTGAGAAAACAATGCTTTTAAAAGAAGAACATGATGAATTAGATAAATATAGAAAAGAATATAATCAAATGTTATTATCACAAACAAAAAAAGCAAATGAAATTGTCCAAGAAAAGATAATAACTATATCTATATATAAAAAGTCGATTGAAGAAGCAAGAAATTATTTTTCAAGAGCTGGTGCAGATCTAATAAGTCATTTTGGGACATTAGGTTCAAAGTGTGTTGAACTTGATGCTGAAGAAAGATTAAGAATAGCACATGATTTTTACAGAACTGGAGAAGAAACATCATTTCACTTTGATATTCACGAAACTATGAAAAAAGGACATGATTTTAAAGATTTTATTTGTCCTGATAGTGTTGAATTTCAAAGTGATTTTTTCAAAATAGGAGAGAGATATGGTAGAGTATTATTCTTAAAAGAATATGCTAGTTTCATAAAAGATAGTATGGTTGCAGAACTTACTGAATTAAATAGAAATATGATGTTATCATTAGATATTATTCCAATACCAATGGATGAAGCAATTCGTGAAGCAGAAAATAGAAGATTAGGCATTGAAACTAATATTACAAATTGGCAGAGAAAACAAAATGCTAATAATAATTTTTCTGCCATAATACCTTACGACATGGAGCAACAACGAAATGAATCTAAAGAGTTTTTAGATGATTTAACTACTAGAGATCAAAGAATGTTTTCTTCAGTATTAACTATTGTATTAACTGCTGAAAGTAAAGAACAGCTTAATAATGATACAGAATCTGTTCTGCAAACTGCTAGAAAAAATCTTTGTCAGTTGGGTATATTAAAATATCAACAAATGGACGGATTAAACACAGTCTTACCATTTGGAACAAGAAAAATAGATGCTTTAAGAACATTAACTACTGAAAGTTTAGCAGTATTTATGCCATTCAAAGTGCAAGAAATTAGGCACGAGAATGGTATTTTTTATGGTCAAAATACAATAAGCAAGAATATGATTATTGCTGATAGGAAACAACTTTTAAATGGGAATTCATTTATTCTAGGTGTATCTGGAAGTGGTAAATCATTTACAGGAAAACAAGAAATAAGTTCTATAATATTAAAAGATAAAGATGCTGATATAATAATTATAGATCCAGAGAGAGAATATTCACCACTTATTAAAGCACTTGGTGGAGAAGTAATTAAAATATCATCTACAAGTGATAATCATATAAATGCAATGGACATGAACTCTGAATATGGAGATGGAGCAAATCCAGTAATTCTAAAATCAGAGTTTATTTTGTCTTTATGTGAGCAATTAATTGGTAGTGGTAATCTTGGACCGAAACAAAAATCTATTATAGATAGATGTACTGCAAATGTATATAGAGTATTTCAACAGGGAAATTATCAGGGCATACCACCAACTTTACAAGACTTTAGAGAAGATTTATTAAGACAACAAGAACCTGAAGCAAAAGAAATAGCTCTTGCAATAGAATTATTTACAAATGGTTCATTAAATACATTTGCAAAAAATACTAATGTTGATACTGATAATAGATTAATTTGTTACGATATACTAGATTTAGGAAAACAATTATTGCCTATTGGAATGCTTGTAGTATTAGATTCTATATTAAATAGAATTACATCAAATAGAAGTAAAGGAAAAAACACTTATATATTTATAGATGAAATATATTTGCTTTTCCAATATGAATATTCAGCAAACTTTCTTTTTACTCTTTGGAAAAGAGTTAGAAAATATGGTGCTTTCTGTACTGGTATTACACAAAATGTAGAGGATTTATTACAAAGTCATACTGCAAGAACAATGCTTGCAAACTCTGAATTTATAGTAATGCTTAATCAAGCGAGTACCGATAGAGTAGAACTTGCAAAATTATTGAATATATCTGATTTACAGATGAGTTATATAACAAATGTTGGACCAGGAGAAGGCTTATTAAAAGTTGGTAGCTCTCTAGTCCCATTTGTTAATAAGTATCCAAAAAATACAGAATTATATAGATTAATGACTACTAAATTCGGAGAAGGATAAGATGAAAAAAAGAAAAAATATATTCATAATTTTAGGAATTTTACTACTAATAGTTATTTTAGCTATTAGTAGTTATTTTTTTATTAAGCAAGTTTTAGAAAATAGAAATTTAGATAAACAATATGAAGATATTCAAGACATAGTTACAACAGAAATAGTGAGTAATAACACTGAAGATAAAAAAGAAGATATTAGAGAAATAATTAATTTAAGCGAATTATATAAGATAAATAATGATTTAGTAGGCTGGATTAAGATAGATGGAACAAATATTGATTATCCTGTTATGCAAAATGAAGATTATTATTTAAGAAGAAATGTTTATAAAAATTACTCTTATTATGGAACTCCATATTTAGCAAAGTATTGTGATATTAAAAATAGTGATAATTTAGTTATTTATGGACATCACATAAAGAATAATGCAATGTTTGGAGAGCTAGAAAAATATAAGAAAAAAGCATTTTATAATGATCATAAGTATATAAAGTTTTATACATTAGAAAATGAATTGACCATTGAACATGTATATGAAGTTATAGCAACATTTAAGACTGTTGTATATAGTGATAATGGCTTTAAGTATTATTCATTTAACAATGCAAAAAATAGTCAAGATTTTAATGATTATGTTTCTATGTGCAAACAATTACAATTTTATGAAACAGAAAAAACAGCAAATTATGGAGATAAATTGATAACACTTTCAACTTGTGAATATTCAAGAAAGAATGGTCGAATTGTTGTAGTAGCAAAGGAGGTGTAGTACATGGCAGACATCAAAACAAAAGTAAGAGGTGCAGTTAAGACATTAGATAAAAGTGTAGTACAAGCTCAAAAATTTAAAAATAATATTGTAACTGCAAAAGAAAAAATGAATGAATACACTCAAGAAGCAAATGAAAATCCAGAAAATTTTGCGAGTATAAAAGTACAGGACAGTATTAACTATTCTACAAGAAAAGGTGCAGAAAAATTTAATACTTATGGAAAAAAATCAGTACAAGAAACAAAAGAAAATATAATTAAAGGTAAAGAAAAAATAGCTCAATTCAAATCTAAAATTAAAAATAAGAAAGCTGAACAACTTGCTAAAGATACTACAAAGAAAACAATAAAAAATGGTGCTAAAAATACTATAAAAACTGGAAAAGAAACAACTAGACTAACTAAAAAAGGAATAAAAACTACTGAAAAAGTATTGAAAAATACAAAAAAAGCAACTCAAGAATCAATTAAAATGTCGCAAAGAGCTGCAAAAATTGCAAAACAAGCTACTAAAACTGCTATAAAAGGAATGCAAGCTACAGTAAAAGCAACAATTACAACAATAAAAGCAATGATAGCTGCAACAAAAGCAATCGTTTCATTGATAATGGCAGGTGGTTGGGTTGCTGTTGTTATTGTTTTAATTATAATATTAATTGGTGGATTTGTAGCAGTTCTTTTTAATAGTGAAGGAGATGAGAATTATGATTATTCTCAAATGCCTAGTAGTCAAATTGTATTAGTAGCTAAAGCACAAATTGGAAATGAGGGAGGAGATAAGTTCTGGAAATGGTATGGTTTTACAGAGCATGTGCATTGGTGTGCTTGTTATGTATCATGGTGTGCTAATGAATGTGGTTACATAGATAAAGGTATTATTCCAAAATTTGCAGCTTGTAATGATGGTATAACATGGTTTAAAGATAAAAATCAATGGAATGATAGAGGAGAGAGCTATTATCCTATAATTGGGGATATAATTTTCTTTGACTGGTATGATGAAAATGGTAATCAAGATGGCAGTTCAGATCATGTTGGGATAGTAACAAGAACAGATATAACAAATAGAACAATTTACACTATTGAAGGTAATACCAATAATCAATGTGCTGAAAGAATGTATTCTCTTGATGATGTTCAAGTTATGGGATATGGCACTCCAAAATATTAGTTGAAAAAAATCGAAATATGTTATATAACAATATATGAAAGGAAATTATTATGAAGATAAAAAAATTTGATGTAGTAGAACTATATAGTGGAAATAAAGCTTCAATTTTGGATACACGAAATGGAGATTATTATGCTGAAATAGTAAATCCAAATAATGGTGCAACTATTGAACATAGAATAATAAAGGAAAATGAAATAAAAGATATAATCTTTACAAAGAATAAATAATATATAAGGTACTAATTACTCAAACGAGTGGTTAGTACCTTTATTTTTTTTGACATTTTTTTGAAAAAACCGATAAATTTAAGCAAAGTTATGATATAATAGGAAAAAATCAATTTGGAAGTGATAAGAATGACAGAAAAAGAATTAAAGGCTTTTGCAATAAATTTTATAAATTTAAAAGAAAAAGAATGTGAAAATTATGTAAGATATTCGTACTACGAATTAAAAGTAAAAGCAGGACTTACTGAAGATGAAATAGATGAAGTATTGAGAATAAGTAGGAACTATTTTGAGAATAAAGAATATAAAGTTTATTTTACTAATACAGAATTTGAATATCAGAATGCAAGAAGAAAAGTAGAATCAAATGAACTAATGATAGCCATAAAAGAAGTTGATGAAAGGGGAAAGAAAGATGGAAGAAAAGTATAATAAACAAGCAATAGATAGATTTGATTTTATTAGTGAAGAAAAATTAAATATATTAAAACAAAATAATGTAAAAACATTAGGAGAATTGGCGAATAAAACAAGAAGTAATTTAAAAGAGTATGGTTTTGAAAATTTTGAAATAAATAAAATTGATATTGAATTGCAACTTTTAGGTTTAAATTTAAAAGGTAGAAATTAAATATTAAATAGTTAGACAAATGAATAAGAAATTAAACGATGTAAGTTTAAGAAAAAAACTCCACTAGAAGCT
>CAOKEO010000021.1 GCA_948467495.1 uncultured Clostridium sp.
AAAAGTAGTTTCTTATATGAAAAATTTTGAAGATTTATTTATAAAAGAACAATTAGCAAAATCTTCGCAAGATGAGCTAAAACAAATCTCTAAAAACAAGAAAGAACTTGAACAAGCAAAGAAACGAATAATTGAAATTGATAACTTATTTATGCACATTTACGAAGATAATATATGTGGAAAGATATCAGATGAAAGATTTAGAAACTTATCATTCAACTATGATAAGGAACAACAAGGATTAAAAGCAAAGATTGAACAATTATCAAAGAAAATAAACAATACTGAAAAGAAAACAACTGATTTATCACAATTTATATCTAATGTTAAAAAATATACAGAAATAACTGAACTAACACCAAAAATCTTAAATGAGCTAATAGAAAAGATATTAATTCATCAAGCAGAAAAGATAAATGGCAAAAAAGTTCAAGAAATAGATATATATTACAGAGGTGTTGGTATCATTTCTTTTCCAGTTAGTCTTGAAGATATGACAATGGTAATTGAAAAAATGATAAATAAAAGAATATCAGCTTAAACAAGCTATTTTATGGGGAGAACATTTTAGTGTACTTAACTAAAGCGTTCTCCCCTATGAGTTTCGTCATACTTACAAAACTTGGTGGCTCTGCGAGGCAAATATATATTAACACATACTGAAATAGCATATTTTTCGCAACAAAAAATCAACCAGATTTTATTTTCTGATTGATTTTTGTATCTCTCTGTTCTGGTTTAGTTCGAACAGATACGTCATTGGTGCCGGTGGTGGGACTCGAACCCACACGCCATTGCTGACAACAGATTTTGAGTCTGCCCCGTCTACCAATTCCAGCACACCGGCATAGAATACAAAAAATATGTACTAGTATATATTAGCACATATTTTCTTTATTGTCTAGCCCTTTATGAAACTTTTATCAATTGACCTGGATAAATCAAATTAGGGTTGTCAATTCCATTCAAATTAGCTAAATACTGAACACTAACGCCAAATCTTCTAGCAATTCCAGATAACGTATCTCCCATTTGTACTGTATAATAATTATTCTGTATCACTGGTTTCAAAGCAACATTTGTGCTTTCGGTAATTCTCAATTTTTCACCTGGATAAATTAGATTTGGATTTTGTATATTATTCATTTCTACGATATGGTTTACCGTAACGCCATAAGCACTTGCTATTTGTGACAAGGTATTTCCTCTTTGTACTGTATAAGTAATACTTCCTGTTCCTCTTGTTTCAGAACCATGTACTGTTGAATTAGTCGCTATTCTTAAATTCTCGCCTGGATAAATCAAGTTTGGATTAGCCAAATGATTGATGTTTACTAATTCTTGTACTGTTGTTCCATATCGACTAGCTATTTCGGATAACGTATCTCCTGGTTGTACAGTATAAAAAACACCTTCTGTGTTGATGCTATCATTTGGATTGGGTGTATTAGGAATTTCACTCGTATCTGACAAGAATATACTTTCTGTATATAAATCTCTATCTACATTTCCGGCGATTCCAGGCACATTTCCCCTATCTGTATATTGAACACCAATCCATCTTTCCCAACTGGTTTCTACCTCTGCTAAATTATTATAATTACCATAATAGGCAAGCCATAACTCATAATTATCAGCAATACTTCTATTAAACCTATCTCTGGCATTTGATAAATCACTATATACAATTACTTCTTTATTAGTTAATCTTTTAACACTTTCTAAAAAAACTTGTGCTATGTTATTTGATTCTTCTATGCCAACTCCACCGAAAACTTCATAATCCATCACTAATTTACAATCTGGTTGCTTACCAGCTATCACAGATGCAAAAAATTGTGCTTGTTGCTCTGCTTCTCCGTGTATTGGTTGCTGTTAGAAAATGATAAAATCCTACTTTTAATCCATTTGCTTTGGCATTCTCATAATTAATATCAAAATAGGGGTCTTTGATATTGCTACCTTGACTTGATTTAATATATACTACTTCAATTCCACTAGCACGTACTTGACGATAATCTATATATCCTTGCCAATCACTTACATCAACACCTTGGTATTGAGGGTTTGAACTAGGTGTTATAGCATACGTCATGTTAATATTAGCAAAAAATATAAAGGTTAAAATAATAATACCTATTAATATAATTTTTCGCTTCTTCAAAATAAAAACCTCCCTTGCCCTATAATTTAATCCATTATATGCAAAAGAGATTTTTTTCGTTATCCTTCATATTCAAAAACAGTAACCGTTTTTATCTTAATGCCTGAAAAATCTTCCTTTTCTTCTTCAAAGTCAACGATTTTAAAAGAACTTTTTTCCTTTAACTCCAGATTTAATTTGGTAACATCAACCAGAATTTTAGTAGATAAATCTTGTCCAATTGGCAACGTTTTATTCTGATTATCATAAAAAATACAATTGGTAAAACTAATAGCATTTGAACCTTGCTTTAAATGAATTTTGTAAAAATTAAGTTTTGATTTTTTTTGCTTTATTGCTTCTTTCATTTCTGCCTCAGGATTCATATCAAATACATTCATTTCCTTTTCATCTAACAAACTATCTTCTATCACTTTATATACTGGCAAATCCTCAGAAATAACCACCTTTTTTAAGGCTGCTTTTACATGGTCTATTACCTTTTCTAAAGCTAATTTGTAACCTATCTGCTTGGTCGTTTTACTAATATCTAATATCGCAAACTTATCTTTCGGAAGTTCCCTATGTCTTTGATTATTAATCTTTGATATTTTAGAAGAATCTTGTATCATTCCTCCAAAAATATCAAACTCATCTTTCTCCGTCAATGTCTTTTCTTCCATGGCTTCCTTTTTCAAAACATTCAAACTAGCTGTTATCTCTTTAGGAAGTACATTATTGTTCTTGATTTTATTAATGATGCCTAAAAGGTTGGTGGAAATAATATATACACTATCTGTCTCCTGTTTGGATAAAAGTTCTCTTTGCATTTTATCCATTGTCTTTCCAAATTTTTCAATATCTTCCTCATAATCAAAAAACCTAGTAATTTTCTTAATAATATTAACTTCCTCTTCTTCTCCTTCTGGTAATGTTGCCACTTCATCTTTATTGCTATATTTCCAAAACTCAAAAATGCTTCTTTTATGGCTATCTATCTCCTCTATAAATAAAGTTGCATTTTTGATTTTCTTATCCATATTTTTTTTCTTTAATTTTAAACTATTAATATCTAACATAATATTTTTTAGTTTATTTTCTAGTTTTTCAAATTCTCTATATAAATCCACTAATTCTTCAATGGTATAATTTTCTTTGGTGGCAACTTCTTGGTTTTCAATTTCTTCTTTCGGACTTTTTCTCCTTCTTTTCGAAACTATATTTTTTTCCTCTTGTATTTTTTCTTTTATTTCTCCTTTATTCTTCTTTTTACTATATTTGAAATAATATTTGAATTTGCCAAAAAACGACTTCTTACATTCTAAAAAAGTAGAAATTTGTTTTTCTTTAGCAAGGTATTCAATTTCTTGTGCTGCTACTTCTGCTTTTAAATTTTCTAATTTTCTTTGATTTGTCTCAATCAATTTAGTTGCTTTCTGACATCTACTCTCTCCTAGTTCAAATTCTTTTTTCATCCAAGGAATAATACTACCATACTCTATCTTTCTATTCTCAATGCAAAATTTAATTTCACCTGACTTTCCAATATCTGTCTTAAAAGTAAAATAATGAGGTAATTCAGTTTGCAAAATAAACATTGCCTTAATTAATTTATAAAATTGATTGGCTTCTTCTTTACTTTCTAATTTAATTTTATAAGGACTTTTTATTCTTTCATATACTTCTGTTTCTCCTACTATTTGTACACTTAAATTATCATTTTTATCATATACTTCATAGATTAGTGGCCAATCTTTTGTAAAAAGCCATAAATAATTTTCAATATCTTCAAATTGCGACTTGTTAAGAAATTCTTTACTATAACCTACATTTCTAATAGGAACAAAAATTTTTCCTGCTTTCTTTTTTTCTAATTGTTTTTTTAATAAAAAGAAAAAAGTTGAATAGTCAGAATCTTCGGTTGGTACTAACATAAAATACTTATCTGTATTTTCAGAATAATAAATTTGCCATAAATAGTTTCCTTCAAATTTGACTTTAAAAGGAATCTTTTCTTTTAAATAAGATTGTTCTTCTTCCACCTTTTTAATATCTTCTAATGGTATCTGTTTTAACATATTTAAAAAAGTAGTATGTTTTAAAATATTTTCTTCCTTTTTGCTATCTAAATAATCTATTAGAGGACTAGCTTTTTTATATTTTTCTTCTATCTCATCTAAACGATTGGTTGGTGATAACAAAATTTGTATATCTTTTATAGGAATATAACGATATTGTCTGTATTGTTTTTCATCATAAAATTTAGGTATTCTAAATTCTAATGGTTCAAATTTTTTAATAGCTGCTGGTATCTTCCCTAAATTTAATCCTAGATACTCTAATTTTTCTTCTATATTTTCTGTTTGTTCAATTTGATTAGACAAGTTCTTCTCCCCTTTCATTTTATGATTTCATAAAAATTTTTAAATTCATACCCCTTTTCTCTAAGCCAATTAATTATTTGTGGTAATACCTCTGCTGTTGCTGTTTTTGTTTCTGCATCATGCATTAAAATAACAACACTATTTTTGTCTCCTACTGTTTCTTGTATTCTCGCCATTTCAAATTCTACTGTTGGTTGCGTGGTTTCAGCATCACCAGAAAGTGCATTCCAATCTATATGTACAATATCGTTTTGTGCTAATAACTCCTTTGCTTGGTTTTTGATAGTTACATATTTTCCTCCTGGCAGTCCACCTGGAAAACGAAATAAATGGGAATGGTATTCTGGAACGCCAATTGCATTTTTTACGGCATCATTACATTGATTAAATTCATCTAATACTGCTTGTGGCGAAGAATAAATAGCTGAATAGGTATGAGAGTATCCATGATTGGCTAAATAATGTCCTTCTTCATAAATTCTTTTAGCCATAGCTGGCATTGCATTCACTCTAGCACCTAGTACAAAAAAGGTAGCTTTGATATTTTCTTGCTTAAGTATATCCAAAATAGTAGGAGTTACAACAGATGGTCCATCATCAAAGGTTAAAAATGCTTGTTTGATTTCAGATTGATATATATTTTCTATATTATTTCTTCCGCTCTTGTGTTAGTTTTGGAATCTTTTCCTGCTTCTCCTTCTCTATTTTAGCGACTTTCTCTTTTTCTTGTTTTTGTAAAACAGCTAATTGCATTTCATATTGCTCGTAAATTTTGTATTGCTTTATGATAGCAATAGAATTTTTAGCTATCATAATTAAGCCAATTAAAATAAAAAATAATAAAATAAACATAGCAGTTATTACGATTTCTTTTTTGGTTAATTGGTTATCTATTGTTGCGATATAAATGTTACCATTCTGATTTCCATCTATTATCATTTTCTACATCCCTTTTAATTTCATTTTTCTATATTATACACTATTTTTCGATTTTTTAGTAGTAAATTTGTAAAAAAAATAAAATTTGCGGTAACTATTCAGAGGTGATATATTCCAATTAGAAAGTTTCTATATTTTTTATGATGTAACAATTTTGGGGGACCAGCAAGATTACAGTCTGTTATAAGATTACAGACTGTTCGCAGTTGGGAGTTACCAATAAAAAATATAGAAACTTTTATGGCAAAAAACAAAACGTCTGAATCGTTACAATTTTC
Source organism: uncultured Clostridium sp. (assembly GCA_948467495.1). Taxonomy (GTDB): domain Bacteria; phylum Bacillota; class Clostridia; order TANB77; family CAG-508; genus CAG-269. The sequence continues at coordinate 5,745 of CAOKEO010000021.1, forward strand.
GTAACGATTCGTTACTACTCACAGCTATCTAAAATAAATCGATGAAAAGCTTGTTTGAAAATTTTTTAGGAGACGCTTTTCTTATCCAGTAATTTAACTGTGAATTGTTATAAATTTGCTTTTTATGTAAATTTATAGTATAATTAAGGTATCAAAAAACTCGCTACATGTGAGAATTAGGAGGGATTCGCATGATGAAAGGCAAAAATTTAGTAACATTTAATATTCCGTGTGCAGAAGAAGTTCGGAAAATCAATCCTATAACAGATGAAATTTGTCTGTCTAACTGGATAGGCAAACTTGAAAGGGAAATTGCTAATCACAATTACGATTATAAAACTGCTCCCCAAACGTGTCAGCTCGAAAGGTTAGTGTGTTTACATGAAATATTAGTATGTATCACAAAAACGACTAAATCTTCTAAGTTTGTTTGTTTCCTTAATTTTCAGCCTTGTCATTCAGATTTAATGAAAGAGCTAAGAAGAAAAGGATATTTCGCTGGACTAACTCACGAACCTATCGGACACCCAGAAGCAGCAGTGCGGATTGAAATTTCCCCTTACTAACCAGAAAATAAATGACTAATTCTCTATAAAGAATTGGTCATTTCTGGTTTAATATGGTCTTGTTTTGAATGGGAATATTTCTATTTTTTCATAATATTTTTTAAAAATTCAATTTCTTCTTCTGCTTTTAATCTCATGAAAATAGGTTCTCCTTTTTCCATTACTTTCGTATTTCGAATTTTTTTATACTCCTTTAAATTTTCCCAATTTTTCATAGTATCTTCTTGGATGCCAATTTGTCGAAAAATGTCATTAGCAGTTTCTTTCATAAATGGTTGAATCAAAATAGCAATCTTTCTCAAGTTTTCAATTAGATGATACATGCAAGAAGCTAATTTTTCTGTTTGTTCATCTTTTGCCAAAGCCCACGGCATAGTTTCATCAATATATTTGTTTGTTCTAGCTACTAAATTCCAAATTTCTTGAATACTATTAGCAATTTCATATTGATTCCATTTTTCCTCAAATTTTTCAATTTGTGCTAATGTATATTCTTCTAGTACTTTGTCAACCTCATTTGGTGTTCCACAATAGGAAGGAACGTTTCCATCCAAATATTTGTTGACCATCGATACCGTTCTATTTAAGAGATTACTTAAGTCATTGCATAAGTCAAAGTTATATCTTTCGACAAAAGCTTCTGGCGAAAAGATACCATCTTGTGAAACTGGCATTTCTCTTAATAAGAAATATCGAACACTATCTAATCCATATCGTTCAATTAATGTTTCTGGATAGATAACATTTCCTTTGGATTTTGACATTTTTCCGTCTTTCATCATAATCCAGTTATGAACTAAAATCGTTTTTGGTAATGGCAAGTCTAATGCCATTAGAAAGATTGGCCAATAAATTAAATGAAATCTTGCAATATCTTTTCCTACAATTTGTAAATCGGCTGGCCAATATTTTTGGAATAAGGTATCATCTTCTGATAAATATCCCAATGCTGTAATATAATTTGTCAAGGCATCTAACCATACATAAATAACATGTTTTGGGTCTTTTGGTACTTTAATCCCCCAATCAAATGATGTTCTGGTAACACATAAATCTTCTAATCCTGGTTTAATAAAATTATTAATTACTTCATTTTTTCTGTATTCTGGCCTAATAAAATCTGGATGTTCTTCATAATATTTTAATAATCTGTCCACATATTTTTTCATGTTAAAAAAGTAAGATTCTTCTTTCATTAATTGTACTTCTCTGCCACAGTCTGGGCATTTTCCATCTACTAGTTGAGTTTCGGTAAAAAAGGTTTCACAAGGGACACAATACCACCCTTCATATTCTCCTTTATAGATATCTCCTTGTTCCATAAATCGGTCAAATATTTTTTGTACGATTTTCTCGTGTCTCTCTTCTGTGGTTTGGATATAATCATCGTATTCGATTCCCATTTTGCCCCATAGTTCTTTTGCCATTTTTGCCATTGCGTCTACGTATTCTTTTGGTGTTTGGTTGGCTTCTTTGGCTTTTTGCTCAATTTTTTGTCCATGTTCATCGGTTCCTGTTAGCATATAGGCATCTTCCCCTTTTAGTTTGTGGTATTGCTTGATACTGTCTGCTAATACGGTGGTATAGGCTGTTCCTATATGAAATCTTCCACTTGGGTAATAAATGGGTGTTGTTACATAAAATTTATTTTTCACTTGTTTATCCTCCCTAATTATCTATTTCTTGTTAGTTTTTCCTTTTTATAGAATTATATTAGCACAAATAGGAAAAAATAGCAACCAATTGGTTGCTTTTATTATCTTAAAAGTTTATATATTTTTTATGAAAATTAATAGCACATTTTATTCATCTTTTGCCGTATTGATGTGAAACAATTTAAACAATTCCACAATTACGATAGGAGCTAAAATCAAAGCTACTAATTCTATGATATTCTGTGTTGGAAGCAATGGTACACTAAAAATAGTTCTCAAAGCAGGTATTGCAAGAATCACAATCATCAAAGCTGCTGAAGCAATGATTGCCCCAATCAATTTCGTATTATTCAACACTTTTGTTTGAAACAACGATTTTTTATTATCTCTTACATTAAATACATGAGCTAATTCTGATAAAGCAAGAGTTACAAATGCCATCGTTTGACCTACTTCTATTTTAGATTCGTCCAAAGTCAATCCATCCATTGGACTTGTCGTTGTAGCTAAACCAATCATAAAAGCAGCTAATGTTAGAAGTCCAATCATTGCTCCTTGATAAATCACACGCCAAGTCATTCCTTTGGTAAATACGCCCTTTCCTGGTTTGGCTGGTTTTCGTTTCATAATATCTGCGTTGGCTGGGTCAAAGGCTAACGCTAAAGCTGGAAGCGAATCTGTTACTAGGTTAATCCATAAAATATGGATTGGCAACAAAATTTCTAAACGAGAAATATCGGTAATACCAAACCAATTAGCAAATAAAGGGGTACACAAGGTTGCTAAAAATAATACCACAATTTCTCCTACATTACTAGATAATAAAAATTGGATTACTTTTAAAATATTATCGTAAATTCTTCTTCCTTCCTCTACTGCTGAAACAATGGTTGCAAAGTTATCATCTGTTAAAATGACATCTGCTGCTTCTTTTGCGACATCGGTTCCTACCATTCCCATGGCACAACCAATATCTGATGTTTTTAAAGCTGGACTATCATTAACACCATCCCCCGTCATAGCAACAATTTCTCCGTTTCTTTGCCATGCTTTTACAATTCTTACTTTATGTTCTGGCGATACTCTAGCATAAACAGAAAATTGTCTTACTTTCTTTTCTAATTCTTCATCTGACATTTTTTCAAGTTCTAACCCTGTAATAGCTTCTTCTTCTTTTTCTAAAATACCTAATTTTTTCGCAATCGCTGTTGCTGTGATTTTGTGGTCTCCTGTAATCATTACGGTTTTAATGCCTGCTGTTTTACATTTTTCTACTGCTACTTTGGCTTCTTCTCTTGGTGGGTCAATCATTCCTACCATACCAACGAAGATTAAATCCTTTTCCATGTTTTCCATTTCTTCATCGGTTGGCTTATGGTCAATTTCTTTATAGGCACAAGCCAATACTCTTAAGGCTTCTTTTGCCATTCCTTCGTTATGTTCTCGAATCGTAACAGCATAATTTTCTAAGTCTTGCTTTACTTCACCATTTAGCAAATAAGAATGACATCTTTTTAATAATTCGTCTACTCCACCTTTGGTATAAACGATATATTTTCCATTTTGTTCATTAACTGTTGTCATTAATTTTCTATCTGAATCAAATGGAATTTCGTTTAAACGAGGGGTTCTATCATAAATACTAGGGTCAAAATCCAATTGAAATGCCATGTCTACTAAGGCCGTTTCAGTTGGATCACCTGTTAAGGTTCCATCTTTTGCTATTTTGGTATCATTACATAACATATTGGCATACACTAATTTTTTAATATCTTCATTGCTATCTTTTATGTTTTCTAAATCTTCTGTTTGACTGTTAATAAATATTTTTTCTACTGTCATTTTATTTTGTGTTAAGGTTCCTGTTTTGTCAGAACAGATTACAGTCGCACTTCCTAGTGTTTCAACAGCTGGCAATCTTTTTACAATCGCATTTTTCTTGACCATCTTTTGCACACCAATTGCCAGAACAATCGTAGATACGGCAACTAATCCTTCTGGAATCGCTGCAACTGCAAGGCTGACTGCTGTCATGAACATATGAATTGGTTCTTTTCCTTGGATTAATCCTATGAAAAAGATAAATACACAAATGGCTAATGCCGCAATTCCTAAGGTTTTTCCTAACTTATTTAGTTTTTGTTGTAATGGTGTTTCTTGTTTTTCGGTATTGTTTATCATTCCTGCAATTTTTCCCACTTCAGTTGTCATACCAGTTTCTACTACGATTCCTTTTCCTCTACCATAAGTCACTAAACTAGAAGAAAATAACATGTTTACTCTGTCACCAATTCCAATTTCCTCTCCATCAATTTTTTCAATACTTTTTTCGACTGGTACCGATTCCCCTGTTAAAGAAGCTTCTTGTGATTTTAGATTGACTGCTTCCATAATTCTTAAATCGGCTGGAATATAATCTCCTGTGTCTAATACGACAATGTCTCCTGGTACGAGTTCTTTGGCTGGGATTACTACAATTTCTCCATTTCTGATTACTTTAGAGGCATGGTCAGTTAATTTTTGTAATGCCTCTAATGATTTTTCTGCTTTGGATTCTTGGCTAACTCCAATGATAGCATTTACTATCACCACAATTAAAATAATGATAGTGTCTGTAATCCCTTCTCCTTCTGCAATACCAACAGCACCTGATACAAGGGCTGCTATGATTAAGACAATTATAGAAAAGTCTTTAAATTGGTCAGCAAATCTTTGTAATAAAGTTTTCTTTTTGGCTGCCTTTAATTGATTCAGTCCATATTCTTCCTGCCTTTTTTCGACTTCTTCTTTGCTTAATCCTCTTTCTTGATTGGTTTGTAGTTCTGATTCTACTTCTCTGATTTCTTGGTTGAACCATTTGTTCTTTTCCAACTTAGACCATCTCCTTTTTTAATAGTTTTTACATTTTTATAACATTTATGTTGTAATTTTAATTTATCTTTCAGTTTATTCTATTTTTTAACAGTAGGAATTCGGGGGGAACTACAAATTATAGACTGTTATCAAATTTTTATAAAGTTTATAAAAATCTGATTTACAGTGTATTATGTAGTTGGGAGTTACTAATAAAAAATAGAATAAACTGAAAAATATTATAACTACATTCATAACAAAAGACTTTTAAAAGGAAACCTTTTCGTATTCCTTTTAAAAGTCTCGCTTACTATATTTAAATAGCTTACTAACCAGATATATCTACTATATCGCGACTGTTGATTAGTAATATAAAGCTACTCCCTTTTAAATCTTCTATTCATCAATTCCAAAAATACAATGATTGTATAAAAACTCTTCCATTTTTTCACTTTGGTTGGTATCATAATATTGTGTTAATAATTGGCTAAATTCTTTTAAATATTTATCTTGTACCATTAAAATACCTTTTCCATTTTGAATTAAAATTTTATTAGCACTTATCAAACTTGTTCGTTTATTTCCGTCCCAAAACAATTGATTTCTCATACCATAAAGCATATATTTAATAGCTCTAGTTGTAACATTTTCTATTGCTAGAATCTCATTTAGTTTTGTTTTTACCTCTTGTTCTTTTGGTATATCTGGTACATATTCTGTTCCTGATATCAATACTTTTCCTGTTCGTAATTTTCCCCATTGCAAAGATTCATTTCTTGCTACGAATTCATTTATTTGGCATATATATTCTAAATTAAATTCCTCTTCTATGGTTGCTATTACATATTTCCAAGCATCTCTTAAATTCAAAATACATTGTATCTCATCTAATTTTAGGTTTGGTACATTCACTCCATTTAAAATGGTTTCTGTTTCAGGAAATGTGACATTACATCCTTCTATTCTAGCATTGCTGTATATGTTGTTTACTAACATTTTTTTAGCTAAAAATATATTTTCTTGGTTCGTTAATTGATATTTGTCTTGCATTTTTCCACCTGACTTTCAACTTCTTTTGGAAGTTTTGGTGAACCGAACCGTTTAACAAACGTAAAAGGTTCAGTCACTAAATTACTTTCTATATCTGACAACAGGTCAATGTTTATTGTGATTGACTTGTCTCCAACGTTATAGATTAAAATCAGTTCATTGTCATATACATATATTGAGTTAACAAACGTGTCAACTAGCACTTTTCTATAACTATCATTTATAGTACTACAATTTTTTAGACGTGTCAAGAAAAATTTGATTTCTTTTTCAGAAAGTCGGAAGATTTTAGCCATTTCTACAAGATATTGATTTTGTATTTCTTTAAGTTCATCTTCATTTTGTGTAATTCTGTTGTTAATCATATCTATATTTTGTATTTTTCCACTTTCTAGTGCTACCATTAAATTTTCAATATTATTTTTGATTTGTCTTTTTCTTTTCTCTAAATTCTTAACAACAATATTTGCGTTGTTTTCTTGCTGACAAGTATCGTATATCTTTTTAGCTATTTTGTCAATGTTCTTGTCAGTCAAAAGTGCTTTGCATTTTCTAACAACAATGTTTTCTATGTACTCTTTAGGTATTGCTTTCTTCTTGCAACCTCTGTCATTTGACTTGTTGCAACGATAGTATCTATAAGTTGTTGAACATTTTGAGTTCCCAGACACACCTATCATTGGGCTTTTACAGTGGCCACAGAATATCTTACCACTTAATAGATAGGGTTTACTGGCTTTTTTAATTCCCGGAGCGTGTTTGTACTTTTCTATAACATTTTGTACCTTTGCAAACAAATTTTCGTCTATCAGTTTGGGAACTGCATTAGGAAACTCTTCTTTTCCGTAGGTGTTAATTCCTATGTATTTCTTGTTTTTGAATAGGTGTTGCAGAGAGTTTTTGTTGAACTCTCTGTTTCTTCCATTTTTATAGCCGTTCTTGTTTAGAAAATCTATAATCTCTTTAACTGGTACATCGTTTGCCCTCATTTCAAATATCTTTTTAACAATCGGTGCTGTATTTTCATCTATGACTAATACTTTCTTCTTGTAGTTACCAAAGTCTTGCGTTTCTAATGTATATCCGTAGAGGTGGGGTTCCGCCCGATTGAACTGCCCACGTTCTGCATTAAGGCGTCCATTTCTAGCAATTTTGACTCCCAATTCTTTTGAGTAATATTCCCCAATACCTTCAAAGACACTTTCTATCAATACTCCGTGCAGGGTCATCTGTGATATTTTCTTTTGCTGAAATTACTCTGACTCCATTCGTCATCAATATAGCCTTATATTTGACGCTATTTAGCTTGCTCCTACTAAATCTATCTAAGGAATATACAAGAACAAACTCAAATGTCTTATTAGCACTATCAGCTATCATTTGTTGGAATTGTGGTCTGTCATCAGACCTACCACTAATTCCTTCGTCAATGTACTCCCCAATAATATTATAACCATTTCTTTCTGCAAATGCTTTACACTCTATTAGTTGTGCCTCGGTTGATGTTTCGTTTTGCTTTTTACTAGAAAATCTACCATAAAATACACAATTTTTCATTTTTCATTATCTCCTTTTTAAGCTGGTTTTCCAAAGATAAGTTCTATAAAATATACTTCGGCTAACCAATCTTCAAACTCTTCTTCATTTTCTTCAATGTACTCTTTTATAGCTTTGCTTGATATAATGAAAGCTAATGTATTGACTTGTTCTTCACTGATTTCAATGTTTTCAAGCCCCTCTAATAAATTCACTTCGCTCATAACAACCAATTCCCTTCTTTTTTAGAAATTTTGCTTGAATAGTATATCTATTAAGTGAAATACACTACTCAAGCAATTTATTTTTACATTACTTTGATAGTCCTTTCAGTATCTCTGGAATATAATTTACAAGTTCTTTTGCAAATTCTTCACTTAACTGTTTCTCTATTTCTTTCCAGATTTCTTTTGACTGTTCATCAAGTACTTGCTTGATTTCTTCTGTCATAACAAGTTCATCTTCACTTGAGTAACAAGAATATAATTCTTCTTGGTTTTCTTCGTTTTTGTTTTCCATAGTATCACCTCCTAAAAATAATGTTTTTTGTTTTAATGTGTTGTATCATCTTTCGCACATTTATTGTCATATAACAAATTATCAAACTTACTCTCTAATGGGAGTTCTATTTGCGATAATTTAAAATTGACTTTATCTATTAAATCTAAAAGTTTATCAATGTCTTCGTTGTTAATTATTTCTTTGTATTTACCTTTTTGTATAAGCACACACGTTTCTGCAAGATTATTACGCAAAATCATAAGATATCTTTTTTTCTTTACGAAATATTCTTTTTCTGAAGACATATCAACAGACACTTTAGACCTTTTTTGTAAAAAGTCCATTTTTCTTATCAAATAATCCTCACTTTCTTTCATTCTTTCATCACTTAAATTCCTCATATAGATTTCCATTTTCCAAATTTTAGCTCTTCTTTCTGATAATTTTTCTTCTTCTTTTTTACTAATCTTATTTAAATCTTTCATAATTTTTCTTCCTTTCTTTTTCTTAATCTTGTTTCTTTTTGTCATTTCCTTTGCTGTATTTTTGGAATAGAAAGTTATTAACAACAACTCTCTTTTTCCCGTTTTCTTCAACAACAAGACTCTTTCCCTCTTGAGATATACAGTCCATTTCAGCTACTTTTCGTTTAAAACTTGGTATATCTGTTTTCTGCTCAATGGGAGGTATAACATTGCGACTTTTGGTGTAGAGCCTTGCTCCAGCTGGATAGTGAGCAATGCTGTCGATTTTACCAAAATAAGGTGCAATTTTAACATTGAACTTTTTTAGAAATATTTTTCCTTTTTTCCATAGCTTTTCTAGTAGTTCTCTGTTGACTCCTTTGCAGTTTTTCAATATCAAGTGTATATGCCACGAACTGTCTTTGTGTGTTTCGTAAATGGCTATAAATGCTAAGTTGTTAAAGCGATAGCACAGCTTTTTTCTAAAGCAAGTAAAGTCTTTGCACACAGTAGAATATGAATATTTTTTCTTTGCGTATGTCATTGTAATATGCAGTGCAAAAGGGACAGCAAAGTTGTTTTGTATCAAACGTACTAATCTTTGTTTTGAGCGTGTAAGACTAGCTACATTTGTACTTCTTGTTGTTGCTGTTTTCTTTCGTGGTCTGTGAGTCTGCTTTCTTCCTTGTAGTTCCTTTTCCAGTGCTATAATCTTTTCAGCAATTTCTTTGCCCTTTGCTCCCATGAGAGCATACGGCTGTCTTTTCCAGTAGTTCAATTCTCTTTGTATCTCTGCTTTTGTCTTGAAGTGTCTAGTATATGTACGTGCAGTTGCTTCAATGTGAGTAGGGAACTCAAAGAAAGATACACTGTTGCAGTCATCTAGTTTCAGTGTTGTGTTTGGTATGCTGTAATAAATTGGTTTGCTTTCTTCTTGTTTCATCATAATAATCACCTCTTTTCTTTTTTGTTTTGAGCAACTAAATAATCAAGTAATGAAACCTTTTTGTTTTTCTTTCACTTGAAAAATTGTCTGTGTGCCATTATCTATAACGATTTTTGGGGTCAAAATTCTTCAAATTTAAGAAAATTTTTTAAAGTTTTTTCATTTTCGTTTAATTATTTTTTTGTGTGTTGCTATATATAACGATTTTTGAGGTTGAGTTTTTTCAAATTTTGAGAAAAAATTAAATAAAAAATAAAAAGAAACCAACTTTTTGTTGATTTCTCAATACTTACAGCGATTAAAAATTTTTTAGATTTTAGAAGGGGAATTCCTTTTCTTGACAAATTAAGTTATTAGAGTGTAGGCTACATAATAAAATACGGAAAGGAGCAAACTATGACTGATACTGATATTATCTTAAATTTATATGACATAGTATTAGAAGAACCAACTACTAAAAAATACAAGCAAGACCTAGAAAAACTAGAGAAAGCAAAACAAGACTTCATAAAACACCTAGAAAATCAAAACATTGATAGTTTAGATGAATTATGCAGTCTTGCACACGAATTAGATAATGATATAGACAAGCAAATGTTTTTTAGAGGGTTATCGTTAGGAATAAAGCTATCTAATTTCAATTTAGACAATATAGAACAATAGCATTACTTTTTAGAGTTAATGATATAATCAATAAGTCCCTTAACAATTTTCTTATCTTCTCTGTTGAACATATTTAAGGAATTAGTAATAAACTCATCATCTGTAACAACTTGCTTATCTATTAGTCCATTAAAGAGTTCATCAGAGTTGATTTGAAGTGCATTACATATATCAATAATAGTAGCAATACTAATACCACTTTCGCCCCTCTCAATTAAGCTAATGAAATTTATACTTTTATCTAGCATTTCTGCTAGTCCCTCTTGTGTTTGATTTTTTAACAAACGAATTTGCTTGATATTTTGACCTATAACTTTTAATGTGTTTTCTTTGTTTTCTTTCATATTATCACCTATTTAGAATTTTACACAAAATGGTAATTTAAGATAAGAAAACAACACTTTAATAATTATAAATAACACTTGATTAAATAAAGTGAGTATAGTATAATGTTGATAGTTCTATTTAATAATAAGAAGAAAGGAGGAAATAAATATGTTAATAAATATACTAGCAGTATTATTAGTAGGTCTTTTAATCTATGGAATAGTTAAAGATAAAAAAGATGGACATACTATAAAAAATGAAAAATTACAAAAATGTATTAAAGCATTAATGATAAGTTTAATAGTTTTAATTTTAGGATTTGTAATAATGTCAACTATTAATAAAACAGTTAATACAGAAATAATAATACAAATTAATAGAATTATTCTCTATCTTTTAGTAGGAATAAATGTAGTAATTTTAGCTGTGTGTACAGTAATATCAATTAAAAGTAAAGAAAAGCTACCTTTCTGGATAAGTATTTTACAAGGTCTACTAATAGCAGTAGTAGTTATCACTATAATTACACAAATGATTAATGGAAACAGACATCAAAAAGAAATGGAAAGTGTAAGAGAGCAAACAACAAAAATTATGAATAACTATAAATAATTCTAAGCCAGTTATTAAGTTAGCTGGCTTTTCTTGTACCTTAAATTAACCAATATCAGCATAAATCTATCAATAACACAATAACAGTTCATAAGGAGCAATAGTCATCTTTCTAGTTTCAAGCGTAACCTTTCCCAATAAAACAATAAACAAGCCTTAAACACAATTTTCAGTTGAAATAAGATAACTGGAAGATAAAGAATAACTGAATTTTTGAAAATATGAGAAAGTCGAGGTTAGAAAAATGGTAAGAATAATAAATGAAGATGAAACAAGAGTTAATATCTATAAGGCATTTGATAAAATATGAAAGCAAGTAAGGGAAATAATGCAACAACTAAGAGAAATCAAATACTATAATGATGATGAAAAAGAATATATAAAATTAGCGATAATAGATATATCTCGTTCGTTGGAAAGTGTGTCTGATAGATTAAAAGAGAAAATCAAAGAAATAAACGCTAAAAAGTAACAATAATTAGTTTAGATTAAGAAAGGCTTTAAGCAAGTTTTTCAGTTTTGAGTAAAACCTTTTCCAATGAATAAATAAACAATGCTTGAAGAGGAAATAAACAACAATTAAAAGAAGAATAACAGAAAGAAGCGGACATATAAAATCTAATACAATAAATACATACATATATTAAGTAATAAAGGTAAGATTAAAGGGAATATAAACAAGAAAATAATAGTAACAAATGAAAAAAGTTGAAATGTTTTTAGCTTTCAGTAGCATAACAAACAAGTCAGTAAATGTAAGATATAGAAATGTTTTTAGCTTTGAGAAACTTAATAATCAAGTAAATGAAAAAAACTCACTTGTAAAATCAGTGAGTTTTCATTTTGTCCAATTTCAGTGGTAGGCTTACTGCAAAGCCTCCTACAAAGAAATACATTTTGGTTTTTGGAACGTTTTGGTGACCCCTACGGGAATCGAACCCATGATTCCACCTTGAGAGGGTGGCGTCTTAACCGCTTGACCAAGGGGCCTCGTCAATACTTATTAGTTATATCATTTTTTTTCGGTTTCGTCAACTACTAAAAACCTAAATTTTGTTTTTTGGGTAACGATTCGTTACTGTTATACTTATGATTTATTTTCTTATGTGAAAGTTTCTATATTTTTTCGATGTAACAATTTTGGGGGACCAGCAAGATTACAGACTGTTCGCAGTTGGGAGTTACGAATAAAAAATATAGAAACTTTTATTGCTAAAAAACAAGCGGTCTGAATTGTTACTTTTTTTGGTAAGTGTGAATAATAACTATGGTTATTGTTCAGCCATCATGTGTATTCCAAAATCTCTTTCAACCTTTTCAACTGTTTTGTCAAATATAAATACCCAATCAAGCCTTCCAAAGCAGTCGCATATTTATATTCCTGTACATTAGCATTTTTAGGTAAATGATGACTTTCTGCATTTCTACCGCGTCTTACGATATCTTTTTCTTCTTCCGTCAATTTATCATGAATTCTCTCTAAAAGTTTTGCTTGACTTTTTGCTTTTACATATTTGATTGTTTCGATATGTAATTTATGTGGTTTTAAATTCGTCTTATTAATTAGATTGGTTCTTATATATAATTCATACACACAATCTCCTACATACGCCCACGTTAATGGTGATAGAAGATTGATTTCTTCTTTTGGTCTATCTAAATGAATCCATTCTTCCATTTTTTACTTCCTTTTTTATTTTATTTGTTTCATATCGCTAATTTAGCTTGGATTTTCTATTGTTATTTTTCCAATGATTCCATTCTTGAATTCGTCTAATAAAATCCTTGCTGTTTTTTCTTCGTCTATGTTACCTCCAGAAATGATACAACCTCTTTTTCTTCCTATGGCAAGCATAATTTCATAGATATTTTCGTTTTCTGGTTGTTCTTGTGCAAGTGTGTCTTCGATAAACTGTTCCGAGATTTTATATCTTTCACATAGCTTGGTTCTGTAATTTTGTATTAAAAATTTTGTTAGATAATAAGCTATCTCTACTCTTTCTAATATATTTTCTTTGATAGTTCCTGTGAAAGCTAAATTCAAAGCAACTTCTTCACTTTCGAATTTAGGCCATAATACCCCTGGTGTATCTAGCAATTCTATTTTGTCATTAATTCGAATCCATTGTTTTTGTTTGGTTACTCCTGGTTTATTTCCGACTCCCGCTGTTGTTCTTTTGGAAATTCGATTGATAAAAGATGATTTTCCAACATTTGGTATTCCTAATATCATCGCTCTTATTTTTCTTCCAATTCTCCCTTTGTCAGCTTGTATTTGTAATTCTGTATTCATAATATCTTCAATTTTTCGAATGCATTGGTCAATTCCTTTTCCGGAATTGGCATCTGTTGCTACCGCTGGTATGCCCTTTTTTTCAAAATATTGCAACCATAACTGATTCTGCCTTTCATCTGCTAAGTCACACTTATTTAATACAATTATTTTCTTTTTTCCTTTTGTGATACTTGCTATATCTGGATTTTGACTAGAAATCGGAATTCTAGAGTCTAATAATTCAATGACAATATCTATTATTTTTAAATCTTCTTGTATTTGTTTTCTGGTTTTTGCCATATGTCCTGGATACCAGTTGATGTTGACCTTTGGTAAATTTTCTTCATTATTATTCATTAATTTCACTTCCTTTTTCTTTATAATTTATTTTTATATTTCCATTATCAAATATTATGATATTATTGGCTCATGATGATTTTTTATTATTATCCACTCTTCTTCATTAGTATCAATAAGTTTATGATTTCTATAGCTTTCAACTTTCTTTTTTCCCTGAATTAAATCACCTATATACATTTTGTTTTTTAGTATTCTAGTTACCATTTTTGCATTCCATTTTTCATTTATATCATCACTACATTTGCCTAATACCTTTCTTCTATACCTTGCTGGCGTTAAAATATTTCTTTTATTTAACTCATTTGCTACCTCTCCAGATGTTTCCCCTTTTAAAATACTATTAAAAATAAGTAAAACATAATATGAGGCTTCCATATCTTTTACAAATTTATATTTATCATCCTAATAATTTTATTTTTTCAGCATTATTCAGTATATCTAACTGATATTTAGCAATACTACTTAATATCTCAAATCTTTCTTCTTTACTTTTTCCTTCTTTAATTAACTCTGCATTATGTGATTCTAAATTAGACAATACAGTTAACTCATTAATTGTTGCAAAATCTCTAACATTTGAATTTTTTGCTAAATCAGGATTTAGTTCTCTCCATTTTTTAGCAGTTGTATTAAAAATAACAACATTTAAAATATCTGCCTCTTCAGCATATTTTAACCATTCTCTATTTTTATAAAAATCATTATCTGGCAATATGTAATTTTTAATTGCATCAGTATGTATTAAATAATTATTCTTTGTTAAAATTCTCTTTACATCCCATTCTATATTTTGATTTTCTAACTCTTTTAATCGTTCAAATTCTTTTATTAAATATAATTTAAAAACAGGACTAATTGCTGATGCAAATTCAAATGCAATGTCTTTATGTGCATATGTTCCACCATATTTACCTAATTTAGAGTACATACCAATTGCATTTGTTTTTTCACACCATTCTGTAACACTTGGTGTAAAAGTTAATAAACCTACTTGCTTTCTAAAGTGTTCAGATTCGAACACTTTAAAATTTGGATTGTACAATTCTTCCCAAGCAGTTAAAAATCTAATGTACTTCTATTACGTAACCAATTTCTTATGACATCAGCAGCTCGTGATTTATCACTTTTTGCTTTTGCAATATCAGATATACAAATATAATCCTTTTCATTTATATTTGTCACATTTATACTTATATCTTGAACTTCAATAATTTTATTTTTTATCGTCTTTCACCTCGCTTTTTATTGAAATGTGCGAAAATTCGTTTTAAAGAAATGCTCATTTTTCAAAGTTTTTTATAGTTTTTCCATAAATCAGGCTTTACCAATTAATGTTCATCTTAGGAATTATTTCTTCACTATTATTCATTTCTTTAACCTCTTTTTTCAATTTGTTTACATGCTTTAACAAATTCTTTAAAAATATTTTGCATGCTCTCTTCTGTCATAATTTTTATTTTCTCCATTCCTTTAAAATTCTTCGCTACAGATAGAAATTCCAAACCCCATCGCAAAATAAATTCAGATTCCTAAACCATCTGTAATTTGCTTTGCTTCAAAACAGATAACTCATCGTCAAAATCATTACAATGTTCTATAATTATTTTTATCTGCTCTATCATCCATTTCTCTATCAAACTGTTCATTTTTATAGAACCAATCTGTTTTCTTATCTTTCGGATTCGCCTTTCTATTTTTGTCTAATAATAAGTCAAACAACACAGCCACTGGTATTATAATTCCTATTAATGCTATAAAGGTATTTAGATACATTCCCGCATTGGACATATTCATATCTGAATTAACTGTTATTAATGTTGTGATTCCTGTCATTACATTGGTTCCAAAATACATGCCATAACCCAATAAATAGATAAGAGCACCTACCATTTTTCTTTTTATGATAAGTAGCATACATGCTAATACCACAAATAATAAAATGATTTCCAATGTTTGATTCAAAGGTTCAATTCCACCAAAATCTGCTCCTAGTTCATAGGTAACAGCAACGATAATTCTAAATGCCCAAAACATTGCCATAAACATAACTATTAACCATGTCGAAAAATTTTTCATTTGTTTTCCCCTCTTTCTTTTAAAAAGAAGACGGAAAAATCCGCCTTCTTTCCTAGTTTCTTAGTCTACAAAATCAAAATCATCTTTGAATTTTTCTTTGAAAATTTCAAATACTTTATTTAATACTTCTTCGTCTTCAATACTTACATAAGATTCTTCTTCTGTATCTTCATCCGTATCTTCTACTTTAAGTATTACTACTTCTCCTTCTTCTTCTTCTCCTTCTTCTGTAACTGGTAATAATACTACATATTCTTCTTCATCTAACTCTACTAAGTCTAAAAATTCAAATTTTACTTCATTTCCTTCTTCGTCATTTAATATTACTATGTTATCTAAATCTTCTCCTTCAAAATTTTCTTCCATTCCTTTTCTCCTTTCAATTTTTGTTTCATTATATTTTACAATTAATATAATAACCTATTTTAAATTAATTTTCAATGAATTTTCCTATTTTTTATAAAATTATAGATAGTACTTTTATTTATAAATATATTAAACTTTATAAATTACCCTACCTCTTTTCTATTTAAATATGTCTCTAGTATATACATAGCAGATATAGTATCCACAATATCTTTCTTTTTATTCTTATTAACATCCAAAAAATTCATCGTTTTATGTGCTTCTACTGTAGTTAATCTTTCATCTATCGTATCTATTTTTAATTCATGATATTTACATTTTAATTTATGAACAAATTCTTGCGTTATTTTAGCCCTTTGGGATATGGTACCATTCATATTGAATGGCATTCCAACTACAATGGTTTCAATTTTATAGGTTGCTAAAATCTCGTCTAATCTTCTTAATATCACTTTATCTGATCCTTTTCTCTGAATCGTTTCTAAGCCTTGTGCTGTTATATTTAAGGGATCTGTAATGGCGAGTCCCACTCTTGCTTCTCCATAATCAATTCCTAAAATTCTCATCTTTATTTCTCATCTAATCCTATATAATCTTTTACCATTTTTTCTAATAATTCATCTCTTTCAATAGCTCTTATCTTATTCCTAGCATCTTTATGACTGGTAATATAAGTTGGATCTCCTGATAAAATATACCCAACAATTTGATTGATTGGATTATATCCTTTTTCTACTAATGCTTCATATACTTCTTTTAAAATCTCTCTACATTTTAGATTTTCTTCTCTTTCCACCTCAAAATGCATTGTCTTGTCAAACTCCATTGTTCATTCCTCCTTTTTTTACTAATCTTTATTATAATTATTTACATACAAAATTTATTCTATTTTTATAAAGTAATATTCGAGGGAACCGACAAGGTTACCAACTATTACTTTTGTTACAGTTGGTCCGCAGTTGGGAATTACTTTTAAAAATACTAATAAATTTTGTTATTACTTATTTATTAACAGTTTATTATAGATTAGTTATATCACTTTCTTGGCTATCTGCATGATCCAAATACTCTTCTAATTTTTTTAATACTTCTTCTAATCCTGTGCCCTTATAATAAGACGATATTACAAAATTTAATTTTGGTATCGCTACTTCGTTACATTCATTTCCTTTTGCTTCTCTTCCTGGCAAATTTGTTTCCAAATTAAATTGTTGTCTTTCTTCTTCTGTCAATTTAATTTGCATATTCTCTATTTTTTCTTTTATTTCATTTAAAAAGCCAGCTAATCCATCTGCTTCTACACCAGAAAACGCAATTACAAATTTCGGTCCCATATATCTTACAAATACATAATCTTGTGACAAGTTCTCTGCAATATATTCACTAATTTGTGTTATTACTTTATTGCCTAATTCTCTACAATACCTTTTATTAATTTCTTGAATATTAATTATTTTAAACATACATATCGTAGATATTGTATATTGATCAATAATTTTCTTTCCTTCTCCATATAAATATTCTTCTGAATATAAGCCAGTAAATAGGTCTTTTCTTACAATAGATTCTAGTGTTTTTTGATGAACCACTGTTTTTAATACAGAAACAATATTTTCTTTGATTACTTCTAATACTGTTGTGTCTACATTATCAAAATCATGTGGTGTTCCACTTTCCATAATCCAATAACCAATATATACATTATCTATATAAAGAGGGAAAAATATAGCTGATTTTGCTCTTCCAAATTCCATTTCTTGATAAGGAAGTCTTTCATTTTCATTATTTACTGTTACATATTTAGGAGTTGCTGACTGTATGCTATCTTTAAACATATCTATATTTTGCAAACCTTTTAAAGCATTCCAATGCTTTTTATCAACATTAGAAGCTTTTACTTGGTATTCTGCACCATCAAAAACAACAATAGTTGAATATTTGATTTCATATCTTTCAATTAAGATATCATTTATCTTTTTTATTTTTTGTTCAACTGTTGATGTTTCTCCTATGGCATTCATAAAATCTTGAACAACATACAAATTGGTAATCTTTTGATTCATGTTTTTAAATTTTTGTATTTTTTTATGTATGGTAACATTATAGGCAACTAATCCCAATACAATTAAGACTAAGATTACTACGACTGCTATTATCACAATTCATTTCCCTCCTTTTCTCTATCAATAGTTCTTCATTCTGTTCAAAGTTTGATTCATGTTGGAAGAAAAATTGCCTCCTCCATTTGTCTGTGCTGATGGTGGTTGGTAATTTCGATTATTTCTAGGTGCTGTAGTTACGATTGGATAAACCATATTTCCTAATTCTTTTAATGTTTGCACAAACATTTTGGAATATCCCTTAATAGAAATTTCGCATTCAATAATCCCTTCTAAATAACGAATGTAAGTTTCTTCTTCAAATGGAATCGAAACATATTTAATTCTATCTCTATCAAATAACTCTGTCATGAAAGACATCGCCGGATCATTATAAAATGCCATTCCTCCAATGATGGTTGCATCTTTTATTCCTCTAATTTTTACAGATTTATTTAACACAATTTTCAATTTTCTTTCATCTAAAATATTTTTCATCTTAAGTTCTTTTAAAAATGCAGTAAGTGGCTGAATTGTCAAAATATCCATACTTTGTATCAAATAGGTTTCATGTGATTGTTTAAAATAACGAAGTGGTGTATCAAAATCTGTGTCTATTAAAATTAAAGAATGACGTTGTAATAAAGTTTCTAAAATCTTATCGACATGTTGAATTGTATTTTGTTCATCTGGTAATGAAGTATAAACCGTAAGATTTTTATTGACACTAATACCTCTAGCTACTCCTTGTGCAAGACCTTCAATACTATGAGTTGCAATTTCTCTTAGTGGTTCCTCATTTTTGGTATAAATATAATAAGAGTTTCTATTTTGAGTGGTATCTAAAATAGCTATATCAATACCAATTGAAGCTAAAAGATTAGCTACATTATTAACAATAAATGAAGTGCCATTTTTACTAGTTCCTACAAATGTTACAATCTTTTTATCTGGTGTTAAAAGATACGATAAATCAATTTCTTCATAATTTTCTTCTGGTTCTATTTTTGTTTTTCTAGTATTGGAATGATAAGCATTAACATCATAGCTATCTGAATCATATGAATTAGTCTGGTAGCTACTAAAACCATTATCATCATTTGAATGATAAGCATTGGTTCCAAACGTTTCTGGCTGCGGTTGAGGAGTTCCGTATCACCCTAGGTTTTGGTTGCTGCTCCTCTATTTCTTGCTCTCCTAATCCTGGTAATATCATATCTTCTTGCCCAAATATATCATCGTCATCTTCTTCATCCTCTTCATCGAAACCTGGTAAAAATGTTTCTGGTTCTGTTTGCTTTAGCGGATTTGGCTGAGATACAGGAGTGTCGACATCATAAAATCCTGGTAAGAAATTCTCGTCTGTGTCTTCCTCTTCTTGTTCTTGTGCTCCTAAGCCTGGTAAAAATACATCTTCTTCTAGTGGTTGTTGTACTTCTGGAACAGGAGCAGGATTTTTTCTTGGTCTTCCCCTTCCTCTCTTGGCTGGCTGTGTTGTAGTAGCTGTGTTTTCTGGTGCTGCAATAGGATTTTTTCTTGGTCTTCCTCTTCCTCTCTTTACTGGTTGTACAACTTCTTGCTTATCCATTTCTACTGGTTCTTGTGTGACTGGTTGTATCACTTTTTGTGGTATTTCTTCTATTTCATCAAAATCTTCTAGTCCTTCTATCAATGGTTCTGGATTCGTATAGGATTGGGCTACTGGCTGTTGTGGTTTTGGATTTGGTTGTCTCATTGATTGTTGTAAATTTGTATTTAGCTGATTACTTCCCTGATTTGGTGTTTGCTGTCCATAAGATTGTGGGACAGTTTCTACTGATTTTTGTCTTGCCAATTTTTTGGTTCCATTCATATTAACTGCTGATGGTATTACCACTGGTTTAGAAAGAATGGTATCTCTATTCTTGGACTTTAACAAAATTTGACTAGGTCCATCTTCTTCTCCATTTTTGGCTTTTCTTAAACTATCTGAAACGGTATTATTAAAAGACATAATCTTTTGATATTTAGGTGATTTTTCCTCTAATACTGCACGTACGTTTAATGGTAAAAATTTGGTTATTATTCTTAATTGTGTATCATTGTATTGTGCTGCTATATTATTAAAACTATCAATATATCTTTCTTCATTTTTTCCTAATCTTTTATAATGAGCCACAATATTTTGAATTTCCATCTCACTAACATCATTCTCATTTTCAGCTTGATAGACAACATCTTCACTATCAATTTTATAATACGATTTTGCTTCTTTTTTGGTACGTGGTCTGTTAATTAATTTACAAACTTCATCCACACTTCTATCATTTCCTATAACAGCATCATAGATGCCAATGCCGAATAATTTTACCAACATTGGCTCTCCTTTTGTCCTTCTATCAGAACAAATTAAAATAATAGGAGTGTCATCTCCTTTAACATTAGAAGCTTCATCACTAATACTATCCAATTTATCAAAAATAAATTTATCAATTTGGTCATATTGTGTATTAGTAAAAGCTTCTAAATCTTCACCTATAACGATTCTATCATAAGTTTTATCTTTTTGTAATTCCTTTAATATTGCGTTAAAGTAATATACGTTTTTATAAGAAATAATTTGTTTATATTCTTTTTGGTATTTCTTTACAATCGATTCTGATATTTCTTCATTACTTACAGCAAATAAGACTTTCATTTGTTACCCCCTTCCAAATTTCACAAACACTGCAAAGGCAAGTGGTAAAACTTGGCATATGATTAAAAGTGTGACACATGTTACAATAAACGCCATTCCTCTTTCCAATGTATCCAATCTCCTAATACCAATAACATATTGATGAATGGCACCAATAGCAATTCCTAAAAAACATACTGGAATACTATAAATACGAACAATATTTAAAATATAGGCAACTGTCCCATAGGTATCTGAGCCATATTTGGCTTTATAATCTTCTAACGAATTAGCTGATTTTTCTTTCATCTCTACAATTTTGCTTTCTGTTTCATCATCAATGGCTTTATCTTCTGCATAAGTTTGACTTCCCATGAAAAATATTCCCATTATTAGTAGGATAATTGTTATTATTATCATTACTTTTTTCATGATTTCTGCCCCTTTCTCATGTCTTGTTATTGGCAAATTTCTTTCTATCCTTAAACTTACTTCTCTATCATACAATAAATCCTAAAAAATAGCAAGATTTTTTTACAATTTATTATATAAATATTTCATATGTGTATAAACTCCATTGGCCCAATTTTTATCTGTTGCATATTTTGTATTAATACCACTTAAAGTTGGTCCATTATAATAAGTTCCTACTGCTTTTTCGCCTCCATAAATACTTGTCCCTTTCGGATTGATATAATATTTAACAAACACCCTAGCAATTAAATCAATACATTCTGAATACCCAGAAAAACGATAAGCACCATGATAAGGATTGGAATCATAAGCACCATAACCAAACAAATTTCCTTTTTCTCTAGCTATTTGAGACGTTCCCCAAGAACTTTCATGAATACCAACCGCTGCCACGAAAACACCATTGATATGATATTGTTGCTCAATATAATAAAAATATTCTGCATTATTTTGGAATATTTTGTTAGTATCTTTATTATCTGATAAAATGTTTTTAAATTGTTCTAACGTCAGTCCACTTGGTTGATTTAAAGCCATATCAAAACTTAAAGTTGACATTAATTCTGCTTTACTTTTAGCTACTTTACCAGATGTTTGTGGTTTTGGGTTATTATCGATATAAGTAGTACATTCTGATTTCACATATCCAATTGTACTTAAACAAGAAATCTTATACCAGTCATTTTGTATTTCTAATAATTTCAATTGTTCTCCTCTTGCTAAGGTTGCTATTTTTTGTGTTTGTTCATTTGGTTCTACCATAACGGACAATCGATCTGATGTGACATATAAAATATCTCCTACTTTTACTTTATAATGACTACTATAATTGGCTGTTCCAATTTCGACAATTTTATTAACAGATGCTTTTGTTACTTTACTAGAAACCTGTTCTTCTGCTATTAATTCCTCCCCTTGATAGGTCTTTTTAATAGTAATTTCTTGTTTTCCTTCTCTTCCCTCTTGTAATACTTGTATTTGTCCTTTTGGCAAATTGGCATTACTTTTATATTTAGTTATATATTCTAATGTGGTTTCTTGTACACTATATTCTTCTTTTTGTCCTTCTTTCCTGTTTTGTGCAATTATTTTTTCTATATCTATTTTTTGTGCTTTACTTATTTTGGTTCTTTCTATCTTCGATAAAGTTTCTGAAGCATATACATTATTTCTTCCAAAATAATGAGCATAAAGTATCATGATAGCTAATATACTAATAAGAAATGCTAAAAAAAACACCATGTTTTTTAGCATCATTTTGGTATCTATTTTTTTGCTTTTTGAAGCTTTGTCTTTTGCTTTCATATTATCACCTATTAATATTTTACCTTTAATCTATTTTTTTGTCAATGGACAATGCTTTAAGTTTTAGGTTTTGACTTAACTTTTCTAAGTGGCATTTTATAGGTAATAATAAAAGATTTTGTATAACTAAGCAATCCTATCTCTTGCTTTTATTTAAAATTTATATTATGATAGAATTGTTCACAAAGGAGGAACTATGGAAAAGAAAAAAAAGATAGTAATTGGCATTCTTTTTTCATTATTGTTCATTATCATGATTGTTGCTTATTTACTATGGCAAAAACATATCATAAAAAGCAATTTTGAAAAAGACGTTTTATCATTTGCTAAAAAAAATGATAAAACAGTTTTTCAAGTTAATAAAATTGTATTATTTAGCAATTGCGATGCTAAAAATAAAACTGGCTCTGCTACGAATTTTACCATAGAAAATCTCTATCAATATACTGACATGGCCATTTTTATCAATAGTTCTTCTACCGAAGAAAAAACATTAGAAAATACCTTAAAAAAAGTAAGAATTACTAATATTAAATACCCAAAATGGCCAGATATGGGAGAGCCAAAAATATATTTTAAAGGTCTTCATCAATTTGCTAAAAGTGATTTAGTAGAAGAAAATGAAATAAAAGATAATTTAGATTTTACTATTACTTCTGAAGATGAAGCAAATTTAGCTACCCCTACTTTATACAATAATCTAGCCAATCCTATTACTCTTAGCTATGTGAATCAAACTATTAAATCAGATTATACACTTACAGACACATCTGTTCCTATTACTTATGATGGTTCACTTTTAAAAAGATGCCAGGTTGATTTATCTTCCATTTCATGTAAACTTTCATTTGACATCTACATTACCAATAATTTAGAAGAAGAGTTTAAAACAACAGTACTAATTGATATACCATTAGAAATACAAGAAAAGTCTATTTATGATGGAAATATTAATATGACTCAGAAATGTAATTTTGCATTTTATCAATATAAATAAAGTAGTAAAACTTGAACAGAGGCTCCCATTTGCAGGAGCCTCTGTTTTTTGACGGTTATGATTATTTCTTAGACTTTGAGACAATAGAAGACTAGGATTACAATTGCACCAAAACATCCAAGTATTACAGAGAAGAATTTTGCTTGGTTATTGCATCTTTTTATAAACTCTTCCTCTGTTTCCCATTGAAAGTCTTGGCTCAAAATCTTCTTATCCTCCACAGATAATGTTATTGTCACTTCAGGTGAAATCTCCAGCAATCCTTTTTTGGATAAAGCATATGTGAATTTAATATCTTCCCCATTACTGAATTGCTCAATTTTGTAGTCGACATCTTTAGGAATTTCTTCTGTATGAATTCCTTTTCCTTCTACTACCGCTTTTTCGGCAATTTCCAAAAGATACTCATAATCATCTTTTGAATATTCACCAAAAATGGCATTGCAATTGTTTATAATCATTCCATTAGAAATGATATAAACAAAAAAACCTACCATAACACTTAAAAGTAACGTCTTTCCATAGCTGTTAAACCGTCTTTTCCTCATGTTAATCCTCCTTATTGTTTGTTGTCTGTTTAAAATATGTCTTTTAAAACCTGTTAAACAGAAGAATAAAAACCAAACGATATTGTTATATATCATTTAGGAACATTTTATCATAATTTTATATCAATTTCAATCATTTTACTATTTTTCAAGAAATATACAGTAACGAACAGACGTCTTGTTTTCTGGAGATAAAACTTTCTAATTGAAATATATCATTTCTAAATTGTTACAATACACAAAAATCAGAGAAAACAAAAGTTAAAAATTTACTAAGCTTGATTTTATTTCAATTTTATACTATTATATAGTTGCTTACTATATAATATATTAATAATAAGATAGGAGAATTATAGAAATGAAAGAAAATAAGAGTCTTTCTGTTGCAGAGCAACTAAAAAAGAAATATCACAAAACAGAAGAAGTTACGAATTTCAAAGAAATGTTATATCGTTCTGCTGACATTTTTCGTTCTAGAACTGCATTTAAAGTAAAAGATGAAAAAGGTAATATTGTTAGTATTACTTACGAGCAATTTAAAAATGACATTGTTTCTTTAGGGACAAGCTTAATGGAAAAAGGATTTTTAAATAAAAGAATTAGTATCATTGGAAAAAATAGTTACCAATGGTGTGTATCTTATTTAGCAGCTAGCATTGTTGGAATTGTTGTTCCCCTTGATAAAGAACTGCACACCGATGATGTGATTAATTTTATGAATGTTTCACAAACAGTTTGTCTTTTAGGAGACAGCAAAAATTTAGATAGTGTTTTAAATAATATTGAAAAAGTTCAAAATCCAGATACCCTTTTTGTATCTTTTGACAAAAAGGATGATGTCAATTCCCTTCACAATTTATTAGGGATGGGAAAAATTGCTTATGAAAAAGGTCAAGATGATTTTGACAAAATAGAAATTAATCCAGATGAACTACGCATTTTACTTTTTACTTCTGGAACTACTGGAAATGCAAAAGGGGTGTGTTTATCTCAAAGAAATATTTGTTCTAATATTTTATCCACTTATGGTATTGTTAAAGTAAAAAGAAGTGACCTATTTTTCTCCATTTTGCCTTTACATCATACCTATGAATGTACGCTAGGATTTTTGCTACCTATTTATAGTGGTGCTAGTATTGCCCATTGCGAAGGACTACGCTATATTACAAAAAATCTTGGTGAATTCCACCCTTCTGTTATTTTGTGTGTTCCTTTGTTACTAGAAAATGTGCATAAAAATATTGTAAAAAATATGAATCAATCTTTGCCAGAAAAATATAAAAAAGTAGAAGGGAATCCATTTAACACTTTACCTTTCTATCTAAAGAAAATTGTAAGAACGAAAGTGAAAAACACGCTTGGTGGAAGGCTTCGTGTGTTTATTGTTGGTGCTGCTGCCGCTAATCCTGAAATTGTTAAAGACTTTAAAAACTTAAAATTGATGACCCTTCAAGGTTATGGTTTAACAGAATGTTCTCCTCTTGTTGCTGGTAATACAGACTTCTTTCAAAAAGATGATGCCGCTGGTCTTCCTATTCCTAATGTTGAATATAAAATTGATAATCCGAATGTCGAAGGTGTTGGTGAAATTCTTGTAAAAGGTCCTAATGTTATGCTTGGCTATTATGAAGATGAAGAAAAGACAAAGCAAACCATTGTAGATGGCTGGTTCCATACAGGAGATTTAGGAAGAATTGACGAAAATGGCTATTTGTATATTACTGGTAGATGTAAAAGCGTAATTGTTACAAAAAACGGTAAAAATATTTATCCAGAAGAAGTGGAATATTATTTGAATGATAATCCTTTGATTTCAGAATCTCTTGTTTTGGGAATTCAAAAGGAAGATGATGACGAAACCTATATCAATGCTCAGATTTATCCTAATATAGAAGCAATTACAGAGTATTTAAAAGGATCTGTTCCTACCAAAGAAGAGATTTGGAAAATTGTTGCTGATAGCGTAGCAAGTGTTAATAAAAAGTTGCCCAATTATAAACATATTAAAAGTTTTGGCGTTCGTGATGAAGAGTTTGAAAAAACTACCACTCAAAAAATTAAACGCTATGGAAATAATATGAGGATAGAGAAAAAAGATAAATAGTAATGTTAAAAAGGTTCCTATAAACTAGGAACCTTTTTTTTAGTAATGGAGCACATACCAATAATTGTCCTTGTTGGTAGTGCTCCTTATATAAACCTTTATACCCAGCATTATGAAATTTATCAAAATTTTTAACACCTGCATTTTTAGCTGTTTGATTAAGCGAATAATTGCCTTTTTTAGTTAAATTTCTTTGGTAAAATCTTTTTTCATCTTCTGTTAATGAAGTATATTCTTTTTCGCTAATTTCTTGTTTTCTAGTTTGAACGCAAAATATGTTTGTACAAGAGCAATTACTTTTTTCTTGTATTTCCATTTTGTGCTATTAAATAACAAGCATAACGTGTTAATTTTTAATCCTTAATCATTACTTCAGCATTATTTGCACGTTTTGACAACTTGTCGACGTCGACAAAATGTTCAAATACACTAATATAACTATTTTTGCAAGATTCTTTTGCTTTTTTATTACATTTTCAAATTTTCGCCATTCTTTATAATTCAAAACTGATTGTAATCTCTTGCATACCAATATTCAATACCATTCTCATAATGTGTTTAATATCTTCAAATGTCTAATTTGTATAATTTTCTTTTTTATCTAGTTCATTCATTTGAAATCATCTCCATTTCTTTTTTCCATTTTATTACAATTTCAAGCGAATTGCAACATATCTACAAAAATTTGTTTTCTTTATTTCTATAATTCATAACTATAAATTTTGCAATTTTCATTAATATTTGATGAATTTCCGTTTTCTGGTATTCCATTAAAATACCAATAAATTGCCTTGATACTCCTCCATGAGTTACCAACAAAATATTTGTTGTTCCCTTTAATAATAATGTTTTATTTCATCATTATTATGAAAAAAGCTATTTATTTGTTCAGTATCTTTTATATCATTTTCTAAAATCCATATACATTTACTTATAAAATTATGAGTTATAATAAGAACATTTTTATTCTTATCCCTTTTATTTATTTCATCAAGAAAAGCTTTTACTCTTTTTAGCCCTGCTGCTAAAGTTTCAGCTCCTTCTGGTGTTCTTTCTGTATCTAATGAGTTCCAAGAACTCTTATCTATATTTTTTCTTGATTGCCCTAACATTGTTCCTGGCTCTCTTTCTGCAAGTCTTGAATCATATAAAATTTCGTTTTGAGGTGCTACAATTATTGCTGTTTGCTTTGCTCTATTAATAGGTGAAGAATATACAACATCAAATTGAATATTTTGTAGTTTGTTTCTTATTTCATTTGCTTGTAAAACCCCTTTATCTGTCAATTGTTCATCATTCCACCCACTAACAATTCCTTCAACATTAGATGGAACTTGTCCATGCCTAACAACATATAAATTCATTTAATTTTCTCCTATCTCTTAAAAACAATCTGTTAACTTAAATGAAAATTGAAACCTCAAACTCCTAGTGATATAAT
>CAOKEO010000022.1 GCA_948467495.1 uncultured Clostridium sp.
TTATATCACTAGGAGTTTGAGGTTTCAATTTTCATTTAAGTTAACAGATTGAATAGAATAAATGGGAGGCAAATATGAGTTTTAAAAATAAAAAATTAGAAGAATTTAACGAATACATAAAATATAGAAAAGTGGCTATCATAGGATTAGGTGTTAGTAATCTACCATTATTAGA
Organism: uncultured Clostridium sp.; assembly: GCA_948467495.1. Lineage (GTDB taxonomy): Bacteria > Bacillota > Clostridia > TANB77 > CAG-508 > CAG-269. The sequence goes on from CAOKEO010000022.1 coordinate 176, forward strand.
CGATATGTATGATAAAAAAGCAAGAGTTACCATTTTTGATGAAAGGAACATCGACGCGATTCCAAGACAGGTAATGGATAAAATAACATCTTATGATTTTGCATTTTCTTTTGGAAAAAATTGTCTGGAAAATTTAAAAGGATTTGATATTATTTTCCGTTCGCCAAGTTGTTTGCCAACAAAATTGGAATTACAACAAGAAGAAAATAGAGGGGCAATTGTTACCACAGAAATTGAAATGTTTATGAAAATGTGTCCTTGTAAAATCATTGGCGTAACAGGAAGCGATGGAAAGACCACAACTACCAGTTTAATTCATGCTATTTTGCAAAAAGCAGGTTATCATGTGTTTCTAGGCGGAAATATAGGAACGCCATTGTTTACGAAACTTTCTGAAATGACACCAGAAGATATCGTGGTATTAGAATTGAGCAGTTTTCAATTAATGGGGATGGAAATCAGTCCAGACATATCGGTTATTACTAATATAACTCCAAACCATCTAAATATTCATAAAGATTATGAAGAATACATTGAGGCAAAGAAAAATATTTTTAAATATCAAAATGAAAATGGTATTTTGATTTTAAATCATGATAATGAGATAACAAAAAATTGTGAAAAAGAGGCAAATGGGAAAGTAATCTTCTTTAGTCGTCAAGAAAAGTTAGACAATGGGTTTATGGTTGATGGTAGAGTGATAAAAGAATGCGAAGATAAAATTAGGAAACATATCTTCAATGGGGAAGAAGCCATTTTAAGGGGAAGTCACAATTTGGAAAATATAGCAACAGCAATTGCAGCTACCAAAACATTAGTATCCATAGAAGATGCAGTAGAGGCAATTAAACAATTTAAACCAGTGGAACATCGAATTGAATTGGTTAGGGAAATAGACCAAGTGAAATGGTATAATGATTCATCTAGTTCTTCTCCCACAAGAACGCTATCTGGTTTGCATGCTTTTGAGGAAGATATTGTATTGATTGCTGGTGGCTATGACAAGAATTTGGATTATGAACCTCTTGCTAAACCAATTGTAGAAAAAGTAAAGGCGTTGTTATTGATTGGTCAAACTTCTGGTAAAATTTTTGATGTGGTAAAAGAAGAATTGGAAAGTCAAAACAAAGATTTACCAATTTATATGTGCGAGAGCTTAGCACAGACAGTGACAATGGCTAAGAAATTGGCAAAACCAGGAAGTGTTGTTTTGTTTTCTCCTGCGAGTGCTAGTTTCGATATGTTTAAAGATTTTGCAGATAGAGGCAATCAGTTTAAAAAAATAGTGAATGAATTCTCATAATTAATGTTGATTTTACATATAATAATAGGAAAATGAAACTCGTAAACCCTTTCTTTGTAATATAGAGGCAAGCTATATGTAGCATCAAAGAATTTGCAACTTCCAAATGGAAAGGAGAGGCTATTATGGAAGAGAAAAAAAAGAAGTATAAACTTATTTTTAGGCTAAAATACTTTACGCCTTCTGGAACTTTTAAAACGGTAGCGTATGTTCCAACATCTCTTAATAATATTCTATTAGAGATTTGTAAAAAAATGGATATTGAAATTAAAAGATTAAAAGTCAAAAATCCTTTTTTTCGTTCTTTTATTAAAGTATATTGTACAGAAGAACAATATGATGAATTGTATAAAGAAATATGCAATATGCATAAAGGTTTAAAAATGATTAGCCCTTACAAGCCATAAATTAGAATAACCCACTTGCCAACAAGAGATGTCCCCCAAAAGGGACTCTTTTGTTTTGTATTTGTCACACTTAAAATTCTTCTTCATAAAATATACTTAGAAATAATTTTATGAAGGAGGTTATGATATGCATAACGAATCATATGAAGAGTACATAAGGAGCATTTTAGGCTATCCAAATTATAAGAGTGATAATAATTGTTGTGAAAATGATTATAACATGGCAGATAATATGATTTCCCAAAGAAATAGCGAAACAAACAGCCAATTAGAAGCTTGTTATCCGGAAATTTACAAAGTAGTCTATCCTATGGTGAACAAAGCCTGTAGTAATAATACCAAACCAATTACATCTAAATTAGTGGATGAATTGACAGATGAAATTTATGCAGCAGTAGAAAATGACACCGAAATCAACATCAATATCAATTTAACAAATGAGGTATCATCTGTTGGCAATCGAAATAATTCCAGTCGTGTAAAGACAGAAAATGTCAAAGAAACTCCGCAAAATAGAAGCGAAGACAGACAGTTTAGAAATCGAGGCTTGCAAGATTTAATAAGAATTTTATTAATTAGGGAATTACTAGGAAGACCAGGAGGATTTCCAGGACATCGTCCGCCATTCCCACCTAATAGACCACCAATGAGACCACCATTTCCAGGAGGACCAGGTGGGGGAAGACCACCCATTATGCCAAGAAGCAATTATTATGAGGATATGAATCATATTTATGAATAAAAAGGAAAAGACCATACCAGTAATCCCCTAGTACAGCCTTTTCTATATGTTAAACTTGTGTTAAAAGTCAACACAAGAATGCCTTGAGAGGGATTCGAACCCTCAACTAATAGTTAAACATGGCTAAGGAAAACTATTATTTTCTACCATTGAATTATCAAGGCCTACACAAGACACTATAATGTCTTGTTGATAAAAACATATAAAATTATTATACAGAATATTACAAAAAAAGTCAATATTTTTACCAAAAAATTCCATATATGCAAATTAATTTTTGCATATATTTTTTTATTTTGCAAAAAATAAAAATGAGAAATTTTTGAAAGGTGGTAAAAAGATGAAAGTCAAAGAATGTATGTGCCATGATGTATGTTGTGTAAAACCAGATACTAATTTGAATCAAGTAGCGAAACTTATGAGTGAAAAACATGTTGGTTGTATTCCTGTATGTGATGACAATAATTGTATTTGTGGAATTGTAACAGATAGAGATATATTACTTCGTGCTGTAGCCTGCGAAAAAGATACAAAAACTTGTGCTGTTAGTGATGTTATGACTTGTAATGTATGTACTTGTACAGAAGATGACGAAATGACAAACGCAGAAAGCAAGATGTCACAAAATCAAATTAGAAGATTACCAGTTTGTGACCAAAACAATAAAGTAATTGGAATTTTAACATTAGGGGATTTAGCACAAAACGATAGAGATTTAGGAAAGCAAGAAGTTTGTACTACCATAGAAGGAATTTGTAATTGTAAAGAACACAAAAACGCTGAATAATTTCTCAAAAGAACGGATAATATTCCGTTCTTTTACATAGAATAAAAAGAGGAGGAACAAGAATGATTATTGATGTCGCTTATTGGACAAGAGTCATTAAAAATATATTATATGTTGTTTTGCTTTTGCTAGGATTATATATTGCTTTAAGACTCTCTATTTTTTACATTCCTTTTTTAATAGCTTTTATTATATCTCTTATGATAGAACCAGCCATTAAATGGATTATGAAAAAAACCAAATTAACAAGAAGGACTAGCTCCATTATTATCTTTATTTTTGTATCAGCTATAATATTAGGGAGTTTAGCTTGGATACTAATAACTTTATTTTCAGAATCATCTAGTTTATTACAAAGTTTAAACGATTATTTTGATAAGGCCTACATACAATTCCAGGCACTGATGAATCAATTTGATTTTGACAAAATTCATTTATCAGACGAAGTATTGAATGTTGTCCAAAGTTCTACAGGAGAAATCTTAGCAACTGTATCCAATTGGTTAAGAAGTTCCTTAACTGGATTGATTAATTTAGTAACCAGTTTGCCATCGATTGCTATTTGCATAGGAATTACGGTTGTTGCTTTATATTTTATTTGTGTAGACAAAATTTATATATTAGACCAAATTGAACATCATTTACCAAAAGTATGGGTAAAAAAAATAGGAAGCCATCTACGTGATTTAATTCAAACTTTAGGTGGTTATTTAAAAGCAGAAGCTACCTTAATTCTTATATCATTCATCATTTCTCTAATTGGACTATATATTTTGCAATTTATGAAATTTCATATACAATATCCTTTGTTAATGGCATTATTTATTGGATTTGTTGATGCACTTCCCATTCTTGGATCAGGAACAGTAATGGTTCCTTGGGCTGCTATCTGTGCCATCAATGGAGACTTCAATTTAGGAATTGCTATTATTGTTTTACTTATTATTATGTCAGTTGCTAGGCAAGTACTAGAACCGAAATTAGTTAGTAAAAACATAGGAGTTCATCCAATATTTACTTTAATTGCTATGTACACAGGTTTCAAAATAATTGGAATTATGGGACTATTAATTGGTCCTATTATACTCATCATATTTAAAAATATCTTTGCTAGTTTGATTGATAAAGGTGTGTTTAAGACAATTTTCGACCGAAGATAACTAAAATTGCCAAGAGCTGCCTTTTCGGCATTTTTCTATCTGAAATAAAAAAGGTTATTATATTTTTATTAGCAACTCCCAACATCATACAGTCTGTAAATTCTTAACAGACTGTAATTCGTTGGTCCCCCCGAAATGTTGCTTCATAAAAAATATAATAACCTTTTCATAAATACCAAAATATCTAAAATGCCAAAAAGAATCGTCTCCCTCGGCAGCTCTTGGCAATTTATTCCCATTCAATGGTTGCTGGTGGTTTAGAGGTAATATCATATACCACTCGATTGACATGGTTTACTTCATTTACAATACGAGAAGATACTTTTTCTAAAATTTCATAAGGAATTTTGCTCCAAACACCTGTCATAAAATCTGTTGTTTCAACAGCTCGAAGAGCTATGGTATAATCATAAGTTCTTTCATCTCCCATAACACCAACAGATTTTAAATTGGTTAAAACAGCAAAATATTGATTGATACTTTTGTGAAGACCTGCTTTAGCGATTTCTTCTCTGAAAATACTATCTGCATCTTTTAGTATGGTTAGTTTATCGTCTGTAATATCTCCAATAATTCGGATGGCTAGTCCTGGACCAGGGAAGGGTTGACGATACACTAAGTTTTCTGGAATTCCTAATTCTAATCCTGTTTTTCTAACTTCGTCTTTGAATAAATCTCTTAATGGTTCTACAATTTCTTTGAAATCTACATAATCAGGAAGTCCGCCAACATTATGATGGCTTTTAATAACAGAACTTTTTCCTAAACCACTTTCAATGACATCAGGGTAAATGGTTCCTTGTACTAAAAAGTCAACGGTTCCCATTTTTTGAGCTTCTTCTTCAAAAACGCGTATAAATTCTTCTCCGATGATTTTTCTTTTCGTTTCTGGGTCAGACACACCTGCTAATTTTTCTAAAAATCTATCTTTTGCGTTGACTCTAATTAAATTAATGTCAAATTGATTTCTGAAGATTTCTTCGACTTCGTCTCCTTCGTTTTTACGAAGAAGCCCATGGTCAACAAAAATACAAGTTAAATTTTTGCCAATTGCTTTGGAAAGTAAAACAGCAGCTACCGACGAATCGACACCACCTGATAAAGCACATAGGGCTTTTTTGTCTCCGATTTTTTCTTTTAATTTTTGAATACTTTCTTGGGCAAAAGAACGAATTAGCCAATCTCCTTTACAGTTACAGATGTTAAATAAGAAATTTTTAATCACTTGAATGCCATTAACAGAGTTATTTACTTCAGGATGAAATTGAATGCCATATAATTTCTTTTCTGGATTTTCCATTGCCGCATTGGGACAAGATGGGGTAGAGCCGATATTTCTAAATCCTTCTGGTACAGTTTCTACGTAATCAGTATGACTCATCAAGAAGGCATTGGTGTCTTTAAATCCTTGTAAAAGTAGGGAAGAGTTATCGATGGAAACATCGATGGTTCCATATTCACGTTTGTTTGCTCTTGCTACTTTTCCTCCTAATGTGTAAGTCATCAATTGCATACCATAACAAATGCCAAGTATGGGAATTCCTAAATCAAAAATTCTTTTGTCACATCTTGGGGAATCTTCTCCATATACACTGGCAGGTCCTCCTGTAAAGATAATTCCTTTTGGTGCTTTTTGCTTGATTTCTTCTAGGGATAGATGATAAGGGACTACCTCAGAATAAACGTTACATTCTCTTACTCGTCTTGCGATTAGTTGGTTGTATTGTCCTCCAAAGTCTAGGATTAATATTAATTCATTTTTCACTTGTTTTACCTCCGAAATAAATTTGTATTATTTTATCATGTTTTGGAGGAAAAGTAAAGAATAATCTACTATCAAGTCTTTACAAAAAGATATTAATAAGTTATAATACAGTTACATAATAGAATGTGAGTTTTTGAAAAGGAGGTTCAAAATGCAAAAAATTTTCATAATAATATTAATTATTATATTATTAAGTAGTTTTTTTATATTAGGAATACATATTTTAAATTTTGATAACATCTTATTTAAAAAAAATTTAGGAGCTGACGGTGATAGCATAACAGCATTGTGCAAAGATAATATCTCATATACACAACAAATCTATAAAAATAATAATATGTCGAATTTAAATAATATTGCTGTAAATGGTGCAACTATAGCTACTGGCACTACTAATAAAAAAACAGGAGAAAAGCGTCACTGGATTTCTCAATCTGTTCTTAATCTTAATATTAATAATGATTATATTTTGATTAGTGGTGGAATTAATGATTATTGGAACAATGTTCCTTTGGGTTCTAATACAGAAAATATGACGGATACCATTAATAGTGATACTTTTTATGGTGGTCTAGAATTACTTTGTCGAAATCTATTAGAAAAATTTACAAAGGGTCAAAAAATCGGCTTTGTCATTAATCATAAAATTAATGATACTTTTCAAACTAAAAACTCTATCGGTTTAACTTATCATGATTATTATAAAGCTATAAAAATTGTTCTACATAAATATTCTATCCCTTATATTGATTTATCAAAAGATAGTTGTTTTAACACAGAACTACCTATTTATAAACAATATACGAAAAATAATTATGATGGTGTGCATCCTACTACAATTGGTTACGAATTATTTTATGTAGATAAAATTACCACTTTTTTAAAATCTCTTTAAAGGGAAAAGACTAGGTATGCTTTGATGGAACCTAGTCTTTTTACGTCTTTTTATTCAGAACTACTTATCGACGTCTTGATGCTATGATAGCATCTATCTTATTATATGTCAAATATTATATTTTATGAAAATTTTTAAAGAACACCACTTGTTGGAATATAACTCTCATCTGGAGGATATACAAACTCTTCAGACGGCTTATCAACTTTTTTCATTTCTGTAACTTTAACAATTGGCATATCGCCATGATAATCACTCTTAATAATTTTTCCTGTTAATTCTACCCAAGTATCATCTTCAAAATCTTTGGCTGTTTCACACTCACACAAAAAGCCAACCACAACAGATTGAAAATCAGAAGAAATAATCATATCACGAGCTAACACAAATTGATTTTCTTTTAAATCTAACACACGATAAACGTATCCAGTAAAATTGATTTGAACTCCTACATAATCGTCTATGTTCTCGTGAACTGTTTTCAAAATATTTGTATAGTTAGTAGTTGACAGTTTCGTTACTTTGTTTTGAGGAAGACAGGAAGAATTTTCATGAGAATTACTTGCCCCATGAAATACTTTGAAACTTACGATTCCAACAATGATAATGACTAAAATAACAATTCCAATAAAGAAATATCGAAAGGTTTTACTTCCATTAATTTTAAGATTATAGACAAACATAAGCATCCTCTTTTCTATTTAATACTGTTACTTGAATTTATGTGAAAACATAGAAAATATTCATGTAATATCTTTGAATTTTTTCTAAAAATTTAAGTTTCGGTTTTTGGGAAGTTCCTCCCCTAGGGTGTATTTTTTATTAAAAATAAATGAAAGATTTTGTATATCTAAACTTGCAGTTAGAAAATCTTATTGGATAAAATGAGGAATGTTCAAGGCAAATACGAATTTCTATATTGGGAATAAATAATGAATGTGACTGAAATAAAATTAGAAATTTTTAGATTATTTTTTGGAAAGAGTTCATCTACTGATGGAAGGGTGCCAAAAAATAATCTTAGAATTTCTTGTTTTATGTAAGAAACCGAATTATTTATGAAAAATATAGAAATTCGTATTGGAATGTGAAAGAGGCTCATTTTATACTAATAGATTTTCTGCAAAAGCTTGCTTGTCCAAAATCTGTAATGCTTTTTAATAAAAAAACCACCCTAGGGGAGGAACTTCCCAAAAACCGAAACTTAAATTTCCAAAAACACTTGCTAAAAACCAACTTTAGTGATATAGTAACGAGGTAAAAAATAAACTTAGGAGGAAGGAATACAAAAATGAGTATCTTAAATAAAATTTTTAAAACCTACAGTGAAAAAGAAGTAAAAAGAGTCATGCCATTGGTAGAAAAAATCAATGGATTAGAAGAAGAAATGTCAAAATTAAGTGATAGTGAATTAAGAGGAAAAACCGAATATTTCAAAAAGCAATTAGAAGAAGGAAAAACACTAGACGATATTTTACCAGAAGCCTTTGCTGTTGTAAGAGAAGCATCCAAAAGAGTATTAGGCATGAGACATTTTGATGTCCAACTAATCGGTGGAATTATCTTACATCAAGGAAGAATTGCAGAAATGAAAACAGGAGAAGGAAAAACCCTAGTAGCCACTTTGCCAGTTTACTTAAACGCTTTAGAAGGAAAAGGAGTTCACGTTATTACTGTCAACGATTATCTTGCCAAAAGAGACAGTGAATGGATGGGGAAATTATATAAATTTTTAGGACTATCTGTTGGATTAGTTATCGCAGGCATGGAGCCACAAGAAAAGCAAGATGCCTACCATGCAGACGTAACATATGGTACCAACAATGAATTTGGATTTGATTACCTAAGAGATAATATGGTTATTTACAAAAACCAATTAGTACAAAGAGGATTACACTATGCGATTGTGGACGAAATCGATAGTATTTTAATCGACGAAGCACGTACCCCTCTTATCATATCTGGTAGAGCCAATGAATCTTCTGACTTATATAGAAAAGCCAATAATTTCGTCAAAAAATTATCACCTAAAATTATTGTAGAAGAAGACATCAAGGATTATAACCAAGCAGAAGATAATGAAAAATATGATTACATTGTTGACTTAAAGGCAAAATCTGCCTCTTTGACACAAAAAGGAATTCAAAAAGCAGAGGAAACCTTTGGGCTTGAAAATTTCAATGACTTAGAAAACTCAACTTTAGTACACCATGTCAATCAAGCATTACGTGCCCATGGCGTTATGAAAAAAGATATTGATTACATTGTAAAAGATGGGGAAGTATTGATTGTTGATGAATTCACAGGACGTATCATGTATGGTAGAAGATATAACAATGGATTACATCAAGCCATTGAAGCCAAAGAAAACGTAAAAATCGCAGATGAGTCAAAAACTTTAGCAACCATTACCTTCCAAAATTTCTTCAGAATGTATGATAAATTATCTGGTATGACAGGTACGGCTATGACAGAAGCAGGAGAATTTGAGGAGATTTATAACTTAGACGTTGTAGACATTCCAACTAACAAACCAATGATTCGTGATGACCAAAATGATGTGATTTATAAAAATGAAAATGCTAAATTTAAAGCTATTGTAGAAAGTATTAAACAAAGTCATCAAAAAGGACAACCAGTCTTAGTTGGTACGGTATCGATTGAGAAATCAGAAAAATTAAGCAAATTATTAAAACAAGAAGGGATTCAACATGAGGTATTAAATGCCAAATATCATGAAAAAGAAGCTGAAATTGTAGCACAAGCTGGTAAGTATGGAGCAGTTACCATAGCAACCAATATGGCAGGACGTGGTACTGACATTATGCTTGGTGGAAATAGTGAATTCTTAGCCAAAGAAGAGATGAGAAGAAACAAAGTAGCTCATGAATTAATTGAAGAAGCCGATACTTACTATGAAACAGACAATCAAGATATCCTAAAAGCAAGAGAAGATTTCAGGAATTTAGTGAAAAAATATGACGAACAAATCAAAGAAGAAAAAGAAAAAGTAGTAGCTAGTGGCGGTTTAAAAATTATTGGTACAGAAAGACATGAATCTAGAAGAATTGACAATCAGTTACGTGGACGTTCTGGACGTCAAGGAGATAATGGTGAATCTAAAATCTATATTGGATTAGACGATGACTTAATGAAAATTTTTGGTGGAGATGCCATTACTAGAGTTTACAATACATTAGGAGCAGATGAAAATATGCCAATTGATTCTAGAATCATTTCAAATGCTGTTGAAAATGCCCAAAAGAAAGTAGAAGGTAGAAACTTTAGTATTCGTAAAAATGTATTGAAATATGATGATGTTATGAATGCCCAAAGAGAGATTATCTACAAACAAAGAAGAGAAGTATTAAATGGCGAAAATATTCATGACAATATTATTTCTATGATAGAATATATAGCAGATAATATAGTGGATATGTTTGTTAATATCGAGACCTCTGAACTAAACGTAGAATCTTTAAATACCGAAATTATCAATATTTTTGGGATTGATATGTTAGATTATATTAAGCAAAATCAAAACGATTCGGATGCCATTTCAAAAGAATTAAAGAAAAAAGCCATGGAAATCTATGCCGAAAAAGAACAAGAAATTGGTGCTGATGAAATGAGAGAGTTAGAAAGAGTGGTTATGCTTAAAGTCGTTGACGAAAAATGGATGAACCATATCGACAGCATGGATGAGTTGAAAAATGGTATCGGATTACGTGCTTATGGTCAAAAAGATCCAGTTGTTCAATACCGATTAGAAGGCTTTGATATGTTTGATGAAATGATAAACGATATTAAAGTAGATGTTACTAAAATATTAATGCATATTAGACAAGGGGGAGATACGAAAAGACAAGAGACAGTTAAGATTACTGGGGCTGCTTTAGAGGCTATCCATAGTGTGGATGGCGGAGCTAAGATAGGAACCGATGTGGATAGAACGGTTCGTAATGAAGGACCAAAAATTGGTAGAAATGACCCTTGCCCATGTGGTTCGGGCAAAAAGTATAAGAACTGTTGCGGGAAGAACGCATAAATAGTGAGTTACATGGATTTCTAAAAATATGCAAATTAACAAAATTAGTTCGTTTTGTCAACAAAAATATAAAAATGCGAACAGAAATCGCTGAAAATAAAGGAATGTAGACATAGAATATATGTTGACATTCCTCTTTTTGTATGTAAAACTATAAGAGAAGGAGGCATAAAATGGTAAATATTAGAAAACGAGATAAAGTATATCAATATCAATTTGAAATAGCAAAAGTAGATGGAAAGAGAAAATACATTAGTAAATCAGGATTTAAAACAAAAGATGATAAAGATAGTAGAATAGAAACAACAGAAAATTATTATATATCTAGTACACCAGAGACAAGAAAAAAAGTATGCAATGTTTTAGAAAATATAATTAATTCAAAGATAATAAATGAAATTATAGATTATAATAAGTTTTAGAAAATGGAAAAAATCACTTGAAAATATTGCATTCTACATAAAAATAATATATAATACTCCTAGTTTAATTCTTATTACTATTTTTTCTAATAGTAATTTTCCAAAAAAACATAATAGAATAGGAGGTATAGCATATAGAATTAGGAGTTACTGAAAAAAATTATAATAAACAATTTAAACAATGGAAGGAAAATGCACAGATAAATATATCTGTAGCAAATACATTATTTCCATCAAATGGTGTTACTATATCAAATTTTGAAAATCAGTTAGCAGAAAAAATAAGTTGTGATTATATTTATACTACTATTGAAAAAATGACAGATAATATAAAAACTAAGTGGAATTTAGAGAATAGTTTTAAAATTCCAGTATACAACGAGTCTTTAGGTAATGATTTGTTTGGCATGTTGAAAGATAAATTACAAGAAGTAAAGTATCTTTCAGAATTGAATGATAAAAAATTTATAAGTGATATAAAAGATAGAATAGAACAAGAATTTAAGTTGACATTAAATGAATATAAAAGCAATAATGAGATAACTAAAAAAAATCAAATTGCAATAGAAAAATATATAACATCAACAATAGATAAAAATATTGACAGTATAGCAAATAAACTCTTTAATGATAGTAATAGAGATAGTCTTTTTGAATTATGTAATAAATTTCAACAAGCATATTCAGAAAACAATTTTAATAAAATGAATACTATTTCTAAACAAATAGAAAAACTATTTGATGGTTCAAAATTATATAAAGATGTAGAACTAACAAAAAGAGCAGAAAAAGATATGACAATAAATAATTTATTGCAAAATAAAATAAAAAATATGGAGCAAGCAAGTATTAATGAGATTGAAATGCAACTTATAGATAGATTAATATAATGAAATATTAGGTAACATTAGTTAATTAGTAATAAAAATTAAATTCCTATTTTTTTATTGAAAAAATGTAGCAAATATGTTAAATTATATATAGTTGATAGGAGGAATAAAATGTTAAAAATACAATCTTTATATATAGAGAATTTTAAAGCTTTCAAACAATTTAAAATGGAATTTAATGATAGTTTAACTGTTATAGTTGGTCAAAACGGGACTGGAAAAACGACAATTATCGAAGTTATATTTAATATGCTTTCTGGAAATATAGAATATTTTAATAATTATTTAGATTTTAGCTATATTGAATGTGAAATTAAAATAGATGATATATTAGATAGATTAAAATATCAAAAAACTAATAATCAAATAGAAATATTTTTAAATGATAAAGTAATTTCGCAAGAAGAATTGAAAAATAAATATAAAGTCATATATTTACCTACAGAAAGCACATTTGAAAATAAAAAATTAGAAGGAATAAAAAAATTAGAAGGAATAAAAAAATTAGAAGATAAAGAAGATAGCATTATATTAGATTCAAAAACTATGAGTGATGAATTAAAACAATTTTTATTGAATCAATACTTTATGGATTTAAGTGATTTTAAAAATGGAGAAGAAAAAAATGCCATAAGAATAGATAATTTTAAAAGATTATATAACAATTTTTTTGAAGATAAAGAATTTGTAAAAATAAATGTAGAAAATTTTGAACCAATATTTAGATTAAAAGAAAATGGAAAAGAAATATTAATAGAAGATTTGAGTGCTGGAGAAAAACAAATATTTTTTAGAGGTGGTTCATTATTACAAAATATCAAAGATAATACAATTGTTTTAATTGATGAACCAGAAATAAGTTTGCACCCTGAATGGCAACAAAAGATATTAGATTTTTATAAAAACATCAATAATGATAATCAATTTATTTTTGCAACTCATTCTCCACAAATAGTATCGTGCTGTAAGAGAGAGGAAATCATTGTATTAATTAAAGAACAAGATAAAATTATTAAAAAAGAAAATATAAAAGAAACTTATGGACTTCCAAATGAACAAATGCTAATATCAATATTTAATGTATCTACAGTAAGAAATCAAAAATTACAAGAACTATTAAATGAATATAGAAGTTTATATGCTAAGCAAGAATTAGCAACTGCACAAGAATTAAAGAGGTTAGCAGAATTAAAAGGAAAAATAAAGCAAGAAGCTAATCCAAATGATATTGAAGTTCAATTAATGGAATCAAAAATAAATACAGAAAAGTTGAATGAAATTTGAAATAAATATAAAAAATAGGAGTTAGTCTAAATGCATAAAGTCGAAAGAAATAATCCACCAAAAGAGTTAGAAGAATTAAATAAAAATTTTCAAAAAAGATATAATCAAGAAGTTAATATGAGCAAGCAATGGTCATCAATAAAACCAAGTTTAAAGAAAGAAATTGTTCAAAAATTAAAAGAAATGTATGGTGGAAAATGTGCTTATTGTGAAGATAATATAGGTACAACTTCTTTTGCAAATATAGAGCATTTTAAACCCAAAAGTAAATTTCCATTATTATGTTATGAATATAATAATATGAATTATGCTTGTCAAGTTTGCAATACAAATAAATTAGAAAAATTTAATGAAAAAATGATTAATCCATCAAAAGATAATCCAGAGAAACATATAAAATTTATAGCAGAAAAAGCAGTTGCTAAAGATGAAAGAGGAGAATATATGATAAATATATTAAAGCTAAATGATAATGCAAGGACTGAAAGTAGGGCTATTCTATATACTACTATAAAAACAATGATAGAATCTATCGAAACGTATTGTATGCTTATGAATAGTTTGTCTGAAGAAGATAAAGAAATTGCAAAAAAGATTGTAGAAGAACAATTAAATATTATTTTTAGTTTTTTAAAGCATGGTTCTCTTTATTATTCAATGTGTAAGCAAAATTTTGGAGAAAATGTAAAAATGCTTAACAAAAAATTTTATAAATTTTAGACTTGCAATTATGTTTAAATAAATATATAATTAGCTTAGTAAAATGAAATGCTGTGAACAAAGTTCGCAATTTGTTCGCAAGAGCATAATATTGATAATAAAATAAATACTATATATATTATATATAAATAGTGATTTGTCCTGTAAATAGGCAAAATATAAATAATACTATAAATATTATATATATAGATAATATTCAAGGAGCAAGAACTTGTGGTTTGGGCAAAAAGTATAAGAACTGTTGTGGAAGAAATCAGTAATATCAATACTTTCAGAGATTAGATAAGTAAACATAAGTATGAAAACACACCAAATTGTTTGCAAAAATAAGAAAACATATACAAAAATAATACTAATAATACAGTAAATATAAATGGCTATAATCCGTAATATTATTAGTATAGATAGTATTTTATAGTATTGATAATACAGAAATAAAGTCTTCTTGTGAAAGTAGGAAGAAATATAATATGTAGGTGAAATGTTAAATCAAAAAGATTCATAGTTAAAGGAGAGTGAAAATATGTTAGAATTAGAAGAAAACACAAGACTACTTCAGCAATTAAGCAAGAAAACACAAGAATTGGGTGAATCTCTTTGACATAGCTAGGTTAGAAAAGCAATTAGTAGAATTAGAAAAACAAACCATGGAAGAAAGCTTTTGGAATGATAGTAAAAATTCTAGTAAAGTATTAGCACAAATCAAAAACATAAAAAGCAAAACGAGTGAGTATAAAAAATTATCTGAAGAAATTACGAATTTACAAGAATTAACCGAATTAGTTGAACTAGAGCCAGATGAAGAAATAGTAAAAGACATTTTAAAAAATACAAGTACATTACAAAAAGAAATCGAAAAATTCGAAATTACCACATTTCTATCTGGAAAATATGATGGCAATAATGCCATTATTACGATACATCCAGGAGCAGGAGGAACCGAATCACAAGACTGGGCAGAAATGTTATATCGAATGTACACCAGATGGGCCAATAAAAACAATTATGAATTAAAAGAATTAGACTATTTAGAAGGGGAAGAGGCAGGACTAAAAAGTGTAACCTTTGAAATCGTAGGAGAAAACGCCTATGGCTATATGAAATGCGAAATGGGTGTACATCGTCTTGTGAGAATTTCTCCTTTTGATAGTGGTGGTAGAAGACATACTTCATTTGCTTCTGTTGAAGTTTTACCAGAAATCACAGATGATATGGAACTAGATATCAATCCAGATGACTTAAGAATCGATACCTATCGAGCATCACGGAGCAGGGGGACAACATATTAATAAAACTTCTTCTGCGGTCAGAATAACACATATACCAACCAATCTTGTCGTAGCTTGTCAATCAGAGCGTTCTCAAATACAAAATCGTGAAACAGCCATGAAAATGTTAAAATCAAAATTGTTAGACTTAAAAGAAAAAGAACAAAAAGAAAAAATTGAAGATTTAAAAGGTATTCAAATGGATATTGCTTGGGGAAGTCAAATTCGTTCCTATGTTTTCTGTCCTTACACGATGGTAAAAGACCATCGAACCAACTATGAAGTAGGAAATGTTCAAGCCGTTATGGATGGAGAAATTGACGAATTTATGGAAAATTATCTAAAAATGAAGTTATAATTAAAATATCATTTAGCTTTTTCATGCATACAATATAGAGAGTAGATAGAAAAAAGACAGTAACATGAATTTCATGTCATATTTGCTGTTTATCTACTCTCTATATTATTTTTACAAAAGGCGAGTGATTAAGGTGGACACAATTGTTTTAAAATTTGGAGGTAGCTCAATTGCGGATGATCAAAAGTTGAATTTAGTAGCTGATAAAATAACAAATTTATATAAAAAAAATCACAATATTGTAGTGGTCGTTTCTGCCCAAGGAAAAACAACAGATAAATTAATTTCAGAAGCAAAAGAACTATCAGAAATCACAGAAGATAGAGAAATGGATGTATTACTTAGTAGTGGCGAACAAATGTCAAGTGCCAAATTAAGTTTATTATTAAATAAAATGGGATATAAGGCTATCTCTTTAACAGGATGGCAGGCAGGAATTTTTACTAATAATACCAATCAAAATGCTATCATTAAATGTATTGATACTTCTAGAATAACAAAAGAACTTGAAAAAAGAAAAATTGTAATTGTAGCAGGTTTCCAAGGAATTAATGAAAATATGGATATTACAACATTGGGGAGAGGGGGGTCTGATACAACAGCAGTAGCCATTTCAGCAGCTTTACGTGCTAAAAATTGTTATATCTTTTCGGATGTAGATGGTGTTTATACAACTGATCCCAATCGATTGCCAGAAGCTAAAAAATTACCTGCACTTTCATATGAAGAAATGCTTGCTTTATCAAGTGAAGGGGCAAAAGTATTGCATAATCGATGTGTAGAAATAGGAGAAAAATTCAAAGTTCCTATTATTACAAAGTCTACTTTTAATAATAAACCAGGAACTGTTATCTCCGATATTATTGAAGAAAACACCATTAAAAGTATCGTGAAAAAAGATGTTTCTAGAGTCTCTATTGTAGGAAATGGCATAATAAGAAATACTAGGAACATCAAGGATATTTTAGACATCATCGAAAAAAACAAATTAGATATGTTAGCATTTGATGTTTCAGAATCTAAAATTTCAATCACTTTTAAGAACCAAATATCAGATAACATACTAAATGAAATCCATGAAAAGTTATTAATAAAATAAACTAAGATTTTTCTAAAAATAGCGAACAGGTGATATTATATTATTTTATTTTACAAAGTATAAAAATAATATAATATCACCTGTTCGCTGCTTTTTAGAGTTATTTATGAGATGTTTTGTTCTAAATAAGACAACCTTTGCATATATATATTTTAGCAAGAAAAATTTGAAATAGGAGGCAAAAAGATGACAGTAGATGAAAGAAAAACAATCAGTACAGGAGTTATTCAAAATCTTATTTTAGAAAACAGGGGAAAATTAAGTATTTCTGGAGTTTTGGATGTTTTAAGTTTTGATGATCAAGTGGTAATATTGGAAACAGAATTAGGACTATTGACTGTAAAAGGGGAAAATATTCGAATCAATAAACTAAGTATTGATACATCAGAAGTAATTGTTGAAGGAGAAATTTCTTATTTAGCCTACAGTGATAAAGAAAATGAAAAGTCAAAAGGAAATAGCTTTATGAGTAAAATATTCAAATAAATATACTTACACTTTGACAAATTAAGAATGAGAGGAGTCCAAGCATGGTTACAAACCAAGCCTATTTATTTTTGATTTTTGCTATTAATGGAATTATAATAGGATTATTATTTGACTTTTTTAGAATTTCTAGAAAAGTATTTCAAACCAATGATATAGTAACCTATATCGAAGATATTCTATTTTGGATTTTGGCTGGTGGCATTGTACTATATTCTATCTTTGTTTTTAACAATGGAGAATTACGCTTATATATGTTTTTAGGAATTTTATTAGGTGCCTTTATTTATCTTTTATTTATTAGTTCCTATATTATTAAAGTTAATGTAAAAATAATTAATATTTTAAAAAAGATTTTTGGTTTTATCCTAATTCCATTTAGCTTTAACTATAAAATAGCACATAAGGTTTTTTTAAAGCCATTTACTTTTCTATTTATTAATATTAGAAAAAGTTTTACAAATTTCGTCACAAAAATATACAAAAACTTAAAACTTCCAAAAAGGTCAAAAAATATTGTAAAAAATTGATATTGTAAGAAGGATTTTTTCCTAATATGTAGAATATATAAATGTATATCCGCAGGGATTTAACAAAAAAGATGGAGAGATTACAGATGAAGAAGAACAAAAAGATATCTAAAAAATTATTAATATTAGGAATTGCCCTATATGTAATTTTTACTTTAGTAAATCAACAAAAAGCTTTAAATCAATATAATCAAGATAGTAATGAATTAGCTTCTCAAATTGAGGAACAAAAAGAATACAAAGAAGAACTTGCCAAGAAAAAAGATGATGTCAACTCATTAGATTTTATTGAACAAACGGCAAGAGAAAAGTTAGACATGTATTTTCCAAATGAGAGGATTTATGTAGATAGAGGAATGTAATTTGTAACTATTAGAGGTGATACATTTCAATTAGAAAGTTTCTATATTTTTTATGATGTAACTATTCGGGGGAACCAGCAAGATTACAGTCTGTTATAAGATTACAGTCTGTTTGCAGCTGGGAGTTATAATAAAAAATATAGAAATTTTTATTGCCAAAAAACAAAACGTCTGAATCGTTATTGTAATTTCTAAATTTTTTTGGAATTATATTCCTTTTTTTGGAAAACTATGTTATAATTATTATATTATTTCGTTTTTAAAAATCCCTAATAAAAAAATAGAAAAATAAGGAGGACTATATGTTAGATATAGAAACAATGACTTTAATGGAATTAAAGGAATTAGCCAAAAAACACAATATTAGAAATATTTCAAAATTGAAAAAAGATGAATTGATAACTGTTTTAAAACAAATTATGCCACAAAACGAGAAAATGGTTGAAGAAGTAGAAGAAGTAGAAAAACCAGAAAGGCAATACGATGCCAATGGGGAACCAATTGTAGACTATAAATTAACAAGTGATGGAGACGAAATAGTAGAAGGAATATTAGACATTTTACCAGATGGATATGGATTTTTAAGGGGAGAAAATTTCTTATCCAGTGATAAAGATGTCTATATATCTATGGTTCAAATTAGAAGATTTCGTTTAGATACAGGAGATATTATAAAAGGTATCTCTAGATTTAGAGAAGGAGAAAAATTTCCATCTTTAATCTTTGTAGGTGAAGTAAACGGAGAACACCCAGAAAAAGCAATGAGAAGAAAAAGATTTGATGAATTGACACCAATCTATCCAAATGAGAGATTAAAATTAGAAACAATATCAAATGACTACGCTACCAGAATTATTGATTTAATGTGTCCTATTGGAAAAGGGCAGAGAGGAATGATTGTTGCACAACCAAAAGTTGGTAAAACCACTTTATTAAAGAAAGTGGCAAATAGTATCAGCAAAAATAATCCAGAATCTGAATTGATAGTATTGCTAATTGACGAAAGACCAGAAGAAGTAACAGACATGAAACGTTCTATTAAAGGACAAGTAATTCATTCTACTTTTGATGAATTACCAGAACATCATGTGAAAGTAGCTGAAATGGTTCTAGAACGAGCCAAAAGATTAGTAGAACAGGGAAAAGATGTTGTTATTTTATTAGATAGTATAACCAGACTTACTAGGGCTTATAATCTAGTAATTCCATCTTCTGGAAGAACCTTATCAGGTGGTATTGACCCAGCTGCTTTACATAAACCAAAGAAGTTTTTTGGTGCTGCAAGAAATATCGAATATGGAGGAAGCTTAACAATTCTTGCTACTGCCTTAATTGATACTGGAAGTAGAATGGATGATGTTATTTTTGAAGAATTCAAGGGAACTGGTAATATGGAAGTTCATTTAGATAGAAAATTATCTGAAAGAAGAATTTTCCCAGCCATTGATATTAATAAGTCTGGTACAAGAAGAGAGGATTTATTATTAACGCCAAAAGAAAAAGATACTGTTTTTGCTTTAAGGAAAGCTATGAATAGCATGCCTGTAGCTGATGTTACAGAACAAGTTATTAGCCATATGACCCAATCTAAAGATAATAATGAGTTCATTGATCAAATGGAAAGTTATTTAAGAAGGTTTAAATAATAATAGAAATGGAGAGAACAAAATATGCAAGGGATAAAAAAAGTATTCATAGATAAAAAGTGGTGGCTTATTTTATTATCGGGTTGTTACTTTACTTTACTTTACTTTACTTACACCATCAAACCAAAATTATTACACAGTTGGTAAAAATCAACAATTTTCTACTATCCAAGAAGCTATTGATAATTCTAATGATAGTTCTAATAATCATGTAACTATTCTTATTTATCCTGGAAAATATTCAAAATTTTCTATGCGTAATAAATTAAGATATATTTCTCTTATCGGTATTGATAAAAATAATACGATTATTCAGGATGATACTGGTAACTATTCTAACTGTCCTGCTGAAATTAGAACAAATGGTATTATTTCTAATCTAACTTTTATTGCTACACATGATACACCTCAAGAAGCTTCAAGATTTTCTTATGCAGTTCATATGGATTTTGGTAATCAAAATGTTACTTTTGATAATTGTAAACTTGTTTCTTTCCAAGCTCCTGCTGCTGGTATTGGTCTTTATCAAGATGACTTTATTACTTTTAAAAATTGCGAACTTTTATCTTTTGCTGATAATAATTTTGGTAATTTCTATAACTTAGGTGCTTTATATGTTCACTCTAATATTAACCCTAATATTCTTAATCAAAATTTAACCCTTATTAATAACACTATTCAATCTAAATCTTCTAATAGAGGTTCTGTATTTCTTGATAATATTGGTGAGAATGGCGAATTTAATTTAACAGCCTATAATAATATGTGTTATGATTTATCTTATAATAAATTAATTACTCTTAATGGTATTACTTTAACACCTCAATCTTTCAATAATAATATTCCTCAATTAAATTTTTAATTAGAAAAAGAAAGAAACCGAAAAACCTTTTACTATAAGGGAAAAAGTCTCACGTAAAAAGGGGATATATGTCCCATTGGGTTAAAGAAATGTATAACATTGCACAAAATCAAAGTTTTGTGCAAATAGAGATAGGATCAAAATATTGAACACCTGGTTTTGGTATCCCTTTCAAGTCTTGATACTACTTGTTTGTAGGCTTTTAATAGTATCTTATATTTAGTTATTTTGCCTTCATTTTATTTGCTTTTTATCCGTTTTCAGTATATTTCAGTATAACGGCTATTTTTTATTTTATCATTATATTATTATTCTTTATTATATTTTTTATCTAATTATTTATATTCTTATATTAGTTCTTATATTTTAAACAACAACTTATATTACTTAAATAAAAAAACGCCTTAAAAACGATTTTAGAGCTTTGCTTCAAAATAGCCTTATTTTTTAGACAACAAACTATATGGCTATTTTTTAAAAACGGCTTAAAATCGATTCTCGTGCGTCGGTTTTTTAGCAATTTTGGAGCTAAATCCAAGTTGCTGCAATAATTACATAGATTTATATAAATCATTAAAAATTACATATTATTATAATTAATATGTATAAAAATCTTATAATAAATCAATAAAGTATTGTAATATCAAGATATTTGTAATTGTAAAATAAAGTTTTAATTATTTAGATGATTAGTTTTATGAGAATGATAATAAAATGTCTTAAAAACGATTTTCAGAGGTCTGAATTTATAAAATTATTACTAATTAAAAAAATATTATTAAAAATTTATCAAATAACAAATGTTCGTTTTTTAGAATTATAAATCGAACATTTAAAATTTAAACTTTGCACAAATTTAAAAATTCAAATTTTAAGTCAAAATCTAATTTTATAATTTCTTAAATTTTATAAAAATTTTTAAAATTATTTTTATTAGATTCTAAATTTTCATATAAATATTTTTTATTAAAATTTTATTTTAAATTATTATTTTATTAATAATTGTATTTTTATAATTCAAAAAATCCTCTATTCCCCCCTACTCCACCGTTTTTATCCAACTTGAAATTTTTCTTTATTAGCAGGTATTATATCTATAATATTATCTCCAAGCATATTTTTACCTGTTGTTCTTCTTTTCTCATATTCTTCTGCTTTTCCATTTACTTGTTCTGCAAGGCTTGATAATACTTGTTCATAAGTATATTTTAATTGAGCTAGTTTCTCTCTTTTTTTCTCTTCATCTGATTCATCAGCATTTAGCATAAATTCAAGATTATAACTATATAATTCTAATGATCTTAATATTAAATCTACTTGTCCATCTAGTAAATTAAGTTTAACAGAATGTATAGCAGTTTTATCAAAATTTGGTCTTGTATTCATTAAATTTCCTCCTTTTTAATATCCAACAGCATCTGCCATCATAAAGTTTGACATAGGATGTCCTAACATAGCATCCATTACTTCTTTATTATATAAATGTGTATAGATTTCTGTTGTATCAATTTGAACATGTCCAAGCACTTCCTGGATTGTTTTTATATCTGTACCATTTCTATATAAAAGGGTAGCACATGTATGTCTTAAAGTATGTGTAGCATATTTTGTTTCATCAAGTTCTGCTTTTTTATAGGCTTCTTTTACAATTGTTCTTATTTGTCTTTTGCTTAATCTTTTATTCTGATTACTAATAAATAAAGCATCTTTATGCTTTTTATTTTCAATCACAATTTTATTTCTGTATTTCAAATAATCTTCAATTGCTTCTTTAGTAGGTTTATTTAAATAACAAGTTCTTTCTTTATTACCTTTTCCAATTACTACAAATTTACTTTCTGAGAGATCTAAATCATCTATATTTAGATTTGCAGCTTCAGACAATCGTAATCCACAATTTAATATTAAACGAATTATTGCATTGTTTCTTATATCAGATACTTTATAGCTATGTTCATATACTTTTTGAACTTTTTTAGCTTCTGAAAGAGATAAGTAGTTAGGTAGCTTTTGTTCAAGTTTT
This sequence comes from uncultured Clostridium sp., assembly GCA_948467495.1. Lineage (GTDB taxonomy): Bacteria > Bacillota > Clostridia > TANB77 > CAG-508 > CAG-269. The sequence continues at coordinate 23,233 of CAOKEO010000022.1, forward strand.
CTTTCTGTTTTTATTAGTTTAAATGGCTCTCTAAATAATTTATGACTAATGGTATATAGATAATTAAAGAAAGTCTTTAGATGTTCAATTTTCTTAACTCTTGTATTAGTTTTATACAGTCTTTCTGATAAAAAGAATATAAAACCATAAATATCTGTATTTGACAAACTTCTTATATCATTTAAACTTATTTCATCTATAGTTTCATATTTTTCTTCAAATGTATGTATATTAACAAATTCAAGAAATTGGACTATTGTGAATTTTAAATCATCTATATAATTCATTGAAAGATTCTTAATTCCACTTAAATAATTTGTTAAATCTTCTAAAAAACTTGGTACTTTATTATCATCCATTTTTATTACTCCTTTCTCTTTCTAAAATGCTTGATATTGTATATTTTTCCATAATTTCTTTTAATTTTTTATCTGGAACATGAGTATATACTTCTGTTGCCTTAAGACTCTTATGTCCTAATATTTCTTTTAAAACGAAAATATTTATATTGTTTTCACTATAAAGTAAGGTTGTACTTGTATGTCTTAAAATATGAACATGACAATCTTTTAGATTATCTTTAATAATTTGTATCATTTCTTCTTTTATTATTGATTGAACCGTTCGTTTTGATATTCTTTTTTTACGAGAACTTAAAAATAAAGCATCATAATCAGGATTATCTTTACCTATTACTGGTCTTACTTTTAAATACTCATTTATGGCTTCACAAACTGCTTTATTTAAATATAATATTCTTTCTTTGTTACCTTTACCTGTTATTTTAATTGTTTGTTCACTATCGTCAATTTTTATATTACTAATATTTATACCTACTAATTCAGATAATCTTAAACTACAATTCAAAAAGATACATGTAATAGTATAATTTCTAATTTTATTTTTTGAATCTGAATTTATTGTTTTTGATAAGAGCTGTTTGCTTTGTTCTAATGATAAATATTTTGGTAATCTTTTTTCTGTTTTGGCTGTTCTTAAATCCAAAGAAGGATTACTTTGTATATAATTATTAGCAGATAAATATTCAAATAATTTCTTTAAAGATGCTAATTTTCTATTTCTTGTTTTAGGACTATTTTCCAATTCATAATGCAAAAAGCTTATATAATTATATAAGTCTTGATTAGTAATTCTTTTCATATCATCTAAAGTTATATCTTTAATTGAAATTGTCTTAAAATAACTTAAACTAAAGTTATTTAGTTTTTCTTCATCATATAATAATAATTTGATATATCTAAATAATGTTCTTAAATCAAAATAAGCTTCATTAACAGTAGTTTCTGCATTAAAGGAAATAAATCTTACATATTTAAGATAATTATTCAAAAACTCTGGGCTTTCATTTTGATAATTTAAAAACGACATTTTATAATACCTCCTTCAGATATAAGCAAATATATCTTGCTTATATCTGAAGTATAGTAAAATAATGCCGTTATTACTAATGTATGAAGTTTTAGCTCACACATTTTATATTTGCTTATTTATTTGTTATAATATCTAATTTATCCACTTCTTCTTTTGCAGTTCTAACTGAATATTTGTTATAAACTTGTATTATTGTTTTTATTACATCTGTATCATCAAATTCTCTATGAAAATAGTTTAATAAATCTTTAAAGATTAGAGCCGTATAATTTATACACTCGTCATAATTTAATGATGCTCTAAATCCAAAATTATTAAACAGAGATAATTTTATTTTGTTTAACACCATATTTTTCTTTGTTCTTATCATCTCATCTTTAAGTAAATCAAGATAATTTGATATTGTTTTATCCTTATATAAAGTTATTTCATTACTTACAATTAAAATATAAGCAGCCAATTCTAGTTGGTTTATATCTTCCATTAATCTTACCTCCTAGTAAATAAATTCTTTATTTTAAATTTTATATTTTTTATAAATTTTCTTCTTGCTTCCTTCTTTTGTTGTTTTTTCAAATTGTAATCTCTAATATATTGTAATTGTGCTTCTTCTTCATATTTTTCTTCTGCAAGTGATTTCGGTTGACTCATTATTATTAAAGCTAATAATATTCCTATACAAAATAGGCTCATAATAATAAGAGTAACAACTAACGAGATTAAATCCATCATTTTGCCTCCAAATTTGTTATTATATAAAAATCAATGTTAGATAGTTATCAGCTAATAACACATAGAAATTTCACCTGTCGGAACTCCGACTTGTACTCAATGCTTGGGACGGCTCATTATATTATTATTATGGACTAATAATATAACTGCTCGCTCGAACTATGACTATACAAAAGTTTTTATAATGCTTGTCCTCCTAATAGCTAGTTAGGAGCAATCCAAATAGGTTGCTAAGGCTACCTGGAACAAAACTCATGTATCTAACAAATCTATTCAATTTTCAATTTACAATCCATAATTATTTGAAAGCTATTTTTATATCCTTCTACTGTAAATAACACTTCAAAATTAAAAAATGGTACATTAAATTTTTAATTTTTTTCCTGAAATCTTTTATAAATACTTTCTTTTCTTACTAATTCAATAGTTTTAGTGATTAACTCGCTTTTTAAATCTTCATCAATTTGTCCATTATAATTTCTTGAATATTTATTTATTAAATTCATAATTTTATCTATTACCATTATTAGAGATGTATCATCTGTTACAGCATCTTTTAATAAATCATAAAATTTTGATTTCATAACCTATTCCCCCATTCTAAATCTTAATTTTGCCATAGCTCTTTTTCTTCTTTGTATTAAAGTATTAACTTTCTCGTTTGTTATTTTAGAAATTTCTGCATACGATAAGCCTCTTTTATAATGTAATTCAAATAAGTATTTTTCTTTTTCATTTAATATTTCTAAATCATATAGATCCAGATTTAAATATTTATCAAAATAAATATCTGATTCCTTTAATTCTTTTTCCCAACTATTTTTCATTTTTAAATTTCTAAAATAATTTATGCTTTGGTTATGAAATACTATTTTCATAAATGCAATAAATTTAGCAAGAACAATATCTTTTTCTTCATTTTCTTCTCTTTCTAACATAATAAAAACCTCCATTCAAATTCATTTTTTGAAATTGAACGAAGGTGGACTTCTAGGCATATAAAAAAAGTCACAGTTATACAAACAAATTGATATAACAAAGACTTTATAAGAAAGTTTGATATATTCAGTTAATATTGCACTCATAATAATACACCTCCAACCGAACAGATTTAGTCCATACGATTGGAGGAAATAATTACATATCTAATTCATTCAGACACAAATGTACCCTAAAAAACAAAAATAGCTTATACAAAAATAAAGAAATTATGTTTAAATTAATATTCTTCTGTAACTTTTAAAATCTTTTGAAGAAATTACTTCCTTAATTTGTATAAACTATTTGTTCTGCCAGTATAATAGCACTTTCATTTGCATTTGTCTTAAATATGGGAATAATTAGGAAAAAATGGGAAAATAGTTACAATAATAAAATGTTATGTATATTTACTTAAAAAGCATTGAAAATCAACAATAAAAGTGATATAATTTCCCCATAAACTGGTAAATTTTTAGCAAGTATTTTTATGTTGATTTATATAAACGGAGGAGATTTGCAAAATGATAAGAACTAATAATGTTACTGCAAACGACAATGTTTACTTAAATGATCATTGTCCTACTGATACAAAAGCTAAAGAATTAGATGTTTTAAAATTAAGAAAATTATTAGTAAAATTAGGCTTCAACCCTATTGCAGAAGGAACTACATTTATTATAGAAGAAATAAAATATACAATTGAAAATAATATTATAGAAATTAAAAATTTAAAACAGTTATATGGTATTTCAGCCCAAATTCATAAAATATCAATAGAGAATGTTCAATGGAATATAAAATCAGCAATTAAAGCAATGAATAGATTTGCAGATGAAGAATTATTAAAAACCGTTTTTTATTGGTATGATTCTTATAAAAATGTTACTCCTCGTTTTTTTATGAGTACACTAATTGATTACTTGAATGAAAATTTTAATGAATATAAAAAATAACTAGAAAACCTAGTTATTAATATAGATACGATTAAGAATACTAACTCCTTTAGTATTCTTTTTATAATTTATATTTTTTGCATATTTCTTTAAATGTATTTATTAGTTGAGTATATGCTTCTTGAGAAATTCCCTTTTCAGCTAGTTTATCTGGAGATTTTAAATAATCTAATATGGCATCTTCTAGGATGTCGAATTCATAAATTGAATATTTTTTATTTTCTACTTTTTGCTCAAGTTTTTCAATAATCTCAATTTGTTCTTTAGTAAAAAAATGATATATTTCCAATTCTTTTATAGAAGTACAATCTTCTATAAATTTATCTAATTTTTCGCTCATTTTTTACACCTCTATATTTTCCTACTACATTTTATGCTATATTTAATTATATTATTTTAAATTTATTATTACATAATATCACATTTGACTGTATTTTTACAATAGTTTTTCGACAATTTTCGACAAGCTCATGTATTTTAACAATTATAACACTTTTAAATAATGTTATCAACCTTTGTTTGTTTTATATTTCCTTACTCTATATACTAAAAATTAGTATATGCTTTGTTTTTTTTATTTATACATATTTTAATGAAAAGTATTAAATTTTGCCCTTTATCCTTAATTCATCAATAATTAGTTTATCAATTTTTTTACTTTCTTTTAATATTTCATCATAATCTGCATTTTCTTCTATTAATTTTTCTAATTTTGCAGCGTGTTTAATTCGTTGTTTTACACTTTTAAATACTTCATTACTCATTTTGTAATCTCCTATAATTATTTTAAATTTTGTTTTTACAAATAAAAAATGCAGGATATAACTGTCGACATTCTAATGATGCCTAGTTATACCCTATTCACAATTAAAAGTATTTAGGATCTGTCCTAAAAGTTTCTCCCCTACTTAATTGTGAGATCTTATATATAATAATAGTAAATACAAATTGTAATACTACTATTAAGCAAATTTAATTTAGTATGATTTTTTTGTATTCATTATTTCTCTTAATTCTGATATATGCTCTGCCATAATATCTCTAAAATCAAGTTCTATTATATCTGATTTGCTATTATAACATGAACTTAATAAATCTAATGATAACAAATGATTGTTATAAAAACTAAATTGTATTTTTCCATCTTTAATTAACTTATTTAATAATTTATGAAACTCTATCATATCTGTTTTGTTTTGAGTATTTGTTTTAATTTCTTTATTTTTTAGAGCTTTATTTTTAAACATATATACCTCGTTTCTTATTTTATTTAATATTTTACTAAAATTTGTAAATGATATCTTATATTCCGTCTGCCTTTAAATTATAACACAACTAAAATGATAAAATCAACTAAATATAGTAATTTTACGATTTTAGGAGGTGCTAACACATGAATACAAGAAAATATTTAGATAAACTCAATGGAAACTTAAATATCGTTGGAAAAAATATAGAAAATCGTAGAAATAAAATAAAAATGTCTAGACAAACATTATCAGATAAATTGATTCTTTTTGGTATTGATGTATCTTCTCAATCAATTTTTGATATTGAAAAAGGTACTCGAACTGTTATTGATTATGAATTATGTGCTATTGCTAAAGTATTAGGTACAACATCTGATGAACTTATGGGAGATTTTAAACATTATTTAGATCAATTTAATTAGAAAATAGATTAGAATTTTTACTATACAGTAGGTTCTAATCTATTTTTATTAGTATTTAGCTAGCTAATTGATAGTCTCCGTTGTAAATTGCAATTTCATTGTAATTTATTATTCATACTTTTTAAATATATCACTTGAAATATCTATAACTTCATTTATTGGTATTTCAGTATTATCTGCTAAATATATTTTTTGTTCAAACATATCAATTTTTTTAATTATTCCTTCAAAAGTTACATAAGCTCCTCCATCTTTTCTTAAATCTGGTATAAAATAAGTAAAAGTTACTTCTGGTTTTACTTTTATTTTTTCAAATAATATTTGAATTTTTCCATCTAATATTAATTTTAATTCATCATCTATCTCTATTCGTTCATTAGTTTCTCTTGCTGTTTCTCTTACTGCATCTTCATACCCTGTTAATGCAGCAAAAGGTGCAAATTGAGCAGAACGAGCATATAATGACATTGGTGGATGTTTTTTAGATACATGATGTGGTAGATTGATTATATCATCATAACTATGGTCATATTTCATTGTTTATCACTCTCCCTTTTTAGCTTTTATGTCCTCCTATTTGCCCATTTCTTTCAATTGTTGTACCACCTGCAATAAAGTTCATACCTTTTAATATTGCATTTTTACCATATCTATCTTTAATATTTAAAACTGCTTTTTGTAATGATTTTTCTAATTGCTCTTTTTTCCTTTGTTGTGCAAGTGCGTTATAATCAATAAACATATCCATTTGTTCATAGCTTAAAATGTTTTTATAATCATCTTCATTTACAACATCAGAGGCAGTAATATTTATTCTTCTAACTAATAAGTCTTTATTTATAATACTTTCATATAGTTCCATAACTTTATTAGTTATAATCTTTGTAGATGATGTTTTATGGTCTATATTTATCGTTCCATGAGCGTGTTTAGGAACTTTTCTTCCATAGTGGTCTAATGTTATTTCTCCATTATAAAAACTGGTTAAATTTGAATTTAAAAGATTACTAACATCATAGCCTATATCTAATACTATTTTGCTTGTAATTAAATTCTTTCTTACTAAATCTAATGTTAGTAATTCGGTCATTTCTTTTACTATAAGTTTTGTCTTTTCATAATTATAAGGACAATGCAAAACTTGTCCAGAACTTAAACTATTCATGACAGGTTTATACGATTTTATACTATCTATCGTACAAGGCTCATATCCCCATGCATGATCTATTAGTAATTCAGCATTGATACCAAAAAGTTTATATAATAATTCTTCATCTTTTACAGACTTTTTTGCAACATCTCCCATTGTGAACATTCCATTCTTCTCTAGCTTCTTTGATATTCCATTTCCTACTCTCCAGAAATCTGTAATAGGTTTATGATTCCATAAAAATTTTCTATAAGCAATTTCATCAAGACCTGCAATTCTAACACCATTCTTATCTGGAGCAGTATGTTTTGCTACAATGTCCATTGCTACTTTGCATAAATAAAGATTCGTTCCTATACCTGCTGTCGCAGTTATTCCAGTTTCATCAAGTACATCTTGAATTACTCTTGTTACTAATTCTCTTGGAGTCATTTCATAGGTTTTTAAATAATGAGTAACATCAATAAATACTTCATCAATAGAATAAACATATATATCTTCAGAAGAGAACCATTTTAAATATATGTTATATATTTTTGTACTATATTCCATATAGTAAGCCATTCTTGGTGGTGCAATTATATAACTTAATTCTAAATCGTTATTCTTTTTTAATGCAATATCATCATAAGAAGTACAAGTAAATTTATGTCCTGGAGCATTAAATTTTCTTTGAGTATTTATTTCATTTACTTTTTGTATTACTTCAAATAATCTGGCTCTTCCAGGTATTCCATATTGTTTTAAAGAAGGACTTATTGCTAAACATATTGTTTTTTCTGTTCTACTATTATCTGCTACTACAAGATTTGTAGTTAATGGATCTAACCCTCTCTCCTGACATTCAACGGAAGCATAAAAGCTCTTTAAATCAATAGCTATATAAATGTTTTCATATTTATTATCCAACTTTAACACCTCCAAACAATAGTTCATGTAATAGGATTATAACATTTTATTTGTAATTTGTAAACAGTTGTTTGCTAATAAGTATAAAAATATGAGCAAGTGTATTTCAACTTACTCACATAAATTGTAATTTATGATTTACTTATTACTTTTTTCTGTCAACTTTTTTGTTTACACTATTGCTAATAATATAGAAATTTGAAATATAGCTACTGATAAAATTCTTATTTTCCATTTTCAAATTTTAATTTTTTTTGGCGCTTAGCTTCAAATTTCCAATAACCATGATTACGATTTCGATGTTTTTTTTGAATCTTGTTTTGATTGTTTTTCATGTCTTGTTCAGCATTTAATATAATAGCTTTTTTTTCGTTGGAAACAAATTTAAGAAAAACATCATATAGGTACAGCCATCCATCGTATGAGATTTCAGTAAGCGTTGACTCTAATTTAATTTTTAAAAACTTGCAAATGCGTTTTTGTTGCTCATAAGTAAACAATTTTTTTGTTTTATCTTTGAAAGTATTTCCAGATGCTAAAAATATATATGACAGAAAATTTCTATAGTCTATCGCATCCTCAACATCAGCAGATGTTTTTCTTTGAAAGTGAGCAAAACATATTCGTGCATTTGGCACAGGATAAAAATCTGATGGTTTAAACTCATAAATCAATTCAGCGGAAAACCAAGGTTTGTATAAAAGAGACCTCAAACTTTCGTTATAAAAGGGCTGTCCAGAATACCTGAGAAAAGCCTCATACTGCATTATGAAATATATATCTTCAGGAGGATTATCGGCTTCAAATACCTTTTTCACAATATCAGCAGTTATGTTAAATGGAATATTTGCACATACTTTATATGGTTCTTTTACTGATATTTTATATTTTAAAAAATCCATCTCTATTATTTGAACTTTTTTAGATTCTTTATACTTTTCAGATAAAGTTTTCGCTAATTTCGCATCAAACTCTATTGCTATAACTTGCTTGCTTTTTTTTGCAAGTTCAATGGTAATAATTCCTTTTCCAGGACCTATCTCAATTATAATATCGTCATTACAAATATTACTCTTTGATAACAAAGTCGCTACAAGTTGTTTACTATGTAAATAATTTTGCGAATGTTCTATTCCCATAAATACCTCCTTTACAAATTACTATTGCACTAAACTGCTACCGCAGTGGTCGTTTAAGTTAGTATAATACTAAATACG
>CAOKEO010000023.1 GCA_948467495.1 uncultured Clostridium sp.
AGTATTTTTGAGATTTCAATGTACTAATCTTTCATTTTAACTTAACAGATTCATTCTATTCTATTTTTTCTTTTTGGTTCTTTGAAAATTTTTCCTTTTGTTTGTTTTATGGTTTTTTCTATTATATCTTAAATGGAAGAAAAAGACAAATTTTAAATCGTATATTTTGAAAATTTATCGGAAACAATAAAATTGAAACTTGAATGGAGGTGCTTTTCATGTCAAAGAAAAATAAAGAAAACAAAAACAATAATCAAAATAATAACAGAAACAATCAAAACAATAACAATAACGAAAATCAAAACAACAAAAACTGTAGATAGTAATGGAAATTGCCAAAAGGGACGGTCCTTTTTGGCAATTTTTCCTATACAATAAAATGTTCTAAAATTTTATCTCTTATAATTCTACAATAAGTTCTTGCATTAATTCATGTACAGACACAATTTTCTTTACTTTTCCAACATTGCTTCCACAAAAGATTAAAGCTTTTTCCATATTGCCTTTAACAGCATTTATTAAGGCTTTTGTAATACAATAGGGTGCATCTACTACATGGCATGTTTTGATACAACCATAACATTTTTCAATTTTACATCTTTCTTTTTCGTTTTGTTTGATAAATTGATTGTAAATTGCTCTTCCTGGCATTCCAACTGGACTATTGATTATTTTTATATCTTTTTTTTCAGCATTTAGATAAGCTTTTTTAAATTCTTCCGAAGCGTCACATTCATAAGTAGTAACAAATCGAGTAGCCATTTGAACACCAGATGCTCCCAAGGCTAAAAATTTCTGGATATCTTGATTGTCCCAAATTCCTCCTGCTGCAATAACAGGTATTTCTTTTCCTCTTTCGTTTTCTATTTCTTTGATATATGCCACTATTTCTTTTGTAATCTCTTCTAGTTTTGTTTTTTTGTTCTCTTCTAATTCTTCTTTTTTAAATCCTAAGTGACCGCCTGCTTCTGGACCTTCAATTACTATCATATCTGGTGTGTAATTGTATTTTTTAATCCAATGTTTTACAATTAATTTACAACATCTAAGAGAAGAAACAATTGGTGCTATTTTTGTTTTAGAATTTTTTATATATTCAGGTAATTCCTTCGGAATACCTGCCCCTGAAATGATTAAATCAATTTTGTTTTTCACGCATTCTTTTACAATTTCTTTATAATTATTGAGTGCTACCATGATATTGACCCCTAAAATTTTGTCTTCTCCTGCTATGTTTCTTGCCATTTTTATTTCTTTTCCAATGGCTCTTAAATTTGCTTTTAAGGGATTGGTATTAAAATCTTCTTCTTGATAACCAATATTAGCTGTGGAAATAATTCCAATTCCGCCTTCTTTACTAACCGCTCCAGCTAATTTATGTAAGGATACACCGACTCCCATTCCTCCTTGTATAATTGGATATTTTGATTGCTTATTTCCTACTTTTATGCCTTCCATATTCTTCCTCCTATCTAGTATTTTGTACTAGATTATCACTTTATCTATACTTTGTCAATGAGTGACCAACCCTTCTAAAAATGTTGTTTTCTTTTTTCTCATTTTTATAACAAAAAGGAAGCTTGCATTTCTTGCAAAATCATAAAAAATAAAATTAATAATAGACCTGTCCCAAAAAACACCTAGAGGGATAATTGGTGCCTGTCCCAAAAAGCACCCCAATTATATCTGATATTTTTCTCTTTCTTGATAGGTGGTATGTAATAGTTTTTCTGCACGATAACTACCTGGTTTTTCTAAATAATCTTCATAGATTTTTTTAACAATTGGATTTTCATGAGATTTTCGAATCGTGCTTTTTTCATCAATGGTATAAAGAGCCTCTGCTCTTAGTTTTCTGACATCTATTTCGGAACGTATTTTAGAGCTTTTAATTGGTTGCCCTCCCCCCATGACACATCCTCCTGGACATGCCATGATTTCTACAAATTGATAGTCTGCTTTTCCAGATTTGATTTCTTCTAGTATTTTTTGGGCATTGGCTAATCCACTAGCTGCTACTACTTTGATGTTGGTTCCTGCTATGTTGACAGTTGCTTTTTTGATACCATCTCCTCCACGAACTTGTTCAAAGTCTATTTGCTCTAAGTCTTTTCCTGTTAAGGTGTCTTGTGCTGTACGTAAAGCTGCTTCCATAACTCCACCTGTTGTTCCAAAAATAGCAGCTGCCCCTGTTGCCTCTCCCATTGGAGAATCAAATTCACTATTTTCTAATTTGGTAAATTCAATATTTGCCTGTTTAATCATACGAGAAAGTTCACGGGTAGTAATAACATTATCCACATCGTAAAGCCCGTTATTTTTCATTTCTGCTCTTTGTCGTTCGAATTTTTTGGCAATACATGGCATAACAGATACCACATAGATTTTGTTAGGGTCAATTCCTTCTTTTTTCGCATAATAGGTTTTTAATAAGGCTCCAAACATTTGATGTGGCGATTTACAAGTGGATAGATGTGGCAATAATTCTGGGTAATTCATTTCGATGTATTTTACCCAGCCTGGACTACAAGAGGTAATCATTGGTAACTGTTCTTTTTCTTGCAATCTTTCGATGAATTCATTGGCTTCTTCCATGATGGTAAAGTCTGCTCCTGTGTTGGTGTCAAATACTTTATCAAAGCCTAATCTTTTTAAGGATGTTACCATTTTCCCTGTACTATTGGTTCCAATTGGCATGCCAAATTCTTCCCCTAGAGCCACTCTGACAGCTGGTGCTGTTTGTGCAATGACATAAGTGTCTGGGTCCTTTAATTTTATCCAAACATCGTCAATGGTCTCTTTTTCATGTAAGGCTCCTGTTGGGCATGCTTGGATACATTGCCCACAGTTGGTACAATTGACATCTTTTAAACTATGGTCTCCAACGGTTGAAATACAAGAGTCAAAGCCTCTATTGATACAGTCAATGGCTCCAATTTCTTGTACCTTTTTACAAGCTGCTACACATCTTCTACATAAGATACATTTATTAAAATCTCTTACAATAGATGGTGATAAATCATCGATTTTGTGTTCTGCCCTTTCCCCTTCAAATTCTACTTTTGAAATATTGAATTTGGTGGCTAGATTTTGTAACTCACAATTTCCAGAACGTGTACAAGTTAAGCAATCTTTGGCATGATTGGATATGATTAAGTCTAATATGACGTGTCTAGCTTCTAATACATTTTGTGTATTGGTATGTACAACCATTCCTTCTTCTACGGTTTGAATACAAGAGGTCGCAAAGCCTCTTCTTCCTTCTACCTCGACGATACACATTCTACAGTCTCCTACCTCATTGATGTCTTTTAAGAAACATAGTGTTGGTATGTCAATTCCTACTTGCTTGGCTGCTTGTAATATGGTAGTTCCTTTTTCTACTTTTATTTCTTGATTATCTATGGTTAAGGTTACAAGATTATTTTTCATTGTTTTCCTCCTTCATAACTTTTTATTTATCAGGATTTTTTTCTCTATCTCAAAAAACATTATAATTTTAAAAAGAATAGTTATATTGCTAGGCGGATTGTATAAAAAAGGCAAGGGAGCATATGTTTATATGTGACCACGTTTTTCATACAATCCAACGACGCAAGATGGCTATTAATATTTAATGTTTACAATCTCCTTTTAGTCGATTGTATAAGTTATCCGTAACTCGTTTCACTCGAACGGCTAACTTAAAATTAACCTCCAATTGCTTTAAAAGGACAACTCGATAAACAAGTCCCACACTTAATACATTTATCCTGATTAATCACTCTTTTTTCTCTAGCTTGACCTTCAATTGCTTCAACCGGACAAGATTTCTGACATAAGCCACAACCCTTACATTTTTCTTCATTAATAGTAATTTTTGACATAGCCTTACACTCCAAAGCCCTACAATTTTTATCCACAGCATGCTCTTTAAATTCTTCTCTAAAATATCGTAAGGTACTAATTACTGGATTTGGGGCACTTTGACCCAAGCCGCAGATACTCGCTTTTTGAATATTAGAAGCTAGTTTTTCCAATTTATAAATATCGATTTCAGAGCCTTCGCCATTACATAGTTTTTCTAATATTTCATGCATTCTTTTGGTTCCAATACGGCAAGGCGTACATTTTCCGCAACTTTCACTTACCGTAAATTCCAAATAGAACTTAGCAAGTGATACCATACATTTGGTGTCATCCATTACAATTAATCCACCAGACCCCATCATAGAGCCAATTTCTTTTAAAGACTCGTAATCAATTGGGGTATCCAAATGTTCTTTTGGAATACATCCACCAGAAGGTCCACCTGTCTGGGCTGCTTTAAACTCTCTACCATTTGGAATGCCTCCTCCGATGTCAAATACAATTTCTCTTAAAGTGGTTCCCATAGGCACTTCCACCAATCCTATGTTATTGACATTTCCACCTAAAGCAAATACTTTGGTGCCTTTTGAATTTTCCGTTCCAATCGAAGAATACCACTTACTACCTTTTAAAATGATTTGTGCGATATTCGCATAGGTTTCTACATTATTAATCAAAGTTGGTTTCCCCCATAAACCAGATGTCGCTGGATATGGTGGTTTTACTCTTGGCTGACCACGTTTTCCTTCAATTGACTCTAGTAATGCGGTTTCTTCTCCACAGACAAAAGCCCCTGCCCCTAATCGAATTTCAATATCAAAAGAAAAATCAGTATCCCCTATATTTTTTCCTAAAATCCCATAATCTCTTGCTTGGTCAATCGCAATTTGCAGACGTTTCACAGCGATGGGATATTCTGCTCTAACATAAATATATCCTTGATTGGCTCCAATGCAATAAGCAGCAATTGCCATAGCTTCTAATACAGAATGAGGGTCTCCTTCCAAGATACTTCGATCCATAAATGCTCCTGGGTCACCTTCGTCAGCATTACATACCACATACTTTTGCTTTCCTTCCGAAGCTTTGGTTAGTTCCCATTTCATTCCAGTTGGGAAACCAGCTCCACCTCTACCACGAATGCCAGATGCTTTGATTTCTTCAATGACTTCATCTGGTGTCATTTCTGTCAACACTTTTTCTAAAGCTAGATAACCGTCAAAAGCAAGGTATTCATCGATTTCTTCTGGATTAATGACACCACAATTTTTCAAAGCAATTCTCTTTTGCTTTTTATAAAAATTTAAATCGTCCAAACTATTTACTTTTGTCCCATCGATATCTTTGGCTAATAATCTTTCTACCTTATTACCTTCCACAATATGAGTTTGGACAATCTCCTCACAATCTTCTGGTTTTACCATCGCATAAAAAGTATCTTCTGGTCGGATAATCACAATTGGTCCTTTGGCACACAAACCAAAACAGCCAGTTTTAATGACTCTTACATTTTTAATTTGTTTTTCTTTTAAAATTCTTTTAAATGCTTCCAAAATTTGTGGCGATTTCGAAGAGGTGCAGCCTGTTCCTTGACAGACTAAAATATGCTTTTCTCTTGTGTCTGCTTTGGTATTAACTCGTAAATCTAATTCTTTTCTTTTTTCTTCTCTTATTTGGTGAAGTTCTTTTCTTGTTTTCATCGATTTCCTCCTTTTTGAGACAAGGTAGACAGGTCTTTTGTCTCATTTTTATCATTTTATCTGTTGTTTGTTAGCAAAAGTTTAACCAAAATTTCCCATGAAATAGATAAAATCTCTAGCCTGTTTCTATTGTCTCATTAACGCATCTAATACTTGATCTAATTTTTGAACGGTAGCTTTCCCATATACCTCTCCATTTACGGTAAATACAGGTGCTAAACCACAAGCTCCAACACATCTTGTTTCTTCGATTGAGAATAAGCCGTCTTTGGTTGTTTCACCTGGTTGTATGTTTAATCTTTCCAATAGTCTATCTAATATTTTTTGCGAACCTTTGACATAGCAAGCAGTTCCCATACAGACTGATATATTGTATTTTCCTTTTGGTTTTAGTGAAAATCTGGAATAAAAAGTAACCACACCATATATTTCTGCCATTGGGATTGACAAAAATTCTGATAAATCTTTTTGCACCCCCATTGGCACATATCCATAGTGTTCTTGAATTTCATTTAACATTTGAATTAAATTATCTTTGATTGGCTGGTATTCTGCAAAAAGTTGCTCGATAAATTTATCTTTTTTATTTCCGTCACAACCATTTTCTGTAGCAATATTTTCATTTTTATGCATATTTTTTTCCTCCTTTAATAATATGTATTATCACATTAACCAAATTATATCAGACCCATATTTTTTATACAATGGTTTTCAAAAAAATATATTTTGTGTCGCTTTTTGTTTTCTTATTGACATTTATGTTAAAAAATGTAACAATAGAGTTACAAAAAATAGAAAAGGGGGATTTAACATGAATTATGATTATGTTAATTATGCTACTTCAAATTATGCAAGAGGATTAGACACTACTTCTAGTGCTATTTCTTCTAATGCTTCTGATGTAGTTATAGCAGCTATGGCAGGATTTCTTGGATTGATTATATTGATAGCAAGTGTCATTACAGTTATTCAAATTATCGGAATGTGGAAAGTTTTTACAAAAGCTGGTGAAAAAGGATGGAAGGCAATTATACCATTCTATAATATTGCAATTTTATACAAAATTTCTGGAATGTCTCCATATCTTGTATTTGTATATATTGGTTTATTTATACCAATTATTAATATTTTCGCATCTACTGCTTTAGCTATTATAACCTTATACCAAAAAGTTAATTTAATGAAAGCTTTCAGAGCTTCAACTGGCTTAACTGTTGCTATGATTATGGTTCCTTTCATTACTTACTTAATTCTTGGTTTCGGAAAATCTGAATATTTTGGATTGGATGAGGAAAAAACTACAACTGTTGAAGCAGAATAAGAATAGCTTGTTTCACTTTCTTAAAAAAAGAAGGTATCCTTTTCAAAATTGGATACCTTTTTTAGTACTATCTATAAATTTATAGTTGGTCTAGAAATTCAACTACTTCTTCAATACTCTCCTTTGGCGTAGATGCCCCAGCCATAATTCCTACTTTTTCAATTGGAGCCTTTATTTCTAATTCTTGTACGGTTTCTATTAAAATCGTATTCTTACAATTATTTTTCGCTACCTCATACAATTTTTTCGTATTTGAGCTATTTTTTCCTCCAATAATAATCATCGTATCAACTTTTTTAGAAAGTTCATCTGTTTCTTTTTGCCTCAATTCAGTCGTTCGACATATGGTGTTTTTCACAACAAAATCAACATCTTTTTTTATCAATGGTTGTAATTTCTCTTTTATTTTATAAAATCTTTCCAAACTAAAAGTAGTTTGCGAAATTAAAAGCAATTTCTTTTTCTTTGACTTTTCAAATTCCTCTATCGCTTTTGAGATTTCATCTTCTTTCTCAAAAATAGAATAATCTTTTCCACAGTGACTTAACGTTCCAATATTTTCTGGATGACTTTTGGCTCCTAACAAAAAGATAAAATAATCATTTTGACTAAACTCTTCTGCTATATTCTGTACTTTTAAAACATTGGGACAAGTATAATCTTGTATTGTTATCTTCATTTCTTTTGCTATATCATAAATTTCCTTTGGAATTCCATGTGCTCGAATTAATACCGTTCCTTCTGCTTCTTCTAAAGTTTCAACACATTTTATGCCTAATCCTTGCAATTTTTCTATTACTTGCCTATTATGTACAATCTCGCCTAAACAATAGATTGGCTCTTCTTTTGCTTTTTCTATTTCTTGTGCTGCTCCTTCCACTGCCCTTTTAACGCCATAGCAAAATCCTGCTGTTTTACCAACGATTATTTCCATTTCTCTATTTCCTCTCTAACATAATATGAATATGGCAGTTTTGTGCCTGTTCCAAACTCGCCACCTTTAAATTTTTAACATTGTTTTGATTTCTTTTTTTAATTCTTGTACCATATCTTCTTGTTTGATTTTTCTTATAATTCTGCCTTTTTGAAACAACAGACCTTCTCCCTTACCCCCAGCTATTCCAATATCTGCTTCTTGTGCTTCTCCTGGTCCGATTAACAGCACATCCCATAACAGCTACTGTAATATCGGCTTCGATGGTTTGTAAAAATGATTCTATTTCTTTGGCTATTGGTATTAAGTCAATTTGTGTTCTTCCACAAGTAGGACAAGAAATCAAGGTTGGCAACTTATGATACAAGTTACAGTCTTTTAAAATTTCTTTAGCTACCATAATTTCTTTGATAGGGTCTTCTGAAAGAGAAACACGGATGGTATCTCCTATGCCTTGTCTTAATAAAATTCCTAATCCAATGCTTGATTTGATAGTTCCACTAAATTCCGTTCCAGATTCTGTAATGCCTACATGAAGTGGACATGAAAATTCTTTGGCTGCTTCTTGATAAGCTTCGATACATAAATCTAAATTCGATGCTTTTAAAGAAATGGCATAATCATAGAAATTTAACTTTTCTAAGATTTCTACATGTTTTTTGGCACTTTCGACCATCGCTTTTGCCGTTGGCTTACCATCTCGATTTAGCAGTTCTTTTTCCAAAGATCCTGCATTGACCCCAATTCGAATTGGTATGTGTTTCTTTTGGCAAGCATCAACAACTGTTTTGACTTTTTCTTCTGCCCCAATATTGCCTGGATTGATACGAATTTTATCAGCACCTGATTCAATTGCTTCTAAGGCAATTTGATAGTCAAAGTGGATGTCAGCAACAATTGGTATATGTATATGCTTTTTTATTTCTCGAATGGCTTTTGCATCTTCTTTGTCTAGACAAGCCACTCGGATGATTTCACATCCTACCTTCTCCAATGCTAAAATTTGTTTTACAGTTGCTTCTACCTCTTTTGTTTTGGTATTACACATCGATTGTATGACAACTTTGTCTTGTCCTCCAATGGCTACATTTCCTACCATTATTTTTCGTGTTTCTGTTCGTTTCATGCTATGTTTCCTTTCTTTAAGATTATTAGCTCACAATTTTAATAAATACCAAAAATAAAATGATAAAAATGAATTTAAAAGTTCTATGAAAATTAGTTTGACCAAGCATTTTTTAATTTTTATACTTTTATATTTTCGTCCTTTAAAAAAGTATTACAGTTTATTAATTCATCTCAACTATTCCCACAATATCATTAATATCCTCGATATTATATTTTTTCATATAATTTTCAATACCTGTAACCGTATCCACACTCGTGTAAGGATTGATAAAATTACCAGCACCAATTGAAATAGCACTAGCACCAGCCAGCATAAATTCAATGGCGTCATCGCCATTTACAATTCCTCCCATTCCTAGTACAGGAATTTTGACAGCTTGTGCCACTTGGTAAACCATACGAACTGCCACAGGTCGAATGGCTGGACCAGAAAGTCCACCTGTATTATTGGCTAAAACAGGTCTTCTGTTATGAATATCTATTTTCATTCCTAGCAAAGTATTAATCAAAGATACACCATCTGCCCCTGCATCTTCTACTGCTTTGGCAATAGACGCTATGTCTGTTACATTTGGTGTTAATTTTACAATTAACGGTTTATCCAGTACCTTCCTTACTTCTGAAGTGACTTGTTTTACCCCTTCATACGTGTTACCAAATGCCATACAACCAGCTTTTACATTAGGGCAAGATAAATTTAATTCGACTCCATCAATGTCTAATGTGTTTAAAACCTTGCCTAATTCGACATATTCTTCTACACTGCTTCCACAAGCATTGACAATGATAGCTGTGTCAAATTTTCTAAGAAATGGCAAATCATTTTGTGCAAAATATTCAACTCCCGGATTTTGTAATCCGATACTATTTAACATTCCACTTGGTGTTTCATAAACTCTGGATGGCTTGTTTCCGCTTCTTGGTTTTAAAGATGTCCCTTTGGTAATAATGCCACCTAGTTTGCTTAAGTCAAAAAAGTTACTGAATTCTCTTCCATAACCAAATGTGCCAGATGCTACGGTTACTGGATTTTTCATTTTAATTCCTGCTAAATTAACTTGTGTATTCATTTTTTCCTCCTTATATGTTTGGATTTCCCTTTTGATGGATTTCTTTTATTTTGTAGTGTTTTATAAGTTTTTTATTAAGACAATCGTAATCATGGTAAAAATTTTTTAAATGTATGGTAAATCCTGGTATCTCTTTCTCCTTTATCTTTGCCATCTACTGATTTTCTTAAAACTTAAATTTCTACATCTTTGGCATGAAACACAGGACCAGCCTTACAAACATGCCAATACTCTGGAGCATCTTTTGGACTTTTCGCTGTTTTCACAGCACAACCCAAACACACACCTAAACCACATGCCATCTTTTCCTCCAAAGAAATTTGACACGGGATTTCTTTTTCTATTGCTAATTTTTGTACTGCCTTTAACATTGGTAAAGGTCCGCAAGCATAAATGGCATCTATTTTTCCCTCTTCTATATCTTTTTCCAAATAGTTAATGGCAAATCCCTCTTTAGCATAACTGCCATCATCCGTTGTTAAAACAAGTTCATTAGATACCTTCGCAAATTCCTCTTCCAATACTACAAAATCCTTGCTTCTAAAACCTAAATAAGTAGTTACCTTTTTATTGTCTGTTTTCGCACATTTTGCTAATTCATATAATGGAAATACGCCAATTCCACCACCAATAATGGCTATCTTTTCATAGCTATCATACTTAAAAGTGCCATAACCAATTGGTCCGACAATATCAATGTTTTTTCCTTCTTCTCTTTTGGCTAAAAGTTCGGTTCCTTTCCCCTTTACTTGAAAAATAAATTCTAATATCCCGTTTTCTCTATCTAAGTTATAAATACTAATTGGTCGCCTCAAAAAAGGATCTAATTGGTCGGTGACTCTTATTTCTATAAAATTTCCTGGCTTTGCCTCTTTTACTATACTTGGTGCTTTTACACTAAATTTGAATATGTCTGGCTTTAATTGTTCTTTTTTGACTAATTCTGCCATGATTAATTCTGACATGTTTTTTCCTCCTTTACTTTTTTCCCAATAGGGAGAGTTCTTTTTGGCAATTATTGTATCAATTTTTTATAATTTTCTATTGCATATTTAGTTGTTATTGTTATATTCTCTGGAAGATTATCAAGTGAAAACCACTGCATATCAAGATGTTTCATAGGTTCCATTATGCAGGGTTCTCCTTGTGTAATTTTGCACAAATAACTTGGTGATACCCAGTGTGATTTTTCATTTTCTATAATATGGTCACATATTCCTAATAAAGTAATTATTTGAATTTCAACACCTGTTTCTTCTCTTACTTCTCTTTTTACTGCTTCTTCAAAAGTTTCAAACATTTCTAGCTTTCCACCTGGAATACTCCAAAATCCTTTTTCTGGTGCTTTGTTTCTCTGTTGTAATAATAATTTCTTTTCGTCATCTAAAATAAATGCTCCACATCCTACCCCTATATAATCTCTGCCTCCAATCATGGCATCACTTTTCATATTTCATTTCTCTCCTTTATTTTCATTTACCTGTCCCAAAAAACACCTCTAGGGATAATTGGTGCCTGTCCCCGAACACACCCAAATTGCTTGATTGAGTTCGTCTCTCATTCTTAGGGCTTCGGCTCTGGTTGCTTTGGCATATTGGTTTTCGCTATATTGGTTTTTCCATCTGTCTGATTGGTAAGCACACATTAAACTTCTAGAGGCATTAACAATACCTCCTAAACCATTGTTATCAAATCCTAAGGCGATGTCGTTAGCTTTTCCTCCTTGTGCTCCATATCCTGGTATTAGAAAATAGGTGTGTGGTGCTGTTTTTCTGATTTGTTCTAATTGTTCTGGATAAGTTGCTCCTACTACTGCTGCGATACTACTATATCCGTTTTCTCCTCTTAGTTCTTCTCCCCATTTTTCTACTAATTCGGCTACTTGTGTATATACTTCTTTTCCATTTTCTAATTTTAAGTCTTGCAATTCTCCTGATGATGGGTTTGAGGTTTTTACTAAAACGAAAATTCCTTTTTCGTATTTTTTACAATCTTCTATGAATGGCTTGACACAGTCAGTTCCCATATAAGGATTGACAGTGACAAAGTCTACATCATAAATGGATTCTTCTGTTTCGCCAATTCGTGTTTTCCCTAAAAAGGCATTAGAGTAACCGTGTAGCCGTTGAACCAATATCTCCTCTTTTGACATCGGCTATTACTACCATTCCTTTTTCCTTTGCATATTGACATGTTTCTTGAAAGGCTTTCATTCCTGAAATTCCAAACATTTCGTAAAACGCGATTTGTGGTTTGATGGCTGGTATGATATCATAAATCTCGTCAATTAGTGCTTTATTATATTCTATAATTGCTTTTGCTGCTCCTTCTAAATCTCCGAGTGTATTTACTGGTTACGCATTTGGGTAACATTTCATATCTTGGGTCTAGTCCTATTACGGTTGGATTGTTTGTTTCTTTGATTTTTTTGATTAGTTTATCTATTGCATTCATCGTTATCTTTCTCCTCCTTATTTTATTATTTGTTGTGGCGAGTTTGAAGCTGTCCCAAAATCGCCATGGAAATATTGGTATTTTGTGTTTTGCTTATATATTAATATTTTCTTCCCATTGTTTTTCTTTAAATCCCACTAAAACAACTTTATCATTTATGAATAGTGGTCTTTTGATTAACATTCCATTCGTAGATAGTAATTCTATTTTTTGGGTATCAGACATATTGGGTAATTTTTCTTTTAGGTTTAATTCTTTATATTTTAATCCACTTGTATTAAAAAATTTTTTAATTTCTAATCCACTTTGGTTAATCCACTTTTCTAGTTCTTCTTTGGATGGCGTTTCCTCTACTATATGTCGTTCTTGGAATTTAATTTGCTTCCTTTCTAGCCACTTTTTTGCGTTCTGACAGGTTGAACATTTAGGATACCATATTAATAAATTTTTCATTTTGACTTTTCCCCTTGTAAGATATATTTAGGTTTTTAACAAAGGTTCCACCTATAAACCTTTTTAATTGATATGAACTCTTTTAATTGTCACTGTTTTTCCGGTATTTTCATCTATTTCAAAGATACAACCATTTATCATAATTTCATCTTTTACTGGCATATCTTTTATCTGTTATAAAACCTGTACCTTTCATAGATTTCTTGATTTTATACTAAAATTAATCTAATGTTCTTTCATGATTTCTACTTTCAGTCTCATTATTTTTGCCTATACTAGGTACATTTATTGGGATGTTTGATTTGCATCGTTCCTTTAAAGTATTACTTGTTTTTTCAAATTTCTCCCTATATATTAGTTCAGCAGTTTTCTCTAAATCTTCTTTATCTGTTTTATTTGATATTACTGTCACTTTTCGTTTTTTGCCAATTTTATCATGCTTTCCTTTCCTATTGGCTACATCATAAAGGACTAGTTCTTCTTTTGAAACAGAATCTCTTTCTAATAATGAGGTACATCTTTCTACATAAGGTCTTTCCATTAAAAATATTTCATTCATTTGTTTATATACTTTATGATATTTAATAAAAATATCATCTATTAATATAGTATCATTATTTTTACTTAAATCTTCTATCTTCCTATTTAACCTTTTTTCTACTGACTTACTTCTAAATTTCATGAAAATTTTAAACAGTAATGGATTTGTATAAAGAATTCTTTTATGTTTTGAAGTCATTTTCGTTTTTGCTTTATTTGTGTTATTATTCATAAAGAATTTAAAATACTTTAATTTTATTTCACTAAATAAATCATCTATGTGAATAACTGCCGTTCTTTGTTTTTTTCCTAAATAGTCTGAAAACGTTGTTTTCCCTGATCCAGCTTTCCCTGTAATTCCAATTATTTTCATTTCTCCTCATCCTTTTTGATAAACGATTTTTCCTCCAACTATGGTATATTTTACTCTACCTTTTAATTCTTTTCCAATAAAAGGACTATTTTTAGCTTTTGACACAATCATTTCTTTGGTATAGGTATAGGTTTCATTTGGGTCAAAAATAGTAATATCTGCTATTTTTCCTTCTTCAATGGTACCTCTATCAATTTTTAACAATTGAGCAGGTTGATAAGAGGTAAGTCTTACTAAATCTAAATAAGTTAAATCTCCTGTATCAATTAAATTCATAATTTCTGCTGATAAAGCAGTTTCAAATCCAATGATTCCATTTGGTGCTGTTGCTAGCCCCTTATTTTTCTCATCTTCTGCATGTGGTGCATGGTCTGTAATAATAGCATCAATGGTTCCTTCTTTTAACCCTTCGATAATGGCAAGTCTGTCTTTTTCTTCTCTTAGAGGTGGGTTCATTTTGGCATTGACTCCAGATTTTAATACCTCATCAACAGTAAAGGTAAAGTAATGAGGACAAGTCTCACAAGAAATTTTTACTCCTCTTTTTTTGGCATCTCTTACCATATTTTTCGTTGTCTTTGTACTGATGTGGCAAATATGTGCTCTTACCTCATTTGTCTCTGCTATTACGATTTCTCTTGCTGCCATAATTTCTTCTGCCTCTGGGAATACTCCGTCAACGCCTAATTGGTCTGCTACTTTCCCATGGTTGATGGCACCTGCTGCGACTGTTTTTTCTTCACAGTGAGAAGCGACAAAAGTTCCTAGCTTATCTGTTTCGATAATGGCTTCTCTCATCATTTTGCTATTGACAACTGGCATACCATCATCAGAAAAGGCGATGGCTCCTGCCTTTTTTAATGCTTCAAAATCGACTAATTCTTCTCCCTTTTCTCCTTTGGATACAGAGGCATAAGGAAGAACATTACATAGATTTACTCTTTTGGCTTCTTCTATGATTTTTTGCAAAACAATAGCGCTATCTGGTGTTGGTTTTGTATTTGGCATCGGACAAATTGTAGTAAATCCACCACTAACGGCGCTTTTGCTACCTGTTTCGATTGTTTCTTTATGCTCAAATCCAGGTTCTCTTAAGTGACAGTGCATATCAATCATTCCAGGCATAATATTAAAATTGGTACAGTCAATTATTTTGTCTGCTTGTTCCCCTATTTCATTGGCTATTTTGGCAATTTTGTCGTCTTCGATTAGTATATCTTTTTTTTCAAATGTGTTGGTTTTGTAGTCAATTAGTGTTCCATTTTTTAACAATGTTTTCATTTTTACCTCCAAAAATTCATTTTTACCATCTTATCATTATATTTGTTTTTTTTCAAGATTTTTTCGTATATAATTGACAAATTACCGTTTTTTCATTACAATAATTTTCAGAATAAAATTAAGGAGGAACGATTATGTCTGATATCATGTCATACCTATTTGAAACAAAAGCCGTAAAATTTTGTGAAGAAAACAAGCCATTTTTTTTAACATCTGGAACCATTTCACCATACTTTGTAAATACCCATTTTCTTTATGGGAATGAAAAAGAAGCCACTGAATTTTTATCTTATATCGATACTTTATTAGCTGACAGAATTAATTTACCAAAAAAAGTATTTGATAAAGTATTGGTACAATATGAGAATAATGAAATTTTTAAATACACGATTGACACGATGATAAAAGCCATCACAGAAAACGTAAACATCGATGAAATTGATTACATTTCTGGTGGAGAAAGAAGAGATTGGTATTTCTCTAATATGATTGCTTATTTATTAAAAAAGCCACATCTTACTTTATTTAAAGATATGGAAGCATTTGTTAGTCCTTACGATTTTTCTTCTACTGAAAAAATAACAGATATCGAAGGAAAAACGGTACTAAATGCCTCTGACTTAGTAACTGCTGCCTCTAACTATGTTCGTTCTTGGATTCCAGCCGTTAAAAACCTAAATGGCAAATTATTATGGACTTGTTATGTGGTAGATAGAAAACAAGGTGGAACCGAAGTCCTTGAAAAAGAAGGAATTAAAACCATTCCTCTAGCTTTAGTCGATTATACCCTTTTCGAAAAAGCTTTTGAACTGGGAATTATCAAGCAAGGACAATTGGAAATGTTAAAAGGATTTTATCATGACCCATACGAAACAATGAGAAATTTTTTAATCAATCATCCTGAATTTATACAAAATGCTTTGCATTCTTCTGATGAAAGAACACAAAAGAGAGTTAAAATTTTAACAGAAAATAATTTATATAATTTGTAAACAAAACTGTGACAAAAAGGGACGCCCCTCTTGTCACAGTTTTGTTTTATCAATAATTTCATTACATCTAACTACTGTAACATGGTCTGGTATATTTTTTAACACCGTGCTATTAGCACCTATTTTGACATGATTTCCAACTTTTATAGGACCTAATATTTTGCTACCTGCTCCTACTATAACATGATTTCCAAGGTCTGGATGTCGTTTATTTTTGTCTTTACCTGTCCCTCCTAATGTTGAATTATGATAAATGGTACAGTCATTTCCTATGGTTGCTGTTTCTCCTATGACAATCCCCATTCCATGGTCGATAAATAATCTTCTTCCTATTTTAGCTCCTGGATGAATTTCAATTCCTGTAAAAAATCTGCCTATTTGCGAAATAAGTCTAGCTAAAAATAATAGTTTATGGCGATATAAAAAATGAGCCAATCGATGAAATATTAAAATGTGAAATCCTGGGTATAGAATTACTACTTCCAATATATTTCTACATGCTGGATCTTGTTTTTTTATGTTTTTTGCATCTTCATATAATTCTTTTAAAAATAACATACTATCACCTTATTATAGGATATGTATGTTATTGAAATGTTGCTCCTAATTTTCTTCTTCTAATACTTCACTAATATTTTCAATTTCTGCTATTTTTCTTAATAATTCATTCTTTTTGAATCCTCTTTTATTATAATGTCCAACAACATGAAGCATTTCTGTTTCTTCTTGTAATTCTTCTTTTTTAGCTCTTTTCATTTGCTTGATTTCTACTTGATAATTACTTAAACATTCTTCTATTTCGGCTAAAACTTGTTTTAGGTTTTTATGAATTTTGATATCTAATTCCAACATATTGAAATGATTCAATCGATCTGATATTTTATAAGAATAAGATAATATGATATAAACGATTAAAGTGGTCATAATGCCTCCTAGATAAAAACCTGCTCCGATGCTTAAACCAATGCAAGTAACAGATAGCAATCCAGCTGCTGTTGTTAGTCCTTTTACATTAAATCCATCTCTTAAAATAGTACCTGCACCAATAAATCCGATACCAGATAGTAATTGTGCTGGAATTCTGGATGGATCAATATCATAGGCTTTTGACATGTATTCTCCACATAGCATAATCAAAACAGAACTAATTCCTACTAATGCATGTGTTCTAAATCCTGCTGGCTTACTCCAAGAAGAACGTTCTAGTCCAATAATTCCTGCTAATACAAAACCTAAAATTAATTTAATGATTGCTTGAAACCAAAATGAATTCAATATTTCCCATATCATTCCCAATTTTTTCACCTTCCTTTGTATTCTTATGTATTAAGTGGAACAGATATAAATTATATCATATTCTTTTATTAGTTAGCAAGAAAATTTTTCTCCTTTTCTGTTTTCGACGTAACTATTAGAGGTGATATATTCCAAATTGTTACATCATAAAAAATATAGAAACTTTTATGGCAAAAAATAAAACGTCTGAATAGTTACTTTTCGACATTATTTGCAAGTTTATTTAGGTATAATGTTTATTAAGCTTTTTAAGGCTTTCATTTACTGTATATATGAGAGAACCATTTATTCAAAAGGAGGTCGCATCCAATATGAGCTATAATAAATATTTGCCTAGTAAAATAAAAGAAGCAATGGCAAATATGCTTCCTACTGTAGAACTGTTTTTGACAGCCCAGGACTTGTTCATTTTACAAAACAATTCTGTCCCTTATAAAAAATTGTATCAGATTTCTTCTGTAGATGTTTTTTTAAGTCCACAAGTTTTGCGTTTCTTGCAAGAAAAATCAATCCCTTATAAATCAAAAAAAGGAGAGAAATATCAAATTCCTTCTGTACAGACTTTTCTTAATTCAGAAGATTTGGATTTCTTGCAAAGAAATGGTATTCCTTACATGGAAGCATCTGTGAAAAAGTGCCAAGTAGATGTGTTACAAGCAAATTTAGTATTCTGTCACTAGTTAATTAACCTCTCATACAGTAAATGAATAACAAAGTTCTATTCTAAGAACTAGCTAACCAAAAAGTCCAACTCAAGATATGAGTTGGCTTTTTGGGTTGTACTTTTATTTTACAATAATTTTTCTAATTCTTTCATCTTATCTCGCAACTCTGCCGCCTTCTCAAACTCCATGTTAGCAGCAAATTGCAACATTTGGTCTGTCAACTCCTCAATCACATCTTGAATATTTTCATTTTTCTCCAATTTGTATTCTACACTAATATCTTCCACTGTTGTCATTGCAATATTTTCACGTACCGATTTTTGAATGGTTTTTGGGGTAATGCCATGTTCTTGATTGTACTGTTCTTGTATCCCTCTTCTTCTATTGGTTTCAGAAATTGCCTTTTCCATACTTTCTGTCAATTCATCAGCATACATGATGACAGTTCCATCTGTATTTCTGGCAGCACGACCAATGGTCTGAATTAATGACCTTTCGGAACGCAAAAATCCTTCTTTGTCAGCGTCTAGGATAGCTACCAAAGAAACCTCTGGTATGTCCAATCCTTCTCTTAATAGATTGATTCCCACTAGTACATCAAATTCTCCCAGACGAAGATTACGAATGATTTCCATTCTTTCTAATGCTTTGGTTTCTGAATGCATATAGGTTACTTTGATTTCTAAGCTCTTTAAGTATTCGGTCAAATCTTCTGCCATTTTTTTGGTTAGGGTTGTCACTAAAACTCTTTCTTTTCTTTCTACTCGAATTCGTATTTGTTCTAATAAATCATCAATTTGATTGGTAACTGGCTTTACCTCTATCTTAGGGTCTAATAATCCAGTCGGTCTGATAATTTGCTCTACCACATTGTCTTTGCTATGTTCTTTTTCATAATCAGCAGGTGTTGCACTGACAAATATAACTTGGTTTAATCTTTGTTCAAATTCTTCAAATTTTAATGGTCTATTGTCAAATGCAGATGGTAGTCGAAATCCATAATTGACAAGAGATTCTTTTCTTGACCTATCTCCATTATACATAGCTCTAACTTGTGGAATGGTAGCATGAGATTCATCTACTAATAATAAAAAGTCGTCTGGAAAATAATCAAATAAAGTATAGGGCGGACTCCCTTCTTCTCTTCCACTGATATGTCGGGAATAATTTTCAATTCCAGAACAAAAGCCAGTTTCTTTCATCATTTCCATGTCAAAATTGGTTCTTTCTTCTATTCTTTGTGCCTCAATTAGTTTATTTTTTGATTTGAAATATTGGACTCTTTCCTCCATCTCTTTCTCAATGGTGACAATGGCTCTTTCCATTTTGTCCTTTGTTGTGACATAGTGAGAAGCGGGCGAAATTAAGATGTGTTTTCTAATTCCAATTGGCTTTCCTGTAAGTGGATTAATCTCTGTAATTTTTTCAATTTCGTCTCCCCAAAACTCTACACGAACCGCTGATTCGGATTGGTCAGAAGGGTAAATCTCTACTATGTCCCCTTTGGCTCGAAAAGTTCCTCTTTTAAAATCCATCTCATTTCTTGTGTATTGCATGGTTATTAGTTTTTTTAGAACTTGATCTCGTGACTTATTCATTCCTGCTCGTAAAGATAACATCATTTCTTGGTAATCTACTGGATCTCCTAATCCATAAATACAAGAAACAGAAGCTACTATAATAACATCTTTTGTTTCAAATAAAGACAAGGTAGCTGAATGACGCAATTTATCGATTTCATCATTAATGGATGAGTCTTTTTCAATATAAGTGTCTGAAGATGGTATATAGCTTTCTGGCTGATAATAGTCATAATAAGAGACAAAATACTCGACATTGTTTTCTGGAAAAAACTCTTTGAATTCGCTATATAGTTGCCCTGCCAACGTTTTATTGTGTGCTAAAACTAAAGTTGGCTTTTGCACTTTTTCTATGATATTTGCCATGGTAAAGGTTTTTCCAGAGCCTGTAACTCCTAGTAATGTTTGGAATTTCTTACCTTCTTGTATCCCTTTACTTAAATATTCAATTGCTTGTGGTTGGTCGCCTGTTGGCTTGTAAGCGGAATGTAACTTAAACATCTTTTTCCTCCTTATCTCCAACAATTTTCCAGTATCCGTTTTTGTCTGCTCCTATTCTTTCAAGAACTCCTTTTTCTTTTAATTTAGCAATATTTCTTTTAACAGTTTTTTCTGAAACTTCTAATTGATTTGCTATCGAAATTTGTGTAACTTTAGGATTTTTCATAATTATGTTTATTATTTTTTGTTCTGTAATATTTAAATTAAGTTTTACAGGGTCATTTACAGGGTCATTTACAGGGTCATTTTGTATAGTTTTCTTTTCTCTTTCATAATTTTTTCTATAAAAAATTATGGTAAAACCTATTTTTTCTTTTCTAAATTCAACTTTTACATTATTCTCTGTACATTCTTCATATATTCTTCTTATTCCTGAAGAATAAGTTTCAGTATCGCTTGATTTATATAAAATATTAGCTATCATAGGATTTCTAAACACTGAATGAGCCTTATTTTGTATATAATCTTCTGGTGTATATTGTTCTGGAAATGTCCCTGGATTATATATTTCTACTTTATTTTTAAATATCGAAATTTCAGTTCCTTTTGGATCTTGATATAATCGATGTGCATAACTATTGATAATCGCCTCTCTGATAGAATCTAGTGGAATTTCTGGATATTCTTCTCTTTTATCTGTTATCTTAACATTCCATATAATGTTCTTTCTGATATATTCTTGCCCTATCTTTATTAAATCAAAAATGTTTCCCTCTACTTTATCTATATCAATAAATGTTGTTTTCGTATCTGTTGCAAAAATTGCCATTTGCAGTTCCACTTTGCAATTATCACAAAACAAAACCTTTCCTGCATTCAATAATTTATTATCCTTTAATAATCCCAATTTATTTAAAACATCTTCTTTATTTGTATATTCAAATGGAATTCTTTTAGCTTGATTGGCTCTTTCTATATAATCTTTCAATATTTCTTCATTAATATCTTCTATTGTTTTATCTGAAACTCTCGAATCCCAATTTTCACCTTCATTTTCTGTTTTTAAAAATATTTTTCTCATTTCAGAAATAGAAAGTTTTTGGTCTCTATCGCTTACTCGTATATATGCTCTTCCATCTGCAAAATATGGTACATCTTCTCCTTCAAATTCTACTAGAATGCAATCTTTATCTTCTATTTTTACATTGCTTATCTTTGGATAGATTTTGGGTTCTATCTTATTTGAAATAACTTCTGAAATGTCTCTTAATGTTTTTCCACTAACCTCTTGACCAACTACTGTACCATCATCTTTTATGCCAAAATATAGTTTCCCGTGTCTATGCTTATTTAATATAGAAACAATCGATACTATCGCTTCTTTTAGTTCACTTGTAGACTTTTTTAATTCTGTTATTTCGTTTTCTTGGAATTTGTTGTTCACTTAAATTCACCTTCTTTCCTTTTTTATTGTACCAACATTATTTCTTCAAAATAATTCAATATTTCAATAATTCCATTTTCGTCAACATCTCCACCAATATAAAAGTGTCCTTCCTGCTTTGTTTTTACATATTTTTTTAATTTTTCACTTGCATTTCCCATAGCTGCTCCATATCCGCATAACTCTATAAATTGCCAATCACTTGTGCTATCTCCAACTGCTAAAATATTTTCTAATGGAACATTCATATTATTAGCGATTTCTATCGCTCCTTGTTTTTTCGAAATTCCTGTTGCTGTAATAATTCCAAATTTTAGCGGATTTGCCACTGGATGAATTCCCCAACTTAGTGTTAGTCCTGTGTTCATTCCTTCAAAAAGATTGGTGACTCTGTTTTTGTCTTTTTCATTTAAAGCTATTGGCATTATTTTAGTTACATCATATTTTATACTTTCATTTGCAATATCCTCTAGAATAACTGGATTTTGTTGTAATATATGAACATGTTTTGGAGTTATATCGCACTGTTGACTTCCTTGTATGAAATAATTATCTACTGTATAGAATTCTGTATAAATATCATTAGCAATATACATTTCTAATATATCTTTTACTTTCTTTTTATCCATTACATGCTTTTTTACTATTGTATTATCAATTGGATTTATGATAACACTTCCGCCATCTGCAATATGATAATTATTTAATTCCGCTTCTTTTATAATTTTACCAGTTGAAAAATGTGGCTTAGCAGTACACAAACTAATTGGTATTCCTTTTTTTCTTATTTCTTTTAATTTATTGATGACATGTATATTGGGATTTGGAAAATTAAAGCCTATCTTCTCTCCAACAATTACACCATCAACATCTAATATAATTCCTTTAATACCTTTCATTCTTTTTCTCCTTATTATTCTTCCTTTAAAATATAGCTTAACTTCTCTTTAATATCAACTCCATTACTTTTGGAATTTTCTCTATTCCACTCTTCTTACCCATATGACCAATATTTTCAATTAATATTGGAATCGCATCCATACTTTTAGGAAATTGTTCTAATAGTTCAAATGGTACTAAATGGTCATTATTACTATATATCGAGTATCTTTTATTACACTTAGCCTTAAAATTTTCTAATTCACTTTTAGACACTAGAAAATTTTTGCATGCTCGATTTAAATCTTTTCTATTTTCCCATTCAAAATATTGCGAGAATCCTGCTAAACTTATATATAATTCTGTTTTTAAATTATTTTCATTCATATATTTAATGATAAATTCATTTCCTATCGAGTGTGCTACTATTATAC
This sequence comes from uncultured Clostridium sp., assembly GCA_948467495.1. Classification (GTDB taxonomy): domain Bacteria; phylum Bacillota; class Clostridia; order TANB77; family CAG-508; genus CAG-269. The sequence continues at coordinate 22,835 of CAOKEO010000023.1, forward strand.
TATCACTATCTATGTATGCTCTATATTGGTCAAATATCTTTTTCCATTCTTCATATATAACGCCTTCTCTTGGGGGAAACTCTGGAAGGATTACATTATATTTTAATTTTTCCAATTCATTTTTTAACCATTCATAAATTTTAGGAATTCCATTATATCCATGAATTAAAATGACATTTTTCATATCGTTTTTTCTCCTTCTTCAACACCCATCTCTCAATTCTTGTAAAGCATTCTTCTAAACTTTTTTATCCTTATTAACCAATTTTAATTCTTTTCCTACTATAAAATCTGTCCTAGCTTCGCTCTCATAAATTTTTCTTAACACATTTTCTAGTTTACTTTGTATGTATTTTGCTAATGTAGTTTTTCCTACACCAGATATACCTGTTAAAATAATGAGTTTTTTCATCTATTTTCCCTTTCCATTTATCATATTATTTTTGAGCAATCATCAAAACAACCAGTCCCACCATAGCCAAAATTACTCCTAATGTAATTCTCAACCAATCCCCCTTAATTTGCATACTTAAAACAACATTCATTTAAATCATCCTTTAACAATTCTCTTTGTGTTTCATAAATATTTTTAAAATATTCTTGTTTCGTGACAAAATTTTCATTTGTCATATAATTCATCGTAGCAATTGACACATTGGAGCAATGGTCAATTATCTTTTCACAAATTGTCAAAAGTTCTATAAAAGCAATACCACTTTCCACATAACACTTTTTCTCTTTTAATCTTTGAATATGTAAATTTTTATATTTTTCTTTTTGAATCTCTGCAAACTCTTTCATTGCCTCAATTTTTACAATTAGTCTCAAATCTTTTTCCTGAAAAGCTTGTATGGTAGTCAAAATACAATCCCCTGTTATTCGAGAGATTTTCTTAAACTCCTCTTGTGCTTCTTCCGAAATTTTAATATTTTTGTCATGCATCTCTTCCACTGTTTCAGAGAATCGATAAGCATAATCTCCTATTATTTCAAATTCAGATTGGATATTAAGTAGAGCATTAACCGTTATATTTTCTTGTTCTGACAAATCTAAGCTTCCAATCCCCACTAAAAATTCTGTTACCACTTGTTCCATTCGATTGATTGCCCTTTCTCTTTCTGCAATTTTATCCAATTTCTTCCTTTGAAAATCATTTAATAATTTTACTGATTTTCTAAAATTCTTCTCTGCTATTTCTCCCATTTTTTCTACTACATCTGTACTATTCATGATTGCTATATTAGGCAAGTTTATGATTCTGACATCTAATCTATTTAAAACAGATAAGTAATCACTTTCATCTTCCTCATCGTCATCTGTTGTTTTATTATCTCGAATGGTCATTAGTGTCAATTTTTCAATCCAATTAATAAATGGGAACAATACAATGGTTGACACGATATTGAAAATAGTATGAAAATTAGCAATTTGCCCCATATCTATCGTATCTTGCCAAAATGGAAACCCTATCATATATTGATAAGTATAAATAAATATCAAAAATACAATAGTTCCTATTAAATTGAAATACAGATGAACAGCTGATGCCCTCTTAGCATTTTTAGTGCCTCCTATACTAGCAAAGATAGAGGTAACACAAGTTCCAATATTTTGTCCTAATATAACTGGAATGGTGGTAGCATAGGTAACGATTCCCGTGGTGGATAAGGCTTGCACAATTCCTATAGTGGCTGCTGAACTTTGTACAATAGCAGTAATCAAAGCTCCTGCTAAAACTCCTAAAATAGGATTTGACAGTTTGGATAATATTTCAGTTAAAATCGGTAATTCGCTAAATCCACTCGCTATATCTATCATGCTAATCATTCCTGTAAATAGTAAACCAACTCCTATTATCATTTCCCCTATGTTGTTTTTCTTTTTGTCTGTTGTTATTCCCATTATTAAAATTCCTATTAACAAAAAGATAGGTGCTAATACAGCTGGCGTAAATAAAGATAACCAACTGCCACCATCTATATTGGTTAGTCTTAAAATCTGTGATGTAATGGTAGTTCCTATGTTAGCTCCCATGATAATAGGAATCGCATTTTTCAACTTTAAAATTTCAGAATTCACTAGCCCAACTACGATAACAGTTGTTGCTGATGAACTTTGGGTTGCTACTGTAATTAAGATTCCTACCAATAAAGCTTTTAACACGTTATTAGTAGCAGATACTAAAACTTTTTCTAGTTTTCCTCCTGATAGCTTTTTTAAATTAGTACTTAGAATTTTCATTCCATAAATTAAGAGTGCTAATCCTCCTAGTAATTTGATAATTGATATTAGTATGTTCAATTGCTCCACCTCAAATGATTCATATTTCTCTTAAATTGATTTTTTCCTTCGTATGTCTCTTATTTTTCCTGTGTCTTTTCTTTGGTTTCTTCTTTATTTTTTATTAAGGCAATCATAGCTGATACGAATTGAGAAATTTCTTGTATCGCTCCAACAAAAGCCATAACAATTATATCATAAATTGCCCAACCTAATCCTACAATTGCAGTTGTAACTCGAATTACTTTTACATTATCTTGCCATAGTCCATATGTATAAATAACCGTAACAACAATAGGAATTACACTCCACATGTTTTGCCAACTTATCATCCCCGAAACAACAGCTATTATTTCAAAAAACAATAATATCATAAGGGATGGCTTTTTGTCTTTTTTCTTATAATAATAGAAGATGATACATCTTATGGTATTAATAATTGATATAATCGCTCCTGTCATAGCATTGAGTAAAAAGAATTGTATTGCCATTACAAGGTTTGCAAATACAAAACACATCACAATTTTTTTCTTTGGTTTTAAATTGAACCGATATTACTGTAAGTATTAATACGATAACTCCACAAATTTGTGCTAAAACAAATAACATCTAAATTTCTCCTTTTTCTAAGATTTTATATTTATATTTTGATACCCATTTTTGTACCAAACAATAAACTGCATAAGCAATCCATACTCCTATAATACCTAACATGGTGTAAGACAAGGTAGTAGCTACTACTATTTTTATGATAGATGTCATAAAATTACGTTTTGCCAAAAATTTAAACTCTCTCATACCACGAAGAATTCCATAATAATAAGTTCCACTCATTTCTGCATATTGTCCCATTACCAACAATGGTAACACCGAATAAAAAATCACCAATAATTCATGTTGTTTTAAAAATAGATGAGCAATCACAATCGCAATAGTTGTCACCATGACTGGAACAATAACAGAGAAAATATTAATAACTTTCCTTATTACTTGTTTTGCCATCTTCATTCTTTCCTTATTCTGATACCCTGTTTCAATTCCAATACTAATGGATATACCATTACTAAATCCTTGTACAAAGGCTTGCGATACATCTGCAATTTGGATAAGAATAACATGTACTGCATATTCTAAAGATCCTATCCTAGAAACCAAAATATTAAATACAAATTCATCTATTTTGGAAACCATTCTTTCTACACAATTCCATTTGAATAACTGAAAAATTTCTTTTGTAATACTTTTCTGAAATTGATACGTTACTGTACTTTTGGATTTAATCATCAAATACATACTTAATATCGTATCAATACCAACTGTTACCCAAGCAACACCTGCAACACCATAATGTAATGTAACAACCAACAAATCTAACAATAAATTGCCTATAACAGCTATAATTCTTATTACCATTATATTACCTTGTTTGCCAATGGTTCTTTGATGTCCTGTTAATATCGTTACAATAGAACTTTGTAAAAACCCTATTAATCTGATTGTCATATAAGTAATACATACCTTGTCTACCTGAAATAGTGATGGAAAAATTGGTCTTATGCCATAAACTACAAAAATCATTGCCATTGCTATTAGTATAGTAATCATAACGGCATTTCCTGTCAACAGTTTCACTTGTTTTTGATTTTTTTCGCCTTGTGACTTGGCAAGTAAAGCCATATTCGATACATTAATGGCTTCGATGCTCATTTGCATGATATTTAATACAACTGCCATTGCTCCTATCGCTCCTAATTCATTGGTTCCTAGTGTAGCAATGACGAGTGTATCAACTAAAGTCATTAAAATATTAATAAAGTTTTCCGTAGCAATTGGCATTGATATTTTTAATTGTTTTTTTACATTTAATATTTCTTCCATTGTTTTAACAATTGCTCCTTTTTCTACTATGTTATCTCATTTTCTCAATTCTAAATCTATCAAAATTTTTTACTTGTTCATTATAACATCTATTAAAAAAATTTTCATCCTTTTTTCTATTTTTTATGACAAAAAATGTAACTGTTTAACGTTTTGTTTTGACATAAAAGTTTCTATATTTTTTATTCGTAACTCCCAGCTGCGGTAATATTTTTTTCATTCAAAAAAATCATATTTTCCTTAAAATAGGACATACTATTTCATATATTAGGAGGTAATTTTATGAAATTAACAATATGTGAATTAAGTTATTTAAACGAATTAATAACAAGTTGTGTGAACACCATTACTTGTATGTCTTTATTTCGCAATCAAGTAACAGACGAAGAATTAAAGTCTTTGTTAGATACCCATTTTCCTATTCATGTGGAAGATTACAACAGGAAAGTAGAATTTGTAAAAAATATTGATTCAGCGACTGGGAAATTAAATGTCCCTCAATTAAATACATCTATTTTTACAGAAGATGTAAATGAAACAAAACCAGCTGAACCTGTTACAATCAATACAAATGTGACTAAGCTAACCGATAGAGAAATTGCATTATCCTATTTTCTAACTTTAAAAAGAGCTGGTAAAGAATATGCCATTGCTTCTATGGAGGTTACAAATCCTAATCTAAGGCAATTTTTAAAAGATGCTTACACCATGAGTTGTAACCATTCCTTTGAGGTATATGAATGGATGGCTAAAAATAATTATTATCCAATCCTTATTACAACCGCAGAACAAACAGGAAACATTGCTAATATCTATAACACAATTCCATTGGGCTAGAATCATACAAAAACAAAAGGGGTAAAATCTTCAATTTTTTCTATACAAGAAAATAAGGTTAGAAATACTTAAATTTCTAGCCTTTTATATTTATCGCACTCTAATTCTTCGTTCCATAATTCCTTTAAATTATTTTTAACAATCAGACTCTCTTTTTGAGCCTTTGTCAGCTTTTTAATTCGATACTCTAACTTAGAAGCCAGCACTCTGTTCTCCGTTTTCCATACCCCTTCTAATTTTTTAGCCGTATGGCTATACGTATATTTGGCACAATTCACCTTACTAAAATGCTCCTCCATCCTCTGTTCTACATTTGTAGTAATACCTGTGTAAATAGAATTATCTTCACACCTTAGCATATAAATATAATACATCTTTTCCTCCTACTTTCTTTACTCTATTTGTGCAATTTTACTTGCTTTAGGATATTCTCTTCCCCATTACAAAGATTTAAACCTGTCCCCAAAAGTACCTAAAGGGATAATGTGTGCCTGTCCCAGAAAATACCTCATAGTTTTTTAATTTTAGCAATGAAAAATCCTTCGTAAAGTTGATTGGGACATACACATAGTGTACCTTCTATTTTACTTGGAAGAAGCGGAAGCTGCTTCATTTCTTTGCATTTAATTGGTATGATTTCTGCGTTTCCTTGTTTTAATATTTTTTGAATAACTTCTTCATTTTCATTGGCTAGAACAGAACAAGTTGAGTACACCATTTCTTTTCCTTGTTTTAATAAGTTGATTGCTTTTTTTAATAGTGCTATTTGTGATTCTACTGATTTTTCAATTAATTGAATGGTGAAATTTTTTTCTAATTTGTCGTTTTGTTTATCACTTTCCCCTTGCAATTGAATTGTCCCACTTCCACTGCATGGTGCATCTAATAAAATTCGGTCAAATGAGAAAAGGTCATCTATTTTTCTACTATCTTGTATCATGACATAAACATTGGCACCTTGTTTTTGCAAATTATATTGCAAACGTTCCGCTCGAATTTTATTCATTTCACATGCAGTAATATTGGCTTTATTGTTAGTGATTGCAGCTATTTGTGTTGTTTTTCCTCCTGGTGCTGCTGTCATATCCAATATGTCTTCTCCTTCTTTTGGCTGTAAAACAATGGGTGGCAACATAGAAGATAAACTTTGTAAATAGATTTTTCCCTCTTGATAGATTTCCCAATTCCTAATTTCTTTTTCTTCAACATTTTTTAAGATAAATGCTTCTTTGCTCCATGCTACTGTTTCATATTCTATTTTTTTCTCTTTCAAAACAGTTTCAATTTCATCGACGCTACTTTTTAAGATATTGACACGAAAAGTAGTATTTCTCTTAATTTGATAGCCTTGTAAGATTTTTTCTGTCACTTGTTTTCCATATTGTTCTTCTAGCATTTGTTTTAAAAATAATGGTATCTGCCATATTTTGTTTGAATCCATCTTCCTTCAATTTCTCCTTTTTTCTTCTTTTATTCATCCAATAGTTGAAAATCTTCACCCCTATTAGTGCTAAAAAAGCAAAGACCTGTCCCAAAAAACACCTAAAGGGATAATCAGTGCCTGTCCCAGAAGATACCAGAAGATAATATCATACTTATCTATATTTCGCAAACATCTTAAATGGATAGTTTTGAAAAAAGCTTCTTTTTTATTGCACTTTTTTTCTTTTTTCTATATAATATTACAAAATAATACAAGGGGTGTCTTGAAATGGAGCATTGGACAGTTGATGATTATAAAAATTTCACGAATGGAAATAACAGAAAGAGTAAATATAGAGCTAATAAAGTTTCGATTGATGGTCATACGTTTGATAGTCAGAAGGAAGCGGATTATTATTGCGAATTAAAGCTAAGATTACAAGGAAATGAAATTAATGGTTTTTGTCTACAACCTACTTTTATTTTAGCACCCAAATTAAAATATAAGGCTGATTTTATTGTTTTTCATAAAGATAATTCGACTGAAATCATAGATGTAAAAGGGGTTAAGACAAAAGAATATATTGCTAAGAAAAAAGTTTTTGAAGATAAATTCAACTTAAAAATAACGGAAATTTAACAAATAAATAATACTAGTTATGAAAGAGATAAAGTAATTACCGATTCCATTGATGAAATCGGTAGGTCATTTTATTGATTGTGAAAATCAATTTCTTCATAACTAGTATCTAATTGTTGCCCTTCTATGTTTCTTTCTTTTTTCCTTATTGTTCCATCTCCATCTAGCCCATTCCTAGAGGTATATAATATCTTTAATCTATTTATATAATCTTCATAATCATAAGTTTTACATTTTTCATCTACCTCTACATGTTCTTCATATGTCTTTTTTAATTCTTTTGTTGTACTCACAAATTGCTCAATTCCTTGATTAAAAGTTTCTATATCAGAAATTATGATAGTTCCTATCATTTCTTCTAAACATTTTTTTATCTTAGTTTCGGAAAAAATGGAATTCCTTATTTCCTTGCCTATTCCTCTTGGAGGAGCTTTATTATTTTCTATTTTATGAATGATAGTTGGAATTAAATCCATTCTTTTATCTCTTTTTACTAATTCAATCATTTCTTGTACTTTGTCAAATTCTAATTTGGCACATTGTGTTTGGTCAATTACAACGATTGGAATATCCAATTGTGCCGCCAGCCTTTTTGTCTCTTGCCATCTTTCATCTTTAGTATTCTGAATATCCGCAAGAGTTTCTGCCATAAATACTGCATAAGTAGGTTTTCTATTTTATAATTTTCCATCTTTTTCAATTTTCCTTTCCAGCAATAATTCATTATAAATTTTTGAAGAATTAATTTGGTTTCGAGGAGTTAAAAATTCACTTTCAGATAAGTCATACCAATGGTAGAAAGCACTATCAACAGTTGCTCCATCATCATTTTTAGATTGTAGTAATTCATTTTCAGTAATATCAGAAAATGCTAATAAATAATTATCATAAACTACTCCTAAAAAATCATTTCCTATATAAGAACATGATATTGTATGATTTTTATCTGCTCTGTCCCAATCATCTTTTAAGTCATCATAATTATGATTAAGAAAATAAATCCCCCCTAATGATGTTAATATCATATTGAAATCGGCTTTATCATTATCTTTTCCCAAAGCATTATAAATTTTTATATCTGCCTTTTTTCTTTTTTTTAATTTTATACTTTGTGAGCCAATATAATCTTCTTCTTTAATTTGATATAATGTTTCTTGATATTTATGTATATAAGCATTTTTTAAATTTGGTATGATATTTATCGTACCTACATAATTTTTGAAATCTTCCCCTAAATCAATTTTTCTTAATTCTTTAATATCTTCTTCCTTTAAAATAGCTTTTAATTCATGTATGATTCTTGTGTCCTCTGATTGTTCAATTTCATTCACATTTTTAGAAAAGGCAGAACATAACAGCTTTGCTTTTTCTAAACTCATTCCATATTTAGCTTCAACAATCGCATATTTAACAATATCCAAATCAGATAATTGATTCATTTCATATAATAAGTCAAAAGGAAAATGACTAATTTCATTTTCTGAATTTAAGTCTTTATGATATTCTTGTTTAACTATATCTGGCTGATTTATGATTTCTTCACACATATTTCTTCTTTTTTCATAGTAATCGTCTAGTTCATTCAAATTGCTTAAGCGAAATTCACTATTACTTAGTATAATACTGACAGCTTTTAATCTATCCGCTTCATTTAACGTTTGTAATTCATTTATATCTATATTTTTACAAACAAATGGAAATAAATTTCCAATTCTTTCATTAATATCTACTACTTTATAATTTAACAGATAAGCATAAGTTCGCAATTCTTCTTGCGATAATTCTAATATATTCCTTTGTAATGGTTCATCTGTAATAATTCTTTCTAATGTAGGCTTACTAAATAAGCTTACCATATCTTTATGTAACATTCTAATGTCCAGTGTTTCTAGTAAGCCACGATTCCTAGTTAATAAGTCTTCTAATAATTCTTTAACTTCTATTTGTTCCCATTCATTTGGAAATTTCTGATGAATCATAGAAATTACATTTTCATCTAATAAACTGGAGGATATATATCGCCCTCTAATTTTGTTAAGTATATTAACCACGAATTTCTTTATTCTATTATTTTTGTATTTTACTAATTGATTATTAGCATTCATTTTCTTTAACTTTCTTTAAAATATTTATACTCCTTGTATAATAGATTTAGGTTTTTAAAAGGTTACCCATAAACCTTTATAG
>CAOKEO010000024.1 GCA_948467495.1 uncultured Clostridium sp.
TCGATTGCGTAAGTTATCCGTAACTCACTTCGTTCGAACGGCTTCTTTTTGGTTCACAATCTCCCTCCGTTCGATTGCGTAAGTTATCCGTAACTCACTTCGTTCGAACGGCTAACTTAAAATCAACCTGTCTTAGCAGTTTGCTTGCATTTTTGACTTCGATTGCTATTTTGTCTCCTATTTTATAGGTTTTGTTCGTTCTTTCTCCTATTAACCTTTTTCTGTCTTCATCATAAATAAAGTATTCGTCTCCTAAGTCGTCAAATCTGATTAGCCCTTCTACTGTGTTTTCTAATTCTACAAATATGCCAAAAGAGATTACAGATGATACAATTCCTTCGTATTGTTCACCTATTCTTTTTTCCATATATTCTGCTTTTTTCAAGTCTTCTGCTTCTCTTTCTACTTTAGTAGCAATTTTTTCTCTTTCCGATGATTGTTTGGCTCTTTCGTCTGCTTGGTTTCTGTGTTCTTCCAACCATTTTTCTGAAACATCATAATTGTCTTCTAAATACTTTGAAATGACTCGATGTATGAATAAGTCTGGGTATCTTCTAATTGGCGAAGTAAAATGACAATAATACTTACTAGCAATTCCAAAATGTCCCTTATTTACTGCTTCATATCTAGCCACTTTTAAAGTTCTTAAAACTAAATTAGAAACTACTTTCTCTTCCTCTTTTCCTTTGACTTCTTCTAGTGTTTTAGCAAATTCTTTTGGATAAATATTATCTTTATTGGCTTTTATTTTCATGCCAAAGTTAAACAAAAATTTATTTAATTCTTGTATCTTTTCCATGTCTGGGTCTTCATGCACACGATAGATAAATGGGGCTTCTAGCCAAAAGAATTTTTCTGCTACCGTTTCATTGGCTGTTAGCATAAATTGTTCAATAATTTCATGGGCAAAGGTTGTTTCATATTTGGCTATATTGGTTACTCTTCCATCTACATCTAAGTCAATTTTACTCTCTGGAATATCTAAGTTTAGATAACCTTGCTCCATTCTCTTATTTTTTAGAATATGGGCTAATTCTTCCATTAATTTAAAATTAGCAATATATGGTTCGTATCTTTTGATTGTTTTAGGATTAGAGTTTTCTATAATTGCTTGAACATCTGTGTAATTCATTCTTTCTGTAACATGAATCATACCTTTGACAATCTCGGAAGCTACTACATTTCCTTTACTATCTATTTCCATGATACAAGATAACGTATATCTGTCTTCTCCCGCATTTAAACTACAAATTCCATTTGACAACTCTCTTGGAAGCATAGGAATGACTCTACCTAACATATAAACACTCGTACCTCTTACTAATGCCTCTTGATCTAGTAAGCTATTTTCTCTCACATAATAACTAACATCTGCTATATGAACTTCTAATTGATAATTTCCATTTTCTAACTTTTGTACACGAACCGCATCATCTAAATCTTTGGCATCTTCCCCATCAATCGTAAAAATCTCTCTATCTCTAAAATCTACTCTGTTGGGAATATCTTTTTTATCTATTTTGTTGCCAAATTTCTTTGCCTCTTGTACCACTAGTTCTGGAAAAGTAGATGGCAGATTATGTTCTTTGATTAAGGATAACATATCAACTCCTGCCTCATTTACATTTCCCAACACTTCGATAACTTTTCCTTCTGCCTTTTTTCCCTTTTCAGGATATTTGGTTATTTTGACTAATACTTTATGATTATTTCTTGCTTTTCCCATATCTTTTTTAGCAATAAAAATATCAGTTCCAAAACTTCTATCATCTGGAACAACAAATCCAAAACTTTTGTTATTTTGGAAAATTCCTACAATGGTATCTTTTTCATGCTTTAAAATTTTAACTACTTTGGCTTCTGCACTTTTTACTTTGTTGGCTTCTTCTAGAATTTCAATTAAAACTCTATCACCATTTAAAGCATTTAAAGAATTTTCCTTTGCAATATAAATTTCTTCTTCTTGATTTTCCAACCTTACAAATCCAAATCCTTTTTGATTTTTCCTGTAAATACCATCATAATAAGTAGTGTCTACTAATCGATATTTACTCTTTCTATTTTTCTGTATCTTAAAATCTAACTCTAAATTACCAAGCACTGCTAAGAAATCTCTATATTCTTTTTTGGGTACTCTCATAATCATGGCAATTTCCTTCGCCTTCATTGGTACATAATCTTTATCTTTCATAAACTCTAAAATTTTCAGTTCTTGTTCTTCCATCCTTTATAAATTCCTTTCTTTTTAAAATGAGAGAAGAGTCACAGGTCTTATTTGTGTCATTTTTTATCTTGTAGGAAAGTTCTCCTAGTAGGTAGACTTTTCGTACAAGATAAATATGGGGATTTATAGAATTTCTTTGCGGTTGCCACCGCTTACATTTCTTAGCTATATGAGCTTTAGCAAATTACAGATAAGTATGCGTTAGAAAATTCTTAAATTCGTTTTTTTATCTCTCTTTTTTTATAATCGTTTTTTGGCATTTTCATCTCCTTTTTGAGACGAATACGACCTGTCCTCTTTGTCTCAAACTTGATTTCTTGTTCCAAAAACCCAAAAAAAGCCAGTTTTTTAGATAAAAACCGCCCTTTTCTGTTTCTATGCCATATATACAATTCCTAATGCTATAGTTAATATTGCAAATACTACTGCTAATATAATTGTCCATCTTTTTTGTTTTCCTTCTTTCGTTCTTCCTTTGTTTTTCTCAAAAAAGTTGTTAGTTGATGAACCTGTTATAGTAGAAGATAATCCTGCATCTTCTTTCGATTGTATTAATGCTAAAATGATTAACACAATCGCTACGATAAAGTAAATTACAATTAGTATTCCTTTTGCTATTTCCATTTATATTCCTCCCTACGGTTTCTCTCTTTCATACTTGGATATTGTAACATAAACTTTTCCAAAATGCAATACTTTTTATTTCAAAAGTTTTAGAGCAAAACCAGCCACTTCATACAAAAAGCAACTGGTTTTACTAACCCTCCTCTACTGGTGGGCATATCCATTCGAGTCAACCTTTATTCCTTGCTTACGCAGAAACTGGTCAATCTCCTTTTTCTCTTTTGGCGAGATACCCTTAGAAAATACACGACGTGATTCTCTGTTTATTGACGCATATTTTTTCCATTGGTCTCTTTTCTTTTCCCGCCCCTTAACGACAACGCAACCAGCATAGTCGTCCATTTGATATTTCATCAGCCTACCTCCTTGGAGTTTATTACTTATTTAGTATACTATTTTATTTACGTAAAGTCAACAATTATTTATCAAAATCATGATTTTTGGTAACTATTCGTTACCATTCATAGTTAAATTACTGGATAAGAAAAGCGTCTCCTAAAAAATATGAAAATCAAGCAAATATAGAACAATCAAGCTAGAAATTGTTAATTCATTTTTTGGAAAGTGTTCCAGCTTGTCTTGGAAAGGTGCCAAAAAACAAGACGTCTAAATCGTTACAATTTATTCGCTAAAATACACCAAGTTCCCACTGGTTCTGGCAAATCTTCAAACACCAATTCTTCTTTTGTAATGGGATGAATAATAGTAAGTTCATACGCCCATAAAGCAATTTGTTTACCTTTCCCTCTTATTCCATACTTTTGATCTCCAAAAATACTATGTTCAAAATTAGCTAGCTGTACTCTAATTTGATGATGTCTTCCTGTATGCAAATTAATTTCCAATAAGCTCAAATTCTTCACTTCATTATACTTTAAAACCTGATAATCCAATTTTGCCAATTTAGCATTTTTCTTATCCTTATGAACTACTTTACTCGTATTATTCCTCTCATCTTTATACAAATAATCCTCTAGTGTCCCTTGCTTTTGTGAAATCTTTCCATCTACTACCGCTAAATACTTTTTCTTAAAAACCTTTTCTCGTACTTGATTACTCAATCTTGAAGCCGCCTTGGAAGTTTTGGCAAAAATCATAATGCCTCCCACTGGTCTATCCAATCTATGAACCAATCCTAAATATACATTTCCTGGTTTATTGTATTTTTCTTTAATATATCGCTTCACAATCGTCAGCATATCCTCATCCCCTGTCTTATCCGCTTGAGAAGGAATATTAGGCTTCTTTTCTACTACAATAATATGGTTATCTTCAAATAATACTTTTAAATCTTGCATCTATTTTCTCCTTTTGAGAAGATTTTGGGAACAGAGGTAGGACATGGGGACATAGATAATGTCCCTAAAATCTTATCATTTCTCCCATCTTCCATAAATTCCACAAGGCAATACTAACTTCGAATTTTCCATAGGAATTCCAATCTCTCCACATGTTAATTTTCCCTTATATTTTTTATCCACAGTGACACTCAAAATATTCTGTAATACTGTGCTTGAAATTCCTGTTGTGTAAGAATTAATTAAAAAGAACAATGGTTGACTAGACAACACTTGTGAACATAGTTCTACTAAATCATAAATATTATTTTCGAACTGCCAAACCTCTCCTTTTGCTCCTCTGCCATAAGATGGAGGATCCATGATAATAGCATCATACTTGTTTTCTCTGCGAATTTCTCGATTCACAAATTTGACAACATCATCAACAATAAAGCGAACTGGTCTGTCTTGCAATCCAGAAGAGGCGACATTTTCCTTTGCCCAAGTTGTCATTCCCTTTGAACTATCCACATGACATACCGATGCACCAGCTGACAGGCAAGCAACTGTTGCCCCTCCTGTGTAGGCAAATAAATTTAATACCTTAATTTCCCTTTTGGCTGATTTTATTTTATCTATCATCCAATCCCAATTTACTGCTTGCTCTGGGAAAAGACCTGTATGTTTAAACCCCATTGGCTTAATATTAAAAGTTAAATTTTTATAATGTACTTGCCAACTGTTTGGCATTTTCTTTTTAAATTCCCAAGAACCTCCACCAGTTTTACTTCTATGATAAGTGGCATTAATTTCCCTCCACTTATTAGGAAAACTCTTATCTTTCCAAATAATCTGTGGGTCTGGTCTTGCCAAAACAACATCTCCCCATCTTTCTAGCTTTTGACCATCTGCCATATCTAATATTTTATATTCTTTCCACTCATTCGCTAATTTCATCATTTATCTCCTCACTAATAATAAAATAATACTATCTTTTTTAGATAGTATTATTTTACCATATTATATAAAAATTTCCAAGACAACCAATCTTCTGTTATGATTTTGTATCAATTGCAATTGCTGCAAATGCACTAAATAATAAAACATGGTTACCTTTTATACTTCATTTTTTTCTTAAATTCAAATACTTTGTAAAATTCTCATAAAATGATAAATCATAACTATATTAAAACTCGCAAATACCAAAAAAGCAACAATTGTAGTAGTTAGTAGTTTATGTGTTTTAACCTTTCTCCACAACTTACTTGTCCAACTCTCTCCCTTCTTTTCTAATCGATTCAAATTAGTACGATGGCTAACTTGAAAAAACTCATCTTTTGCATATTCCATATCGATACTCCTCCTTTGTATTTTCTCTATATGTATATGCAAGTTTTTTCAAAATATTCCTAATATTAAAAACACATTTGGGGATAATTTGTGCCTGTCCCAGAAGATACATTTTGGGATAATCGGTGCCTGTCCCAAAACGCACCCAAACGCACCTAGCTATCAATGATTTTCTGAGCAATTGATTCACTGATTCCTTTTACTTGCATTAGTTCTTCTTTGTTTGCTTTTTTGATTTTTTCTACACTACCAAAATGTTTTAGCAATTCTTTTTTCTTGACTTCTCCAATGCCTTCAATTTGGTCTAATTCTGATTTGGTGATTTCTTTATCTCTTAGTTTTCTATGATAGGTAATTGCTGTATCATGTACTGTGTCTTGAAACTTTGTAATTAAGTTCATTAGATTTTGCGATATTTTTAGTTCTTTTCGTTCATCATTCATTAGTGCTCTTGTTTGATGCTTGTCATTTTTAACCATTCCAAATACAGGTATCTCTAACTTTTGGCTTAAATCCTGATTTTTTACTCCGAACTTCTGCATAAGTTAAATGTGACTTAGCTTTGCTTCGCACAGCTAACTCATGCCCAAAATCATGGTTCTTCATTTCTTCTTCTACCTTTTGAATGGCATTTTGAACAGCTCTAATTTGCGTAATACCACCATCTGCAAAAATAACATCTGGTAATTCTCCAAAGCCTCCCTTTGGATTTTCAATGGAATGCTTTAATCTTCTTATGATGACTTCCTCCATACATCTTGGGTCATCTTGTCCAAATACAGTTTTGATTTTAAATGTTCTGGATAAATTCTTTTTGATGATGCCATCTTGCATAACACACATACCAGCAACTGTATATTCGCCAGATAGATTAGAAATATCATAGGTTTCAATTTTTCTTGGTAATTTATCTAGTTTTAAGACATTTTTTAATTCCATTAAAATTTCACTTTTATCTTTTTCTTTATTCTCTAATGTCACTTTTGCATTCTTCTCTGCCAGTTCGACAAAACGCAGTTTTTCCCCTTTTTTCGGTGTTTTAATTTCCACTTTTTTGCCCAATATTGTGGATAACCATTTTTCTATGGCTTCTTTATCTTCAATTTCTTCTTTCATCATAATTTTATTGGGAATATTAGGGTTGTCAAGATAATATTGTTTCATAAAACCTGCTACAATTTCTTTTTCTTCCATATCGCCTAAATCAGCATAAAAATAATGCTCTCTGCCTATCATTTTACTACCTCTGACAAAGAATATTTCAATACAAATTTCTAATTCTGATTGGGCTATCCCTATGACATCGATATTATTTTCTGATAAATTGGTAACTTTTTGCTTTTCCGATACACGTTCTATTGCTTGAATTTTATCCCTTATATAAGCAGCTTTTTCAAAATATAATTTTTGAGAAGCCTCATTCATTTGCTCGCTTAGCTCTTTGAGTAATTTATCTGTCTTTCCTTCTAATAAATCCATAATCTCTTGAATTTGTTGTCGATATTCTTCTTTTGTGACATAACCCATACATGGTGCCAAACATTTTTTTATATGGTAATTTAAACAAGGTCTGGTTCTTTCTTTTAAAGTTTTACATTGGCGAATTTTATATTTTTCTTTGATAAAATTCACCATTTCTTTAGCCGCTCCTGGATTGGCATAAGGACCAAAATATTTAGAACCATCATTAACAACTCGTCTTGTAATAAATACAGTTGGGTAATCAGATGCTAAATCAATTTTGATATAAGGATAAGTTTTGTCATCTTTTAATAAGACATTAAATTTCGGTCTGTTTTTCTTAATCAAATTACATTCCAAAATCAATGCCTCTGCTTCATTATCTACCACAATATATTCAAAATGGTCAATCAAGCTGACCATTTTTTCAATCCTCGCTGTTTTATTGTTTTTCCTAAAATATTGCCTCACTCTGTTTCTAAGAGAAATAGCTTTTCCTACATAAATGATATTGTTATCTTTATCTCTCATAACATAAACACCTGGTTTATTTGGCAATTTTTTTAGTTCTTCCTCAATGCTAAACATACAAACTCCCTAAAATATAATAAATTTTAGTAATGATTATGATTCTATGTACCCAATATACGGCAAATTCCTATATTTCTCATCATAATCTAGACCATAACCTATCACAAACTTATCTTCAATGGCAAACCCAATATAATCCACATTGAGTTCCATAACTCGTCTAGAAGGCTTTGACAACATCGTTGCTATTTTAATACTATTGGGATTTTTCTGTTTTAAATATTCTAATACATAAGTTAGGGTTCTACCAGTATCAATAATATCTTCTACAATAACAACATCTTTTCCTTCAATGGAATTTCTAATATCTTTATTGATGGTCACCTTTTTGGTACTTTCTGTTCCCTCATAACTAGATACATCCATAAAATCAAGTTCTACACTACTTTTTATATTTTTAGCTAATTCTGTCATAAACATAACAGATCCTTTTAAAATCCCAATAAAAACAATTTCTTTTCCTTCATAATCCTTTTGAATTTGTTTTGCCATTTCTTCTATTCTTTTCTCTAATTTTGCTTTATTAATTAATACATTGATTTCCCTCATTTTATCTCATTCCTTCTGATTTTTTATTCTTTTTGATTATACTAAACTATAAACCTATTTTCAATCTTTTTAATTTTTTTTATGATAAATAAACCAAAATATTATTACCTTTTAAAAGTCACCCCATTAATCCGAACTAATTCGAATAGAGGCGACCTTTTTCTATTTCTTATTAAAATAAGTAATGAGATGTTCGATTGTCTTTTTATCTTCTTTTGCAAGCTGATGATACCCTGCTAAAGAATATTCCAAGTTTTTATTTTCTTTTGCTGTCAAATATTCACTAAAAATTTGGTCTAAAGTTACCTGAAATAAATTACAAATACGAATTAGAACTTCATAAGATGGTTTTGATCTATCTTGTTCAATATCACTTATATATCTAACCGAAACTTCTATACTCTCTGCTAACTTCTCTTGGGTATATCCATTACTTTTTCTAATTTGCTGTATATTAGCTCCAATTTTAATATTACTTGCTTTTCTCATTCTCTTATCACCTATTTTATTTTTTACTTATCTTATCAAATTTTATACCCCCTATAAACGAATTATATACGTATTCTATAGTATATTATTTCTATATATCTTCTAAATATTTTTCTAATAAATCATTTAATCTCTTTTTTTGTTTTGTTATTTTACTTTTATTTTCACCTCTTTTTATCATATATTCTAATTCCTCTAAGGTATCTTTTATTAGTTGTTTCAATTCTTCCATACTTTCACCTCTTTTAGTCTCTACTTTATCTTTTGTTATACCTTATTTTGTTTTATATGTCAAATTTGTTTTTGTAGTAAATAAGAATTTAAGATAAGAAAAACATTTCTTTTTGCCACAATCAAATAATTCATAAAAGGTTATTATAATTTTTATTTGCAAGTCCCAGCTATCTTCCAGTCTGTAAATTCTTAGCAAACTGTGTTTGTTGTTTCTCCGAATTGTTACTTCCTAAAAAATATAATAACCTTTATAGAAAATAATAATGTGACAAAAAGAAATGCCCTCCTATCTCAAATTTCATTTTTCTGCTTTTCTTTTTTTTCTATTTTGCTCAAATTCTTCCCATGACTTACTAAACTCATGGTTAGCAAACATTTCCTTCAATCCTGTAATCTGTTTTAATCGAATAATTTCATCTAACTCCATCCCCAAATGTTTGGAAATCTCTTTTTCAGACCAACCATTTTGTGTCAAAGTTATAACAATTTGAGACATATCAATAATCTGGTGTGTTCCTCTTGCTCTATTATGCCTAATAGTACTAGCCATGCGATTTTCTAAATCTTTATCAATCGTAACAATAGGAATTTGTTTTAAATGAAAATACTCTTTGGCACAACGATAACGATGAAATCCATCTACTACAATATAAATATCTTTATTTTTGTCATAATAAGTTACAATTGGCTGAGTATAGCCATCTTCTTCAATTGAATGTTTTAATAATTTCATTTCTGGTGGTGCTACTCTATTTGGATTATAATCATTGGCTATTACCTTATCAATATCCACCATTTTTACATTCAACACTGGAAATTCTATTTCATTCATAAATTTTAAATCCTCTCTTCTTTATAAATTGTCACAAAATTTTTATAATCTTGACTTTTATTAACGGAAAAACCACATTTTTCATAAATATCTATATATGCCTTTGTTACGATACTATAAGTAATATTATTTTCCTGATTAATTACCTTAAATAACTCTGTTAAGTACTTTTCTTTTCTCGTATAAATATTTTTAATAACATTTTTATGAACCGAAACAAATCCAACTACTTTTTCCTCTTCCAAATAAATATACCATTGTTTATTATCATCATCATAAATCCTATCATTTGTCAGTCTTTCTATCAATCTTGAACCAAAAAACTTCCCCATGTACAAATAAAACTTTTCTTCCTTATTCGTCATTTTTACTATCATCATTTTTCTCCTTCTATTTATAATTTTCTTGTATGATTTTTTGTAATACTTTATCATCTGTCCTCGTTGTCTCATTCAATAAATTGTCCCACTTATGAATCAGTTCCATTAATTCCCTATCATCATTTTTAGTTTGTGCAAACGATAATTTTCTTAAATAAAAATCATTTTTTTCAATAGCTCTAGCAATTCTTCGCCAAGAAATTACCTTTTTTTGATTTTCTAATTTACAATCTGCCGTTTCTGGTATATTTTCAAAGGTAATCCCATATTTATTTTTATGCCAAATCATAAACTTTTTAATCTTTCTATAATAATGTAACATTAAATCTTTATTATAGATTTCTATACTTTCTAATAAAAATACCGTATATTCCTGCCATGTCATAAAAGCTGGTTTACAAGACTTAATATTCCCCAATGCTGTTGTTTTACAGTAAATATTCCCAAAGTTCACACCATTCACTCGATTTAGTACCTTAGACCATGTATCATATTCCAATGCTTTAAATTGATCTAGCCCATTTTTTTGATCATCGCCATATGGTTGACAAAGCCTTTGTTCGTGAATACTCAAACCATTTTTATACATTAGTTCATAAATATAATTAAACTTTAAATTAAGTTTGCTTACTGCTCCCCATATATCTTCTGTTTTCCAATCATAAATAGGATAGCAATTATAAATATCAATATGTTTTTCATTCCATTTCAATTTAGTGGTCCAATGATATTGTGCAAAAGTATGCTTGCTTTCTTGAAAGGCAATTGTCCTAAATCGATTCATACTTTCATCTGTTCTAATTCCTATTCCACATGCGACTGTTTCATGATATTTCTCTTGATACCAATTCGCAAATTGAAGAATAAATTCCTCAAATTCCTCTCCTTTCTTGAACCAAGAAAATGGACAATTATGAATATTAATACTATCTTCTGGCATATCCCTTACCCATAAATGCTTACTTTCTTCCTCCCAGCAAATCCATTTAGGCTGTAAGACAGACACTGCATTCCTTAAAGCTATTGGTAAGGCTATGTGATAAAAATCTCTGACTTGTGACAATTTCTTTAGCTCTTCAATATGCTCAATTGTATAACGATATTGAGCTTCCAAATCAATAAATAAGATATCAAACTTTTTATTCATTTCTTTTGCCACTTTATTAGCCAACTGTATCATGACAGAGCTATCTTTTCCCCCACTAACACTAAAATATATATGATTAAAATTTTCAAACATAATTTGCAATCTTTCAATAGCTGCATCTAATACATTTTTTTCTAGATATTTTTTTCCCATCTTGCTTCCTCTTTTCTTATTTTGGATTATACCACTTTTAAAATTCCCTGTAAAGTTGTGTCGAAAATTGCAAAGCAATTTTCTGTGGAATGCTTTTGTTTAGAGAACTTTCTATAAGAGAACAATAGTAGGCTGATGCTATTTATAACATCTAAAATATACCATTCAGCCCACATTAATTGTTCAACTGCCAAATTTGCTTTTTTAGCAAATTCTAAGCAAAGTGTATTTTATGGTATCAGTACCTATACCATAAAAAAGAGACTATTGCTAGCCTCTTTCTATGAATTCATATATTTATACTTTCGATAAATATCTTATTTTTTGTTTACTAAATCTTTTAATGCTTTACCAGCTTTAAATACTGGAGCTTTTGATGCAGGTATTTTGATTTCTTCCTTAGTTTGTGGATTTCTACCTTTTCTTGCAGCTCTTTTTCTTACTTCAAAAGATCCAAATCCAACTAATTGAACTTTGTCTCCTTTTTTTAATGCTTCTGTTACTACTTCTACGAAAGCGTTTACTGATTCTTCAGCTGCTTTTTTTGTAGCTCCTGTTTTTGCAGACATTGCTGCGATTAATTCAGCTTTGTTCATTTAAATTACCTCCTATAAGATTTAATAGATTATTCCGTACCATTGCCCGAACAAAAGCAATATGTACTTCTAATTAAAATAATTCGCCAAAAATACTGAAAATCCTTCTTTTTTTTACTTTTTTTTAATAAACTTTCAGTTTTTCCAGTACTTTACAGATTTTGTTACCACCTGGCATCATTTCTATTTCGTCCTTTGAAAAAACTTTTAAAGCAACAATTGCTAGAGCATAAATGATTACAGCGATTATAATTGCTATTATTGTAGCCAATTTTTGAGCAAATATTCCTAAAAGCACAGAATAACTAAAATAGGAACAAATTCCCATGATTAGCACAGCAAGTATCGGTTTTACCACAAATTTTGGAAAGGTCAAATCTAATTTTATTGTTTTTCTTAAAGAAGTCATAGCTATCGTAAAAGCCACTAAATGACATGCTACAGAAGCCCATGCTGCTCCATTTACTCCTATATCTGGGATTGGTACTAAAATCAAGTTCAAAATAAGTTTTACCACCACACCGACAACCTAAAGACACAGCTGGAATTATTAATTTTCCATAGCCTTGTAAAGCACCATTAATTGTCTGATCCAATATCGTAAAAATAATTGTCAAAGAACTAATTTGTAATACCACTTCACCTGAACTTGCATTTGGAAATAATAAATTCAAAATAGGTCCTGCAAAAATGCACATTCCAATTGTACAAGGAAGTCCAATTAGCATAGAAGTCAACAAAGAAAATGATGTCTTTTGTGCAATTGTTTTTTTGTCTTTCTTCGCTTTCGCTGCTGCAATAGCTGGTACTAACGCGGTTGCAAATGCCACATTAATAGACAAAGGTAAACTTGTTAGCATATCTACTTTTCCACCCAATATGCCATATTGTGAAATCGCCATATCTTCTGGCATAAATTGTTTCAAGCTTCTTACTACAGTAAAAGAATCAATATTTTTATTAAGAGAAGACATGATAGCAGTTAAAGCAATTGGAATAGAAACCATCAAAATCCTTTTAATAATGGTAACCACTCTTTCATATTTATAATTTACTGTTGATTTTATTTCAGTAGCAATCTCTGTACTTCTTGTTTTATAGTACAAGTATAAATATCCAAATCCTGCAAAAGTAGCCAAAGTAGTCGCAAGAGTTGCTCCTCCTGCCATCCATTCTGTAGAAGCATTGGAAACAATTGCTATCATCTCCACTAATATAATCGTAAGAGTTGTTTTAAATACTTGTTCCAAACTCTGCGACCTAGCTGTTGCCCTAATACTTTGTCTAGCATTAAAATATCCTCTCATAACAGAAGAGATAGCCACAAAGAAAATAGCTGGTGATAATGCAACCAAAGTCATCTCCGCTTCTGGTATCTGTAACCACAAATTAGCAATTATATTAGCACCAAAAAATAGTAACAAGCTTCCTACTAATCCAATCATAGCAAATGTTGCAAAAGCAATCTTAAAAATTCTACGACCACCTTTATGATCTCCCACTGCAATTCTTTCAGACACTAATTTTGAAATGGCGTTGGGAACTCCTATTGATGATATAGTAAGCAACATAGCATAAATTTGATAGCCTGCTGCTACAATTCCATTTCCCTTATCTCCAAATCCCTCTCTATTTGTCAAATATAAGGTATATATCAACCCCAATAATTTTATTAACACCTGTGAAAAAATTAGAGTAATAACCCCTTGCATAAAAGTTTCTTTTTTAGGAATTTTCTCTTTCACTTCTTCTTTTGGCATTTTATTTTCATTCCTTGTATCATAAGATTTAGGTTTTTAATCAGGTTTTACCTATAAACCTTTATTCTATCTTCTAGTTCTCTCTATTTCATTTTACTAATTCATTATAAATTTAATTACTAAAATATTCAATACTTTGAAAAAACTTTTAAAAAAGAACAAAAAGACATAAATAACATCTCTTTGTTCCCTTTCTTTAAATATTTTTATCGATATCTGGTAATAACTGTTTTTTCCTTGAAACAACGCCCTCTAAAAAAACTTTATCATCTTTTAATTCTTTTCCAAAAGCAGCATTCACAACATTAGCCTTTTGGCCTAATGCAATTACTTCTGAATTGCTATTCAAAATATCTGTAATAGCTAACATAAACAAACTTAGTCCTTTTTCTTCTATTGTTTTACTAATAACAGTTTTTAACTCCATTTCTCTTTTTAATACATCTTCTATGCTTACCGTATTCACTTGAGCAATTTCAAATTTAATCCCATCTTTTTCAAATTCTTTGGAATCTATATGAATTAATTCTTCTGCTGAAAAATCATCTAAATCTGTTCCTGCTTTTAGCATTGCCAAACCATATTCATTAACATTAATTTGAGCTATCTTTTCTAATTGTTTAGCAACTTGCCTATCTGTATGTGTACAAGTTGGTGACTTAAATAGCAAAGTATCAGATATAATAGCACTTAGGCAAAGTATGGCTATATTCTTTTCTATTTCTATATGATTCTCTCGGTACAATTGATATAAAACGGTAGCAGTACATCCCACTGGTTCTGTTCTATAATACAATTGATAAGGTGCTTTAAAATTCATCGTATGATGGTCTATTACCTTCAAAATTCTAGCATTTTCTATATGATTAACACATTGGCTAGCTTCATTATGATCTACCAATATTACCTCTTGACCATCTATGACATCTTCTACATATGGAATATCTTTTATATTTAAGTAATCCAATACATATCTAGTCTCTTTATTTATTTTTCCAATTCTAACAGCTTTACCATTCTGATTTCCTAATTTCTTTTCTAAATCTTCCATAATTATACTTGAACAAATTGAATCCGTATCTGGATTTTTATGTCCAAATATCAAAACTTCTTTTTCCATTTTATTACTTCCTTTCCTTTTTGTTTTCTTTTTCCTCTATAGAACAAAAAAGAGGCATGAATAAAATTTCTTGACCTTTTAGAGTACTTTTCATGCCTCGTCTTTGTTCGCCCACAAAGAAATTATATTGGTTAAATTATATAATTTCTTCTTTAGCTTGTCAATCTATCAATTACTTGTCAATATTTTTTATCATGTCCTCTAATTCCTGTCCTGAGAACTGATACTTTTGATTACAAAAGTGGCACACTAGCTCTGCTTTCCCATCTGTCTGTAAAATATTTATAAGTTCCTCTTTTCCAATAGTTGCCAATCCATCTGCCATATGTTCTTTGGAGCAATCGCATTGATAAACTGGTATGATATTTTCTTCTATAATTTGGACATTTTCATCGCCAGTTATCTTTTGTGCAATTTCCTGCAAAGATAATTGGCTATCTAGCATTTTTGACATGGCTCCTGCCTTAAATATTGCTTGTTCTACTTTCGTTATTTCCTCTTCTGTGGCATCTGGCATTGGATTAATTAGATATCCTCCAGATGCCTTTACTCCATTTTTATCAACTAACACCCCTAATGCTACAGCTGAATTTCTTTGCTCTGAATTGACAAAATAATTGGCAAAATCATCAGCAATTTCTCCTGATGATAATGGTGAAATACCTATATATGGGTCTTTCAAACCAATGTCTTTGATGACATTAATATATCCTTCATAACCTACAGCCCCACCTACATCTAGTTTTCCAAATTCATTTAATGGCATATCAACTTGTGGATTGACTACATAACCTTTTACTTTTGGAAAATTATTAGTAGTTGCCACCATCATTTCAATAGGTCCATTTCCTTTGATTTGTATGGTTAATTTGTCTTTGGTACTTTTCATTTCTGCTCCCATTATCGCTGTTATGGTTAGCATCCTTCCAAATGCAGCTGTTACAACTGGGCTTAGGTCATGTGTTTTTCTTGCTTTTTCTACTAAATTGGTGGTGTCTGCACAGATTACCGATATTTTTTTGTTATGTGCTAAAAATTTTATGATTTGGTCTGACATATGTTTCTTCCTTTCTATACTTTTCTATTTCATTATCAAATCATATCCCAAGTCAATATAGTATCTTCTTCTAAATCTTCTAATACTTTTCTTCCTATTACAATATCCATATATTGTGGAGAAATCCCTGTCCCTGGTCTTTTCGGCATCAAATCTTCTTTTGTAATTTTTTCTCCTTTTTTCATACTTCTTGTTAATACTAATGATCTTCTAGCTTCTCTTCTAGGCACTACTTCACAATCTAAAACTGTTTTTTCTGGTGAACCTAACACATTATCTATCCATCTAAAATTTGCAATTGCTTTCTTAAAGTCATCTGGATTACCTGAATGATAATGATCGTTTCCTGGTAAAGTCTTATCTAGTGTAAAATGCTTTTCTATAACATCTGCACCTAATAAATAAGCTGTTGCTAAAGTCATCATCGTTTCATCAGGTGCAACATGATCACTAAATCCCACTTTTACATCTGGAAAATTCCTCTTTAAAGTTTCTATAATTCTTAAATTTGCATTAGATGGATTGGTCGGATAAGATAACACACAATGGAATATCACAATGTCTTTACATTTTACTTCCTTGAGTGCTCTAACTGCCTCATCTACTTCTGATAAATAAGATGCTCCCAAAGATATACACACTGGTTTTCCCTTTGCACCAATATATTTTATAAATGGTATGTTTGATAAATCTGAAGATGAAATTTTATAAAAATCTACCATATCATATAAGTAATCAGCTGATGCATAATCAAATGGAGTCGATGTGAATTGCATTCCTTTTGCATGCGTATAATCACACAATTCTTTATATTCTTTTTCTCCAAAACTATCATATTTCAAAAATAGTTCATATTGCGTTTTTGTTGTTTCTTTCGTTGTATCCCAGTAGGCTGGTGAATTTTTAGAAACTATCGTATTGGCTTTATAAGATTGAAACTTTGCACAGTCAATTCCTGCTTCTGCTGCCTTATCAATATACAATTTAGCAGCCTCTAATGGTAAGATATTCATTTGTTTGGCAGTATCATAAAAATTAACCCCCATTTCTGCTATTACATATGGTTTATTCATTTTAATTCCTCCTTTATATTTACTGTTTATTACAAATTATTGATTAGTCCCATTACTCTTTTTCTTCCATTTCGTAAATCATGACTTAATAATAATCTGTGATATTGCTCCCTTCCTTCTTTACTCATGGTTAAAAGCATCTTTAAATTTGTCTCAATTATTTCATCTACTGGATTTAAGCCAATATAATCAAAACCATTTTCATTACAAATAAATCCATGTTTTTCTTCTCTTTTGTTTTGGGCCATTACGATAGATGGAATTCCTAGCATTGCTAATTCATATCCTGTTCTTCCTCTTGAAGTTACTGCTATATCACATTGAGACATTAGCTCTGGCATATTTAAAACATCATATAATACCTCAATATTAGGATAACTATTGTACTCTAATAGTTTTTCTATATTTTGTTTTGCTCTTCCTAAAACAACAACAAATTCATACTTCGAATATTCTTTTTTGGAGATAATATCTAAAAGTCTATCAGAATAATTTTGAGGATCTGCACCTCCAAAAGTAATAAAAGCTTTCTTTACTTTCTTCTTTATTGTGATAGGATTGTAAAACATAAAGTTCTTTCCTGCAATATAATATTTTTCTCCTGAATATACTTGTTTAAATTCACTATCATTATATAATGCATTAAATACTAAATCAGCTTTATGAGCTCCTTCTCCATCATCCTCAATGTTTATTATTTTTGCATTCGGTAAAACACTTCTAAGTCCTATCATATAATCAATTGATGTTGTTAAAATATCATTGATAAAAATATTATAGTCTTTCTTTTTACATTTTGTAAATAAATCAGCAATCCCATTCACCGCAATTAAATTATGATAAGTCTCTCCAAATATCTTTTTCTCTGTCTGATTGCTATCATAATATATATCTGGTTTTGTATAAAATTCATCTGCAATTTCTAAGGCTCTATATATATGACCAGTTCCTCTCTTATTATTTCCATTTACATATATTGCTACTTTCTGTGTTCGCATAGAAGCTGCTACACTTTGTAAGTCAATAAAACTTTCTATATCTTGTCCTTCTTCTCTGGAAATCTCATAAATATCTACTTTCTTCCCTATTCTACTATTTTCTGTTACTACATTACTTTTAGAAATCATAAATGCACCTGTTTCTATATAATGAGGAGGCAAATATTGTCTATTTAATCTTTTAGCATAATTAGGAACTTTCCTTCCTTCTTCTTCTCTCCATGATAAATGGGGAGAATTAATTGCTGAAATAAGAGTTTCCAAGTCATTATCAATTGCATATTTAATTGCATTATCTAAAGTTTCTTTTTTTAAAGTCAGTGATGCTGATTGTATCGTAACAATATAATCCCACTTTTCATTTTTAGGAATTGCATCATAAACAACGGCATCTAAAGTCACATCATCCTTACATAAATTCTTATCTATATTTTTGTAGCTTGCCCCTAATTGATTTGCTATAATACATATAGGTTCTGAATCAGTTGTAACAATAACATCTGTTATATATTTAGAATTTAATGCATTCTGTATAGCATAATATATTAAAGGTCTTCCATTTATAATTCTAATATTTTTGTTCGGAATTCCCTCCGAAAAGGCTCTAGCTGGTATAACTGCTAATATTTTCATTTTCTATCTCCCCATATGGTATTTATAAATTTAATTTTCATAACTTGTACAATATTGTTTATTATACTACTTTTTATGTTTCTTTTCAATACTTTGAGAATTTTTTAATTTTGTTTCCATAATTATTCAGATGTCTTGTTTTTTGGCAATAAAAAATATAGAAGCTTTCTTATTGAAATACATCACTCTAAATAGTACTTGGCTTTTTAAGTTTTCATTTTAATCAATCACAAAAAGAAGTCACATAACTTGTAACTTCTCTTTACAATCTATTTATATTCTACTGATGCATTTCAAACATATCTTTACCCTCTCCGCAAACAGGGCAGACCCAATCATCTGGCAAATCTTCAAATGCTGTACCTGGTTTAATACCAGCCTTTTCGTTACCAGACTTTGGATTATAAATATATTTGCATTCAATACATTCATATCTTTGTATTTCAGACTTATCTGACTGAAAGTTCCTATAGCCTAACCCTAGTGCAACAATCACCATAAGTAAGAAAGACAGTGCCTTCCATATTCCGCTTTCAAGCATAATAATAGCAAACAATCCAAAAGTCGCAGCAATTCCATATAAAATTAATACCGCTTGTTTTTGACTAAAGCCTCTTGCTACAATCAAATGATGTAAATGTCCCTTGTCTGCTTTAAAAATTGCCTTTATTGACTTTCCTCGAATTAATCTTCTAATAATCGCCCAAACCGTATCAAAAATTGGCAAGCCTAATGCCAACAGTGGTAATACAATAACTGCCGCTGTATAGGTTTT
The DNA here is from genome assembly GCA_948467495.1 of uncultured Clostridium sp. GTDB lineage: Bacteria > Bacillota > Clostridia > TANB77 > CAG-508 > CAG-269. The sequence goes on from CAOKEO010000024.1 coordinate 19,327, forward strand.
TGCCACACCTAATATAGAAATAATAGACAGTGAAAAACCTAAAAAATTGGAACCTGTATCACCAATAAATGTCTTTGCTGGTGCAAAGTTAAATGGTAAAAAACCTACCAAAGCACCTGCTAGTGATGTAATCAATAAAATAGAAATAAGTGGTGAGCCATTCAATACAAAAATAATTAATAAAGACACGGCAGATATAACAGAAATTCCTGCTGATAATCCATCTAAGCCATCAATTAAATTAATAGCATTGGTTACTCCCACTATCCATCCAATCGTCAAAATAATCGAAAATGCCTCTTTTAATTCATTTGTTGCCAAAAAGCTTGGTGTTATATCATCAATTCTTACACCAAAAGCTACCACAACAATTGCTGCTATTACTTGTCCAAGCAATTTTACCATTGGCTTTATCGTAACAATATCATCTGCGATACAGAAAATAGATATTACAACAACTCCTAAAAACATACCAATCAACTTCATGCCATATTGTTCTGAACCAAATAAATCAATTCTCTTTTCCAAATTCATAACAATTAAAATATAAACTACCGCAATTAAAAATCCCAATATGACTGCTGGTCCTCCAAATTTAGGCATAGCTTTTTTATGCATTCTTCTTTGATCTTTTGGAATATCTACTGCTCCTACCTTTCGTGCTATCTTTATGGTATAAGGTGTCGCCATGAAAGTCACAATAAAGGCTAGCAAAAAAGCAATGGCTATATCTCCCCACATACATTTTGCCTCCTATTTCATGTTTTCGTTTTCTATTTCCTCTATTATTTTTATTCTTTCCTCATGCCTTCCACCTTCAAACTCTGTAGCAAGCCATATTCTTATCATACAAATTGCTTCATTTACAGTTACATCATCTGCTCCAATTGATAATACATTTCCATTATTGTGTAATCTTGCAAATTTCGCTGTATATTCATTATGACAAGGTGTGCATCTAATACCTTTAAATTTATTGGCTACAATACTCATTCCAATCCCTGAACGGCAAATTAGTATCCCTTTTTCACACTTTTGTGATTGCACCTCTTTTGCCACTTGTTTTGCAATATTAGGATAATCTACTCTTTCTTCATTCATACATCCAACATCTTTATAAGAGATTTGCTTTTCTTCCAAATATTTTTTGATTTCCTCTTTTAATTTAAAACCTCCATGGTCACTTCCAATTGCTATCATTTTATCACTCCATTCCATTAACAATATATCATAAATTATTTATCATTACAATAATTATCCTGAATTATTTCCAATTTTACTTGCTTTTTGCAAAAAAATATGTTAGAATATCCTATGTTATAGTGTAATACAAACTAAGAGGAGGTGCTTAAAAGAAATGCCAAACATAAAATCAGCTAAAAAAAGAGTTAAAGTAATTGAGAAAAAAACTCTAAGAAATAATATGATAAAATCTGGATACAGAACAGCTGTTAAAAAATTTGAAGAAGCCATAACTAATGGAAATTTAGAAGAAGCTAAAGTTTTATTTTCCGAAGCTACAAAAAAAATAGACCAAGCATGTACAAAAGGTGTTATCGTTAAAAATACAGCTGCCAGAAAAAAATCTAGCTTATCAAAAAAATTAAACGCAGCCATGGCTTAAGAACTTCTCAAAAGAAGTTCTTTTTTGTTTTAGTGTTTTGGGTGTGTTTTGGGACAGGCACCAATTATCCCTAGAGGTGTTTTTTGGGACAGGTCTTTCCCCTCTAATCTATAATTAATAAAATATCGACATGCTATCTTCTAAGTATCTTTTACTATTTACAACACGATGTAATCAACCAGCTAATGCATAATGCCACTGTAATTGCAGACTTTAACAGTGGCAAGCAAAGTGAGCCAAATTTTGCTTGCCAAGCATTTCCATTGTTTTTAGTTATCTTTCATGTTACTATTAATTATGATAATAATTCTTTTGGTGAGGTGTGATATGTTTAAAAAGTTGTTAGATAATTTTAAAAATCTTGATAAAAAAACTTCTAAAATAATGAATTATGGGCTAAAATTTTGCTTTGGTATTTGTATCATAGCTGTATTCATCCTATTTACATATGTTTGTGATTTTGCTTCTCCTTTTATTTATCACTTAGGTATTAATTTATTTCGACTTAGCTTGATTTTTGGAATTGAGTTTGTTGTTTGTGGCTTTGTAGTAGATGGGATTAAAAAACAAGTTATATAAATTTAAAAGACTCACATTGATATTGTGAGTCTTAGATTTTTATACTATTATTATATAATTCGTCTGGACAAATATCTGCTCCATTTTTCCATTCAATGGATAGACCTGCGATTTTTACTGTCTGAAATAATTTTATATCTTTTAATTCTTTTAATTGCTTAAATTTAAAATATGGTTTTACATCAAATTTTCTTTTCTCATTTCTCCTTTTTATTTTTCAATTTTTATGGGATAAATTCTTAAATTAACATACTAGATAAAATTATTAGAAACAAAAGCTATAGATGTTAATTTATTTTACAGTGTTTTTCAGTTTTTATGAAATATAAAAGAAAGACATTTTCGCCTTTCCCTTAAATACTATTTAGCTTATTTGTAGTTTATTTAGAACTTTTTTTCCAAAATATCAGTAAATTCAAATTACATTATTTCTTCAATTCTTCCAAAAACATCTTGTTCAACATTTGAGGATTCGCTTGCCCCTTTGTCTCCTTCATAGCTTGTCCTACTAAGAAACCTAAAGCCCTATCCTTTCCAGCTTTATAATCTGCAATAGACTGTGGATTTGCCTCCAATATTTTTAGCACTACTTCTTTAATGGCACCTTCATCTGATATTTGAATCCAACCCTTTTCTTGGATGATTTCCTCTGGGTCTCTTGGATTTTCAAATAATTCTGTTAATACTTTTTTACCAATACTTGAACTAATGGTTCCTTTATCAATCAATATCACTAATTTACCTAATTGTTGGCTATCAAAAGGTATTTCAATTGGCTCCATCTCTGTTTCATTTAAAATTCTTGATATGTCTGATATAATCCAGTTATTTACTGCCTTTGGATTATGACACACTTCAATTGCTTGTTCAAATAAATCGGATAAATATTTAGAAGACGTAATTAAATTGGCATCTTTTTCAGACAATTTATATTCTTTCAAATATCTTTGTTTTCTGCTTTCTGGCAATTCTGGTAATGTCTCTTTAATATTTTGAATATACTCTTCTGATAGTTTGATAGCTACTAAATCCGGGTCTGGAAAATAGCGATAATCTTGTGCATCTTCTTTATCTCGCATAGAAAAAGTTTTCCCAGATACTTCGTCCCATCTTAAGGTCTCTTGTTCAATCTTTCCGCCATCTTCTATCACATCAATTTGTCTATCTACCTCATATTCAATGGCTCTTGCAATACTTCTAAAAGAATTCATATTCTTCATTTCTGTACGAGTACCAAGTTTCGTATCTCCTTTTTTTCTAACAGATACATTGACATCAGCTCTCAAGGAACCTTCTTGCATTTTACAATCAGATACCTCAATATACTCTAAAATTGATTTCAATTTTCTTAAATACTTTTCTGTTTCTTCCGCATTTCTAATATCTGGTTCAGAAACAATCTCAATAAGAGGAACTCCTGCTCTGTTTAAATCGACCAAACTTCCTCCTCCAAATTCATCATGATTTAATTTACCTGCATCTTCTTCTATATGAATTCTCGTTAATCCAATTTTCTTTTTGCCATTGTCTGTATCAATTTCAATATAACCATGTTCACATAGCGGTTTGTCAAATTGTGATATTTGATACGCTTTTGGTAAATCTGGATAAAAATAATTTTTTCTGTCATTTTTACTATCTCTTGCAATTTCACAATTAGTTGCTAAACCCGCTTTAACCGCATATTCTACCACTTTTTCATTTAGCACTGGCAACGTGCCAGGCATAGCCATACAAATTGGACAAGTTTGTGTATTCGGCTCTGCTCCAAATTTAGTTGGACAAGAACAAAATATTTTTGTATTGGTTGATAGCTCTGCATGAACCTCTAATCCTATTACTATTTCATAATCTTCTCTTGACATTTTTTCCTCCTTTTGAGACATGGGGAACAGGTTTGAATTGTCTCATTATTTTTGTCGAATTTTCTATTTTTGTATTCTAAATTATTTTCACTTACTTTCCTATATTTTTGATGTTTTACAATTCGACTTTTTTTCGTTTATTTTATGAGACAGTTAAGACCTTGTTCCTCTTGTCTCATTCTTTGCTTACAGCTTTAATTGTTTACAATCTCCTTCGTTCGATTGCATAAGTTATCTGTATAGCTCATTCTTCGCTTACAGCTTTACATTGTTTACAGCTAACTTAAATTCTGGTTTATAGTTGTCTCTAAACTTAATTGCTTGTTCAAAAGTATAAGCTGCCTTTAATATGGTTTCTTCACAGAATTTGTTTCCAATTAATTGCATTCCAATTGGCATTCCTTCTTTATCTACGCCACATGGAATGGATATTCCCGGAAGTCCTGCTACATTGATTGATACGGTACAAATATCTGCTAAATACATTTCTAATGGATTATTCGATTTTGAACCAATATCAAAAGCCACTGTTGGTGATGTTGGTGTTAAGATAACATCATATTTTTCAAATGCTTTGTTAAATTCATTCATCACTAAAGTACGTACTTGTTGCGCCTTTTTATAATACGCATCATAGTAACCAGAAGACAATACATACGTTCCTAAAATAATTCTTCTTTTTACTTCTGTACCAAAAGCTTCACTTCTTGATTTTTTATAAATTTCCTTTAGATTTTTAAATTCTGATGTACGATAAGTATAGCGAATACCATCAAATCTACCTAGGTTAGAACTTGCTTCCGCACAAGCAATAATATAATAAGTAGCTAATGCATATTGAGAAATATCTAATGAAAATTCTTCTATTTCTGCTCCCAATTCTTTGTATTTTTCAATTGCCATTTGTAGGGATTCTTTTACTTCTTCATTGATACCTTCTCCAAAGAATTCTCTTGGAACTCCTATTTTTAGTCCTTTTACATCATTTTTCAATGCTTTCGTATAATCTACTTTTGGTCTATCAATTGATGTTGTATCTTTTTCATCATGTCCTGCTATAATATTTAATAATATAGCTGCATCTTCTACATCTTTTGTAATTGGTCCAACTTGATCTAATGATGACGCAAATGCTACTAGTCCATACCTAGATACTAATCCATAAGTCGGTTTTAGACCAACTACCCCACAAAAACTAGATGGTTGTCTAATAGAACCACCTGTATCCGAACCTAAAGCCCATGGCACTAATTCTGCTGCTACTGCTGCTGCACTTCCACCTGATGAACCTCCTGGTACTTTATTTAGATTCCATGGATTTCTTGTCTTTTTGAAATAGGAATATTCTGTTGAACCTCCCATCGCAAATTCGTCCATGTTTAGCTTTCCTAAATTTATCATGTTTTCCTTATTTACTTTTTCTACAACAGTAGCATCATAAGGTGCTACAAAATTTTCTAACATTTTTGAACTACAAGTTGTTTTTACACCTTTTGTGCACAAATTATCTTTCATGCCAATAGGAATTCCTGCTAATTCTCCTTTGATTTCACCTTTTTCTACTTTATTTTGAATGTCTTTTGCTCGTTCCATTGCTTCTTCTATTAATTGCGTTACAAAGGCTTGTACATCGTTTTCTTTTTGAGTAATTCTATTAACATAGGCTTTTATTATATCTGTTATGGTTAATTCTTTGCTTTTTAATTTTTCTTGTAATTCATGTACGGTTAATTCTGTGATATTCATTATTTTCCTCCTTGCTATTAATTAGTTTATTACTTTTGGTATTTTAAACATATTTTGCTCTTTGTCCACTGCATTTTGTAACAATGCTTCATTATCTTTAAACACTTTTATTTCATCTTTTCGGAACACATTTTTTGCTTCATTAGCACCTACCGTTATATCTAAATTTTCTATGGGTGCATTTTTTACAATATCAGCAAAATTTAAAATATCTTGTAAATGTAATATATAACTATCAATTTCATCTTCTTTTAAATTCAAATGTGCTAAATTAGCAATGTGTAAAATCTCTTCTTTGCTTACCTTCATTCTCCTACCTCTTTTCTTCTAACAACTCTTAATATGTGTTTTATTATATACTTTTTTTACCAAAAAAACAAGCCTAAAATGGCTTGTTTTCTATTTGGATTATTATTTTAATTCTACAACTGCTCCTACTTCAGCGAATTTAGCTTTTAATTCTTCAGCTTCTTCCTTACTAACTCCCTCTTTAACTGTTTTTGGTGCTCCATCTACCAATTCTTTTGCTTCTTTTAATCCTAAACCTGTAGCATCTCTAACTACTTTGATAACTTTTATTTTTTGATCTCCTGCTTCACTAAGTACTACGTCAAATGCTGATTTTTCTTCAGCTTCTCCTCCTGCTACAGCTCCTCCAGCTGCTGGTGCAGCTGCTGCTACTGCAGATACTCCATATTTCTCTTCGATAGCTTTCACTAAATCTGCTAATTCAACAACAGTTAAGCTATCTATTTCTTCGATTAATTTTTCTATTTTTTCCATTCTAATTCACTTTCCTTTCTTATTTTAGTGATTTAAGCTCACCACTCTATTTTCAGAAGCTTATGCTTCTTGTGTTGTTTCAGTTTCTGGTTCTGCTTTTGCTGCATCTGCTACTGCTGAATCTTCTGCTGGTACTGAAACAGTTACTTTTTCTCCAGCTTCTTCTTTTTGTATTCTCACTTGATCTAATGCAACTGCAACTTTTGAAATGTTGCCAAGTAATGCACCTGCAAGCATTGATAACAATGTCTCTCTTGATGGTAATTTTGCTAATGTAATAATCTCTTCTGGTGTCATTACTTTTCCATCAATAACTCCACCTTTGATAGTGTAATATTCATTGTCTTTACTAAATTTATAAATTACTTTAGATGGTTCTAAATAATCTTCTGAACTCATAACAACTGCTGTTGGTCCTTCCAATTTTTCTTCTAAACCTTCTATTCCACATTCAGCCAATGCTCTTTTTGTAATATTATTTTTTATAATTGTGTATTTTGCACCTGCATTTCTTAGGTCTCTTCTTAAAGTTGTATCATCTGTTACATTGATTCCTCTGTAATCTGTTAGAAGTATTAATTTAGCTTCTTTCATTTGTTCTGCTAATTTACTTACTTCTTCTTTCTTTTGATTTAATATTTTTTCACTTGCCATTTTTTCTTTCACCTCCTAAATAATTGTTTATTTATATAAAAAATTAAAAACACTCCTTATTCCCCCGAGGATATAAAGAGTGACTATTACACTTTTCTTTTTACCTCGGTAGGACTTAAGTTTTTGCCTACTGTCTTTGGCTTCTATTTTATTTGTTAGGGCACACACCTTACCTTTACATCTGTCCATTTGGTCTAAGGAATTCCCTATCTTTATGAACTAGTGTTTACCCTATTTTAATTTTATCTTTGATTAATATAAATACCAGGTCCCATTGTCGTTGTAATTGCTACACTTCTAACATATTGACCTTTTGCTGCTGCTGGTTTCGCTTTTATAATAGCATCCATGATAGTTTCATAGTTTTCTAATAATTTATCAGCCCCAAATGAAACTTTTCCAAATCCTAAGTGAATAATATTTGTTTTATCTAAACGATATTCTACTTTACCAGATTTAATTTCGTTAATTGCTTTTGTTACATCCATGGTAACAGTTCCTGATTTAGGATTTGGCATTAATCCTTTTGGTCCTAATACTTTACCTAATCTTCCTACAACACCCATCATATCTGGAGTTGCTACTACAACATCATAATCGAACCAGTTATCATTTTGAATCTTTGGTATCAATTCGTCAGCTCCTACAAAGTCTGCTCCTGCTTTTTCAGCCTCTTCTGCTTTTGGTCCTTTGGCAAATACTAATACCTTTTGTGTTTTACCAGTACCATTTGGAAGTACGACAGTACCTCTAACTTGTTGATCAGCATGTTTAGAATCTACTCCTAATTTCACATGCAATTCAACTGTCTCATCAAATTTTGGTTTTGGCATTTTTTCAATTATTTCTAAAGCTTCTTTCACTTCATATTCTTTTGTTTTATCAACTAATTTTACACTTTCTGCATATCTTTTTGACATTTTCATTTTTTTACCTCCTTTGGTTCTAACGAGCTTTTATTTTTACATTCTGCTCTCCCAATTCTCATTTTTTATTTAAAATAAGTCAAAATTAGTATATTGTGCATTTTTAGGAAGTTTTTCAAGATGAAGGTGTATGTTGGTACATTGAATTTTGAAAAATTGACTAAAAATGTACAAGATTCTGATTTTCATTATTTTATTCTGTAACAACAACTCCCATAGAACGTGCTGTACCTTCTACCATGCTCATTGCTGTTTCAATTGTTGCTGCATTCAAATCTGGCATTTTTTGTTCTGCAATTTCTTTTACCTGTGCTTTTGTAATTTTAGCAACCTTCTCCATATTTGGTTTTCCTGAACCTTTTTGAATTTTAATTGCTTTTTTTATTAATACTGCTACTGGTGGTACTTTTGTGATAAAATCAAATGATTTATCTTTATAAACAGTAATAACCACTGGTATAATCATTCCTGGTTGATTGGCTGTTCTATCATTGAATTCTTTCACAAATTGCATAATATTAACACCACTTGATCCTAAAGCTGGTCCTACTGGTGGAGCTGGTGATGCTTTTCCTGCTTCAATTTGTAATTTAATAATATTTGAAATTTCTTTTTCTGCCATTTTAATGGCACCTCCTCTTTTTTCTGACAGGGGCACATCTTATCATTTCGTCTATCCATTTGGGTTAAGGAGTTCCCCTCCCCTTATGAATTAGTGCTTCCCTATTAACTAATTTTTTATCATTTTCTATTTAATCTTCTGAACTTGTGAAAATTCTAATTCTACTGGTGTTTCTCTTCCAAACATAGAAACTAAAACTTTTACTTTATGCTTTTCTGTGTTTATTTCTTGAACAGTACCTACAAATCCTTCAAATGGTCCATTCATAACTTGTACTTGTTCATTTACTTCATAATCTACATTGATTGGAACATCTTCAAATCCCATATTTCTAATTTCATCTTCTGTTAATGGAATTGGATCTGTTCCAGAACCTACAAATCCAGTAACTCCTCTTGTATTTCTTACAATATACCAAGATTCTTCTGTTACTATCATTTTAATTAATACATAACCTGGGAAAACTTTTCTTAAATTTGTCTTTCTCTTTCCATCTTTAATTTCAATTTGCTCCTCCATTGGAACAATAATATCAAAAAAGAAATCTTCTAACTCCCTATTTTTAATTGTTTTCTCTAAGTCTGCTTTTACTTTATTTTCATAACCTGAATAGGTGTGTACAACATACCATCTAGCTACCTTATCATAATCTTTTTGAGACATTTGTTGTAGCCTCCTTTATTTTTTCAATTATTCTACCTTGTTTTCTGTACTGTTTTCTGTATTATTCTCTGGATTGTTTTCTTCATCAGAGTTTTCTGGATTTTCTTCCGTCGCTTCTCCTTCTGCTTCTACATTCCCTTCTGTTGGTTCTTTTGTTGTCGTATCTTCTGAAACAGACTGATTGGTTCCAACGATTTCTTTTATTTTATCAACACCATGTTTATTCAAAGTTTCAAATGCAATATCTAATACAAAAACAATTGCTGCTGTAATTAATACAATGGTTACCACTGCTATTGTATTATTTAATAATTGTTTTGGTGTTGGCCAATTCACTTTTTTCAATTCAGCTTTGAAGTCTTTGAAAAAACTTTTTTTGTTTTTACTATTTTCTTTTTTCGCTTTTGCTTCTTTTTTAGCCATTTTATTTCCTCCTTAAAATAGCTTTTTAACTATTTAGTTTCTTTATGTGTTGTACGTTTTTTACAGAATTTACAATACTTAACAATTTCTAATCTATCGGTATTATTTCTCTTGTTTTTTGAAGTTGTGTAATTTCTTCTTTTACATTCTGTACATTCTAATGTTATATTTTCTCTTGGTCCTTTTGCTGCCATATGAAAACACCTCCGTATTTTTTAACATTACTTTTTTTGAAACGATGTGAGCGTATATTCGTAATAATGATACGCTTGCATATTGTACCACTTTTTTCCTCTCGTGTCAATGTTTTTTTCTCTTTTTTTGCACAGAAAATCCAAATTTTCCTACCTTTTTTCCTAAACTATAATAATGCCCATTTGAATAAGCTATCAAATCACATTTTGAAATATCAAAAGCACCTTTTTCATCGATATATTTTTCATCTGCATGAATTGCCAATACATCTGCTATAAACATATGATGTGAACCAAGTTCTTTGATTTCTTTTACTCTACACTCTACTGACACAGGACTTTCTTGAATCATTGGACATTTTACAAAATTAGCCTTTTCTTTATGTAATTTCATTTCTTTAAATTTATCTACCTTTGCTCCTGTTTTTACCCCACACCAATCTGTTGCCCTTGCTAACTGTTTGGTTGTTAAGTTAATGACAAATTCTCCATTTTCTTTTATTAATGGATAAGAATATCTAGTAGGACGGACAGAAATATAGACAGTTGCTGGATTGGTATTTAATATACCTGTCCAGGCAACTGTTATAATATTAGATTTATTCATTGTCCCACAACTTACCATGACTGCTGGTAATGGGTATAAAAAGGTTCCTGGTTTCCATGTTACTTTTGCCATATTATATAACGTTCTCTTTTCCTTCACTTTTTTCTTTCTCAATTTGTTTCCATCTAATAACAGCTGCCATCTGTTGCTGTTCTATTGGTGGTAATTTTTCCTCTTCTTTTTGCTGTTTTTCTAAAGTAATATAATAATTTCCATCTGTATCTTTTTCAATTCCCCCAATAAATCCTTCATTATATTTTGAACCTTGTATGGTATCTTCGGCTAATAATTTATTAGTAAAGCAATTATAATAATCTGGATTTGCTGGCACTCCTGTGTTCATATCCACATCTAAATCAGGAACAGATAAATTAGTATATATGGTATCCACTTTTTCTTTTCCCTCTATTTCTCTTCTCACTTCAAGTTCATCTACATATAATTGCCCTCCCATCCAATTGGTAAATTCTATCCTTCCTGTCTTTCTAACTCTTAAGTTACGATTTTGTTCATCTGGATAAGGTATTTCATTTGATAATACTTCTTTTCTCACAACTATCATCTTCGGATGATTTTTATTAGAAAACGTTCCTTCTAAAGAATTTCGATTATATTCAGAAATATGAGAATACTTTCTCTTAATTTGTTCCTCATCTAATTTTCTTTTTTGTACTGTCTGCTTTGTTTGTTCTTCTGTTCTATATTGTTTTCTTTTTTCTTCTGTAGATACTGTATCGTAAGCCTCTTCTATTTGCTGTATTATAAGCTCTAATTGGTTCTTTTTTCGATAGTCACTTTCTTTTTCCAGCTCATTCAAATATTGAGTTTTCAAATATTTCATTCGTTTCATTAAAAATTCATCTTTTTTCTTTTCACTTGGAAGATTTTGTACCGTTTCGTAAGAAGCATTTAATACGCTATAAGGATTTTTTCTCTGAAAATTCCCCTTTAATTGATTATCTACATCATTCATTTTAATTCCTTCTCTCTAATTATTATAACTAAACATATTTTACCACAATTTTTTAAATAAATCAAAGAAATTTAAAAAATAGACTAAAAATTAATCACAAAATTAATTCTTAGTCTATTTTTCCATTTAAAATATTTACAAAATAAAAAAAACTAGCAACAACCTATTTTCCCAGCAGGGTAACCCACAAGTATTTTCGGCACACTTAGGCTTGACTTCTGTGTTCGGGATGGGAACAGGTATTACCCTAAATGTCATCGTCACTAGAAAATTATATAGTGTTAAGCACACTCAAAAATACATAGATGAATATAAGTTCTTATTTTAGGTTCTCGATTGCTTTATTGTAATTTTGGTTAAGCCCTCGATTTATTAG
>CAOKEO010000025.1 GCA_948467495.1 uncultured Clostridium sp.
CTTCGGTTTATTCTCTAAAGGATTTTATTGTTTACTTTTCAATGTACTTTTCTGTTCCATTTAGCGGAACGTTTTGCATTATACTATACCTTTTTTTATTTGTCAACACTTTTTGACAAATTTTTAAAAATATTTTTATCTTGAGTTATTTTACCTTAAAAATTGGGCAAAATAAAAAACTAGTAATCACTGTTTTTATTATATTCCTTAAGTTTTATTTTTATTACTAATTCTTAAGTATATTTTTTATTTTTGTCTGTTGCAAGGTACTTTTTAATAATATCATGTTTCTTTTTCAAAGTCAATATATATTTTGAAACTTTTTATGGAAATTTTTACATTTTGTTTCCCAAAATAGAATTAGCTTTTTAACAATAAATTCAGCCATAAACAGTAAGTGTTTTTCATACAGCTATGATTAAATCTCTACTAGTATTAAATCATCCCCAATACATTTGATGTTTTGCCATGGAATTACGATTTCATTATTTTGAGAAAATATATTTAATATCTTATTACTTCCTGGAACAATAATAGATGTCATGGTTGCAAGATTGATAGTTGTTCTCTTTTGTAGAATGTTCATGGTTATCATTGTCACATAAAAGATACTTTTCATCATTAATAATATATTCCTGCTTTTCTTTTTTTCTTAAGTTTCCTTCTAATGTAATTGGTTCTCCTATTTTAAAGTAGATTTCTAACTTAATATGTTTTCTATCCCCATCTACTTTTGATACATATATTTTATCTACTAATAGTTTTATTAAGTCTTCTATGTTTTCATCTATCTTTATTTCTTTTTCTAATGCTCCTTTTATTTGTTTCATGTTGTCTTCTATAGAAGATAAGTTTTCTTTTTCTTCTTTTAGTTCTTTTATTTTCTCTTGCTCTCTTTGTATTTCTTGATTTAGTTCTTCGTTTCTTTTGTAAAATTCTTCATCAGATAATAGATTTTTAATCGTAAGTTCTAGTAACTTATCTTTTTTTGTTTGTATCACATTTATATTACTCTCTATATTTGCTATTTCTGTTTCAAAGTCTTTGGTAAAATTATATTTCTTGTACTTGTTTAATAAATCTTCTATGATTTCTTCTTTATTAGAAAGAAACTTATTCAAAACTACTTTTAAAATTTCGATTAATTCTGATTCTTGTATAATTGGACTCTCACATTCTTTTAGTCCATATGTAATATATCTACTACATGCCCAAGCTGGTTTATTAGACCTTTTCGCTCCAGATATTCTATTATATCCTGACATGTGTTCTTCTCCTTCGTGTTCTTTGCAATAAATTAGTCCACTAAAAGCATATCTACTTTTAAATACGTCTTTATTTTCTACTCTATTTAAACAACTTGCTGATTTCTTTTCTAATATATTATTACATTTCTCCCATAGTTCTTCTGAAACAATGGCTGGTATGTTTTCTTTACATTCAAATACTTTCCATTCTTCTTTTGGCATCTTTTGTGCTTTATGTAGTTTGTAATCTACTACTTTTACAGTTCCTGTTCTGTAATATCCTTTATATTTTGGGTTTCTTATAATTCTTCTTAATGTTTGTGATGATATTGGTGTTCCATTTTTTCCTTTATATCCTTTTTGTTTGAAATATTCTGATATTTTGTAAAATCCCATTTCTCCTTGCGAATATATTTCAAATAGTTCTCTTATCATCTTTGCTTCTTCTTCATATATGACTAATTTTGTCTTATCTTTTCGATAACCGAATATATTGTTATTTCCTAGCACTCTCTTTTTTTCAATAGATCTACTAAATCCAAATTTTACTCTTTCTGATAATTTTCTTACTTCATCTTGTGCTACACTTGCCATAATGGTTAATCTTAGTTCCGAATCTGGCATAATAGTGTTAATGTTATCAGATTGAAAATACACTCCCACTCCATTTTCTAATAACTTTTGGGTATAAGAGATACTATCTAAAGTATTTCTTGCAAAACGTGTTACTTCTTTTGTAAGTATTAAATCAAACTTTCCTTTTTTGCTGTCTACTATCATTCTTTTAAATGAATCTCTTTTGTTTACACTTGTACCACTTATACCCTCATCTACATATCCGTGGGCATAATGTCCAGTTAGAGACTTCTTTTATATGGTTTTCAAAATAAAAAACTTGATTACTTAATGAATTTAATTGTTCATCTTTTTCGCTTGATACTCTCGCATAGTATGTTACTTTTAGTGGTAAGTCATATATACTTTTGCCACTACTTATTTCTTTTCTCATATTGTATAAATCCATATTTTTATCTCCTTCCTTTTATCAAGAAAAGTTTAAAAGAAACTTTTCTTCTTGCCGATTTGAATTTCCAAATATAATGAGAAAATCTCAAAGGCAAAAGCGATTATAGCCACTTAAAAAATAGAAAATTTTATTTTCTATTTTTTAAGTATCTTTATAGGTACAATTATTATATAATTGTTTTTAGTATGTCTATATTTTATCCATCTCTTTACTAATTTCTTTCAATAATTCATCTTGTACATTTTCATATACTTCTCTATTAATTATATTATTTTGAAACAATTTTCTATTTAATATCAATTCAATCTCTAACTTTACTTGTTTATTAGATATAATTTGCTTTTTTTCCATAGGCTGCCTCCTCTTGTTTCTAATTAATATTCAAAGTTAGATTAATGTATGCTAAAACTTATCTCCTCCCTTCTTTATTTTTTTAATTTTAAGGCAAATAAATAAGCAAGTCATTTACTTTTTTGATAAATGCTTGCTTTTAGTTGATTTTTTGGAACAATATTTTGAACATAATTAGACTAAGTATTTTTTTGACATTTCAATTACATGTTGCCATTGTAGATGTCTTAAATACTCTAATTCATAATCTTCTTTCTCCTTCAAAATTTTTGTTCTTAACTGTCTATTTGTCTTTTTTCTCTCAAGATAATTTTTATGTTTTATCTTACTTCTTATTTTCTTTTTTATAGTTAGGATGTCCTTTTAAAACTTTTGATACATATTGTGGACTTATTCCTAATTCTTTTGCTATACAAACACAGTTAAGGTTTCCTTCAAAATGCAATTCGCAAATTTTCTGCCTCTTGCTGTCTGGTTTGATTACCTCCTCTCTTAAAATAGTAATCAACAATTCTTATTACTTTTTTGAAAATTTGACTTTTTCGTATTTCCTTCCTTTTTATAAACTTTTCTTAAGTCATTTTGTATCTACTCTTGTTGTTGACATTGTTATTGTACTACATTATTTGTATAATTTTAATAGATACATCAACAATTAATGTGGAATAATATTGAAATCAACAATTCCATAATCTCTATCAACTATGTCTTTTACATTTTTATTATATCTTTCTTTAAAGTATGTTTCAGATTCAATCTGTTTTCCCCATATAATAGAACCTGCTGATGTTCCCATTATTACTTTTCTTTTAATCATTTTGTCTATAATATCTTTCAAATCATACTCTCTAATAATTCTCGCAAGTACATTTTGCTACCACCTACAAAATAAATTAAATCTGCTTGCTCAATTCTTTTAGATATTTCATCTTTTGGCAATCTCTTAAAGTCTATAAAATCTATTCTTCCACCTATGTATTTTTCTAAACAACTAAGTTCTTTAATTACCCATCTTTTATCTTTATCTCTATCTAATTCTAGGTATGATTCATTTACTATAGCTATGTTAATTTCATTCAAATTTTTACCTACTACTGTTTCAACTTCACTTGCTATTTCTTTCGTTAAAAATCCTTGAGAAGCTAATAACAATTTCATTTTTATTCCTCCTATTGTACATTTTTTCTATTATCTTATAAAGATTCATCTTCTTCACCTCCTGACTCTCTATATCTTACTAATAATTCTGATAATTCTACATCATACATCTCTTTAATTCTCAAATATATACTGTGCCTTATTGCATAATTATTTTTCATTAAAAATTTGCCATATTCATTATAAGGAATCAAAATTGTATATTTGTTCCCAAAATAAAATCCTTTTTCATGTAATACTATTTTTTCTATGTTATTTGTAAATATCATGGCATTGGCATATCCATTTTCTTTTTTTATATCATAATAAATTGATTTTATATATTTATCATCTTTTCCTTCATATACTGCATATACTAAAAAATTTTCTTCGTTATAATCTAAATTACCAATGTATCTTCTTGAATAAGTTGTTGGTGCAAGAATAATAAATATTGTCATCTTTAATTACTTTTCCATGTATTAATCCATCTTGAATTGGCTTTACATTTCTGTTATCTGCATCCCATATCTTTCCATCATCATATATTTTTATAATTGTTATTGTGAATTTATCATAAAATAGTCCTTCATATTTTCTTGCTATTCTGGCAATATTATTTGTAATTCTTTTTCCGAGTATAATTTGCACCTTTTTTGATTGGTGGAATTTTCTCTGGAATATGTATTTTTAATATGTCATCTTCTACTTTTGCTTTGTAGTCATAGTCAATAAATTCTGTTACTTCATCATTCATAAATTCTCTCCATAAGTTTTCTTGCATTACTGCATCATACATATCCATTCTTACTTTTTCTAGTTTACAAAAGTATTTTTCTAATTCCTCATTTTTTATTTTTTCTTTTGTTTGTATTAATTCGTTACTTATTTTTTCAATTTTCTTAATTGATTCTATAATTTCTCCTCCTTTCATAAATATCACTCTCGCTTTCTTAAATTTAATTTTTCGCATAAAAATAGAAGGTATAGATACTCTATATCCTTCCTAATTTCATACTTTAATTTTCTTTAATATTATATTTTTTCATTAGTTCTTTTGCTTTTTCTAATCCTTCCTCTGTTAAATATGTAGATTTTGCTTTATGGCTACTTCCACCTATTAAATGTTCATCTTCTAATTTATTTAAAATATCAAAATCATATCCCTTCCAAGCTCTACGAAGTTCTCCATATGGTTCTTTTTCTACCCATGAATTTAAATATAACAATAATAAAGTCAGTTCTTTTATTTGTTCTTCCATTTTTTATCTCCTCTTTTTAAGTTAATTTATTATTTGAATTTAACATTTTTATAACTTTATCAAAATCGCTTTCTAGTTGTTTCATTTCTCTTTCTCTATATAATTCAAATTCTTTTTCTGCTTTTTCAATTGCTTCTTTATGTGATATTTTTCCATTACCTTCAAGTAATTTTCTTTTATTTTGTATGATTTGATTATCAAGTTCCTCTATCCAATCATTCATTGTCATTGCTCTTTGTTCCAGTGCTTGGAATTCTGCATAATCTAAAAATTGAGAAACTAATAAATTTAGCCTTTGTAATTCAATTTCTGAAAGATAATTTTTAGCAATTTTTACATCATCAACTGTTACATATTCTCCTTTAAAATTAGTCATTCCAACAAATGGCTTTTCATTATCAACTCTTTCATATATTATTTCTGCTGCTGTATGTTCATGAACTGCATAATGAAGCTTATTTTGAACTGTTGCAAAAAACTTCTTTGTTAAGTCAGAACGTGGGTCATAATCTATTGAAGTAGCATATATATCTGTAACTTGTTGATAAAAGTTTCTTTCAGATGAACGAATATCTCTAATTCTTTGCAATAATTCTCTGAAATATCTATTTCCACCTTGTTTTAGTCTTTCATCATCAAGAGCAAAACCTTTTTGAATATATTCATGCAATCTTTGCGTTGCCCATACTCTGAATCTTGTAGCAACTTGTGATTGTACTCTATATCCTAACGCTATAATCATATCTAAATTATAGTGGTCTATATTTCTTTTTACTTGCCTATTACCTTCATTTTGAACTAATAAGAATTTCTTATTAGTTGAATCATTGTTTAATTCCTTATCCTTATAAATATTTTTTATATGCATAGAGATATTTTCTTGAGTTGTTTTATATATTTCTGCAATTTGATTTTGAGTTAGCCATACATCCTCATCTACAAATCTAACAGTAACTTTCGTAATTCCATCTTCGTCTTGATAAATTATTATATTATTCTCTTTCCTATCCATATATTTCCTCCATTAATTATTTATTCTTGTTGTGGTATTTATTGTCGTTTTTAACTATTCAAAAATTCCGAACAGTTGAAATTCTTATATTTATAATTTCATTTATCATATTCATAATAATATAAAATATCACTATCCATATCCAGTATTCCCAAAGATATGGCATAGTACATTCTATCTTCTAATAATTCATCAATACTATGTTTATCATTTACGCCATTACTTCTATTCGTAAATATCCAATAATAATTTTCAATTTTAGGAATTTCATAATATATATTTTCTCTAGTATGAAATTCTAATCTTTCTTCTAGTCTCTCATCTAATTTTGTGTTTTTCCAATTTTCATTTTTTTCAATTTTTTTTATCATATTTTTTTCTTGATTTTTTGATAAATATATTTTTATTACTTCTTCATCATTAAATAAATCACTATCTTGCAATTCACATACTTCTCTCTTTGTTAACTTTGGTACTCTTAATTCTAAGCATTCATTCATTTGCATATCATTTGTATATAATATCAAAACAATTAACAACAATAATAATATTATTATTGAAACAAAAATCACTTTTTTCATAAGTCTATCACCTCGAAATCTTTCATTTTGAAGGTAATATCTATATTATATTCTTTCATTACATTAAATTTCATGGAATACCATGCCAAATTATATAGTGTACTTGAAAATATACTTTTTGAAACACTACCAGTATCTTTATAATATTTATCAATCTTTTTAAATTCAGAATAATCATATCTATCATGTAATTTAATATCTAAATTCCAATTTTCATTTTGTTTTTTTCCTATCATCTTCAATTCTGCTTTATTGATTGCAAAGTATAAATCCTTATCACTAAAACTTACTGGAAAATCTTCATCTACATTACTATCAAACACAAATTCATTATTATTACTTCCATATTTTTTTATTATTTTACTTATTGTTTTCTGAAATTGTTCTTGTTTCTTTATTTCTTCAACAATCTTTCCTTCTGTAAAAAATAAATCTTCTGGTTTTTCTTCTAACGAATGTTGTAAAAATTCTGCTGCTATTTTAAAATTTGCGTATCTTCCTCCAACTTCAATTACTGTTTGCCAAAATGCATACTTTTCATACTGATTTTTATTTCTATACATATTGAATATATAACTAAAACTTGTAATTAATAATTTTAGTTTCTCATCATCTTCTTCATAATTACTATTTTCTAATTTTGAAAGATTATTCTCAAATTTTCTTTCTCTTTTATATAAATCGTAGGCTTCTTTTAGTTTCATTTTTCTTGTTGTTATCATTTCTTCAAATTTTTCTACTTGATTAATATTATCAATATCTGTATTTATCTGTTCTTTTAATTTATCAAAATTCCCATAATGTAATTTGTCTAAATATTGATATGTTAAATACCTATCAGCTAACCAAATTTTTTGTTCTTTATTAATTCTTGAAATATTTGTTTTATTCATAATGTTTTTATATAAAAATTGTTCCTTATTTTTTCCTCTAGCTGGTTTCCTCATATTTAAAAATTTGAATATATTATTAATACAACCATTCCCAAATTGGCTTTTAGATTTTTTCATATCTCTTTCACATAACATACATTCATGCATATTCATCGCCTCCAATCTCACTATCATTTTACCATATTTTTCCTATTTCAGCAATATTTGATATTTTATTTGTCCAATTGCCTTATTTCTTTGGCATTTTTATCAGAAATTACTTTTTTTCCTGTTTCTTTTTCTAATTGTTCTCTAGCAAGTTTAGCAATGTTTCCACCTTTTATAACTGATTGTTCTGCACCTTTGATTCCTTTTTTATTTGTACTTTTTGATATTTCTGTAGAAGATGTTTCTGCTAACATATTTAAAACTAATTCCATATTTGTCATATTATCACGCAAATTTTCTTTTTTCAGACCTTTCAAATTCTTATATTCTTTTACAGAATATCCACTCCAAACTTGAGTTAGCATATTTGTTAATATTGCAAAATCTTTATTTTTACTAACACCTACTCTTTTTAGTTCATCTGTAAATTCTTTTCTTACATCTATTGTTTTTAATCTTTGGTTAATCCATTCTTCTGAATAGCCCTTTTTTCTATAAGTGTCTAATGCTCTATTTATTGTTATCTCTGGATCATAAGCTTCATCAATTCTTTCTTTTCCAACTTGTGCAAGCCATAATTTAAATGGCTCTGCTTTTTTTGATGGAATTGATTGTACTAATCTTAAAATTTGTTCTGTGTTCATTACATCAGTATTATAATATTTTCCATCAGTAGATTTCATTTTCAGTTGGTTAGTATCACTAACCAACTGACTTCCTTCTTGATTTAACTTATTTTTAAGCCATTTCCAATAATTTCTCGATTTTTGGTAATCATTATCTGTAAGAATTCCAACCACATCTACTACTGAAAAATACCAATTTTCTTCCTCTTCATTCCATGCTACTCTAATATTTTTATCTTCAAATAATTTAATACTATTATTTTGTTCCATTTCTTACCTCTTTTCCAACTTTCGCTATTTAAAATTTCTAAATAGTAAAAGTTTATCTTTATCTTCTATATTTATATCACATCTCAAACATATTTTCAATAGTTTTTACGAATTTTTGTTCTTTTATTTTTGTGTTTTACTGTCACAGCTAAATAAATTTTTGGACAAGAAAAGCGTCTTCTAAAAAATGTGAAAGTCAAGCGAATGTAGAGTAATCAAGCTAGAAATTCTTAATTTATTTTTTGGAAAGAGTTCAAGCTTGCCTTGGAAGGGTGCCAAAAAATGGATTTAGAATTTCTGCGATGATTAGCTCGCCCCGAGCTTGGTTGAACATTTTTTAGAAGACTCTTTTCATCGTTCCATTGCAAACAGCTATGAATTGTAATTTGCACTTTAAAAGAGCATACTTTCATATACTCTTCTTTACCTATAATTCCACTTTACAAATCACATCATAAATATATTTTTCTTTTACCATATAGCCTGTCCTTTTTCCTACTTTCTCTTCAAATGTAAAACTCATATATCTACTTTCTATCAAGCATTTGCTAAATTTATATCTATTCTCTTTCTTGCAACCATGATAGATGTTATTGTACCTGTTTCCAAATCAGCACAAACGTCTTGCACATACCCTAACCTTTTTCCATTACTAATATTAACTACTTCTTTATGCTTAAAATCCAAACCTTTATCTTGCATTTCATTTCTCCTTGTATAATATATTAGGGTTTAAAGTTTACCCAAAACTTTATGTTATATCACTTTCGTGATATAGTTTTATTATTAACACTGTGGTCTTTATTTCTTTTTATTATATATATTCATAATTTATCTATTTATTTCCAAAATAAATAGATAAAAAGGTAAATACATTGGAAAAGAGTATATTCCCATATACTCTTTTAGCTATTTATAAAATCTTTTTATATGCCCTATTGCACTTTTTTCTAATCTGGAAACTTGTGCTTGTGAAATACCAATTTCATCGGCCACTTCCATTTGTGTTCTTCCATCAAAAAACCTTTTTACTACAATCATTCTTTCCTTTTCATTTAGCTTTTGTAAAGCTCCTTCAATTGCCATCTTTTCTGTCCACATTTCATCTGTATTTTTACTATCTTTTACTTGATCCATAATATAAATTCCCTCCGAGCCATCATTGTACACAGGTTCTTGCAAAGAAACAGGATCTTGTATCGCGTCAAAACTAAAGGAAATATCCTCTTTTTCAACACCTAATTCTTTTGCTATCTCATCTATTTTAGGTTCCCTTCCATGTTCTTTTGTATATCTTTCTTTAAATTGAATAGCTTTATAAGCCAAGTCTCTTACTGACCTGCTTACTCTTATACTATTATTATCTCTTAAGTATCTTTTTACCTCTCCTATTATCATTGGCACAGCATAGGTACTAAATTGCACATTTTGGCTTAAATCAAAATTGTCAATTGCTTTGATTAATCCTACACATCCTACTTGAAATAAATCATCTGCTGATTCTCCCCTACCATAAAATCTTTGTATTACACTTAATACTAATCTTAAATTTCCGTGAATAAATATATTTCTTGCTTCCTCATCTCCAGCTTTTATTTTTATAAATAGTTCTTCTTTTTCTTCTCTACTTAATACTGGTAATTTTGATGTATTCACACCACATATTTCTACTTTGTTGTTTAACAAAAGAAAAACCTCCTTTGAATTTACTTATTTTAAGTATTTCCAAATTTGGTTTTTTTATGCTTTTATTTCTTTATCCTATTTTACTGGCAATTTCCTTTTTCATTTTGTCAATAATTTTCTTCTCTAGTCTTGATATGTAACTCTGCGAAATACCGTAATTCATCTGCTACCTCTTTTTGTGTTTTCTCTTTCCCCGTTTGAAAGCCAAATCGCATTTCCATAATGTTTTTTTCTCTATCGTTTAATTTACTAATAGAAGCACGTAAAAGTGACTTATCCACTTCGTCTTCTAAATTTCTTGAAGTAATATCAGGTTCTGTACCTAAAATATCAGAAAGTAACAATTCATTACCATCTCCATCTTTGTTCAATGGTTCATCAATTGAAACCTCTCCTTTTATTTTATTGTTTTTCCTTAAATACATAAGTATTTCATTTTCAATACATCTAGAAGCATAAGTTGCCAATTTAATCTTTTTATCTGAATTAAAAGTATTAACCCCCTTCATTAATCCAATGGTACCAATAGATATTAAATCTTCTATTCCAATACCGGTATTTTCGAACTTTTTAGCAATATAAACAACCAATCTTAGATTTCTCTCTACTAGTTTTTGTCGAACTGCTAAATTGTCTTCTTGACTTAATTTTCCAATTAATTCCGCCTCTTCTTCTGGTGATAATGGTGGTGGAAGCGTTTGACTTCCTGCAATATAGAATATCGGTAAATACTCTATTTCATCCTTCTCATTGATATATTTGGCACAAATGGTATTAATGCCATTTTTTACAAACTCAAAAATATTCATTTTATTTCACTCCTCTCTTATCATAGTTCTATTCCCATCAAAGCCCTATATTCTCCCCTTTTTGTTAATGATTTATTATATATTCCAATTATAATATTTTCTTTTTTCTCTTCTTTATCAATACCTTTTATCGTAACGGTATCTGCTTTTATTCCTAATAACATGCCATTTTGTTTTCCTAAAGAAGAAAAAGGAATAAACTTTAGTTTCGAAATATATTTTTCTTTTATTTCCTCTGGTATATTTTCAAATTCACCTCCTAATAATTCATCTAAATGATTTAAAATCTCCTTTGGCATACAATCATATAAAAGTGTATGTTCTACAACAATAACAGGTGTATTTGTTATCGGCTCTTTGAGTAAATTTCCTGTATCAATCATAGCTATGGTATTTATTTTCTTTTTATTAATTTCAATTTCTATTTCACAAAACATATCTTTTTTAGTAATTTTAGATTTTACTACCGTAAATGCTGTCATGATAACAATAAACGCAATAATTGCACCTAATACAATAGTTTTTAATGGATAGGTTCCTAAAAACAATCCGTTTTTCATTAATATATCTTGTGGCTTTACTATGTAAATAAGAGCAAATGCTGCTCCCCCAAATACAAAAGAAGTTAAATAAAATAGCAAGATATCTTTCCACATATTTTTTATGGTTTGTGGATTAAAGGCTATATATATCATCACGATAGATAAAATTATTTTTAATATCATACTTGTATAAATTTCTAAAATTGATAAATACGATACAACTGAATAGATAGCTCCTAACAAGCTTGCTAATAAGAATCTTATCACTTTTATTTTTTCTTTTAAAACAATTCCTGTTGCTAATAAAATAATAAAATTCATTATTAGATTTTCCATTAATACTATATCAATATAAATAGTCATGCTATCACCTGCATGACTATTATAGTATCTTCTTTTTAAAAAAGCTGTCTTTTCTTATTGGCGAAAAAAAGAAATAATCGACACTTTTTTCGATTATTTCTTTACTATTCTCTTCTTACAAAGTTTAATTACATATTTTTATTTTTATTTTTTCTTAAGAAAGAAGGTATATCTAAATCATTTTGTGATGAACCTGCTTCTGTACTTGCTGGTATAGAATTAATTTTCTTTTCCCAAGTTTTTGAAACAATATTTTCTACACCAATACTTGAAATTGGCTCCCCATTTGTCTCAAATCCTGTTGCAATAACGG
The DNA here is from genome assembly GCA_948467495.1 of uncultured Clostridium sp. Lineage (GTDB taxonomy): Bacteria > Bacillota > Clostridia > TANB77 > CAG-508 > CAG-269. The sequence goes on from CAOKEO010000025.1 coordinate 12,267, forward strand.
TAATTTGAATTTCGTCTGCCATACTTGGATCTGTTACTGTACCAAAGATAATATTAGCTTCTGGATCAACACTGCGTTGAACAAGTTCAGCTGCTGTATTAACTTCATGTAATCCTAAATCTTCGCCACCAGTAATGTTAATAATAACACCTTTTGCTCCTTCAATTGAGGTTTCTAGTAATGGACTTTGGATTGCTTCTTTGGCAGCATCTTCTGCTCTATTCTCTCCTGCTGCTTTTCCAACTCCCATGTGTGCCATTCCTTGATTTAACATAATGGTTTTTACATCAGCAAAGTCTAAGTTTACTAAACCTGGTATAGCAATCAAGTCTGAAATTCCTTGTACACCTTGTCTTAATATATCGTCAGCCATCTTAAAAGCTTCAATAATAGATGTTTTTCTATCAATAATTTGTAATAATTTATCATTTGGTATAACTACTAAAGTATCTACCTTTCCTTTTAAGCTTTCAATTCCTCTTTCTGCTTGTGAAAGTCTTTTCTTTCCTTCAAATGTAAATGGTTTGGTAACAACACCTATGGTTAAGATTCCCATTTCTTTTGCTGTAGAAGCTACAATTGGTGCTGCTCCTGTACCTGTTCCTCCACCCATTCCAGCTGTAACAAATACCATATCAGCTCCTCTTAATACTTCTGATATTTCAGCTTTACTTTCTTCTGCTGATTGTGCTCCAATATCAGGATTTGCGCCTGCTCCTAGTCCTCTTGTTATTTTTTCTCCTATTTGTATTTTTGTACTTGCTTTGGATGTTTGTAAAGCTTGTCTATCTGTATTGACAGCAATAAAATCAACACCTTTTATTCCCATATCAATCATTCTATTAACAGCGTTGTTTCCAGCACCTCCAACACCTATAACTTTTATAGTAGCTGTTCCATCCATCATTGTAATTGTATTATCGTCATTGTAATCCATCATTTAGTTCTTCCTCCCTCTTTATTCTTATATTCTATCAGCTATCCTAGCTAACCTATAAGTCATTTACAATTGGCAAAACCTCTATAATTGACTTAAATAATTTTGCTCAAATGGCTAATTTAAAATTAATAACTAAATTTTTAGGAATAAAAAAATTCTTTTATCCTCTCCATTATTGTTTTGAGAAAATTCTCACTATTTTGTGTATCAATGCTACTTGATACAGTTTTAGCAAAAGGTCTTGCAGCTATATATCTAACTAGAGCATAACTAGTTCGGTAACTTGCTTTTACTGTACTTACTGCTCTTCCTGTTGATATCTTGACAGGAATATTTAAATTGATTTTTCCTGCTACATCACTTTTATTAATATTAATAATTCCTTGCCCTGTTAAAACAACATTATTGATTTTTTGTTTCACCCCTTGGTTAGTAATATCTTTATTAATAATAGAGAACATTTCTTCAATTCTTGCTTCTATAATTTCAATCAATTCAGAACTTTTAATAATTCTATTTTTATTCTCGTCCTTTGAAGTATTTAATATGATGTCATTGTCGTTATCAATAAAAGATTTTAAAGCTAGTCCATATTGTCTCTTTAATTTATCTGCCTCTTCTTCTGAAATATTCAATACTAATGCAATATCATTGGTAATATTATCACCACCCAATGGTATGGAATTCGTATAAATAAAGGTGGAACCTTCAAAAACACCAATGTCTATATTCCCTGCTCCTATGTCTAACAACATTATATTATCATGTAGCTCATTTTTATCTAGAATTAGATTTCTTTCTGCTAATGTGATTGGTACAATTCCATCTATCTCCAATCCTGCCTTTTTAAAAATACCATTTAATTGTCTTACATAATCTTTGTTGGCTAAAATTACTTGTGCACTTATGGTAAAATTAGAACTCAAATTGCCTACAGGATCTGTGACAACTGTCCCATTTTCTAACGTTATCTTGTCTGGAACAATATCTATCAATGTTTTATTTTCTGGAATTTCAATATCTTTTACCTGCATAATGGCATTTTGCACATCTCTTATAGATATGCCAGCATATTTATCTTTGACATCTTTCGTAATGCTATTTTGTACAATTGTTATATATTTCCCTGGAATGGTTATATAGGCTGAATTAATCTTTAAATTGGTTTCTTCTTCTGCATTTTTTATCGTCTTTGCTATACTTAAGCTGATATCTTCTTCGTTTATTATTTTCCCCTTCTTTAGTCCACTACATTTGTATGAGGTATTACATATAATTTCAATTTGCCCAAAGTTGTTGACTTCTCCTACAACTGTGCAAACTTTACTTGTTCCTATGTCTATACCTACAATGATATCTCCGATTGCCAAGTTAATTCCTCCATTTACAGTATAATTTTTCTAAGTGTATATATATTACATTTTTGGACAAATGTCAATAGGTTTTGTTATATTTTTGTAATGTTTTTGTAACATTTTTGTAATATTTTCTCATCTAATCTTGTTTTTCGTTTTTTCTCTTTAATCTGTTTGACCATTTATCCACGTAATATCTTCTTATAATCCCTAAATTCATAAACATTCTACCTACAAATACTACAATAGCTGCCAAATAAATATCTACATTTAATTTCTGTCCCAAAATAGTTAATAAAATAGACAATATCGCATTTCCGAAAAAACCTGTTACAAATATTTTTAAATCAAAATTCTTCTTGATAACTGACGTTATCCCTCCAAACACTGTATCCAATGCTGCTATAATAGCAATTGCTAAATAGCTAGAATATGTGTAAGAAATCATTGGTGCATTCATTCCAATAATAGCACCTAAGATACATCCTATTAAAATGGCTATAGCTATCATACTACCTTCCTCCTCATTCTATATACTTTATTTTAATTTCCTTGTTATAAGAATTAATTTTTACTTTATTCATTTTTTCAATTGATACATTATGTCCTATTTGTTCTAATTGACTTACATAACCGCCATTTCCTAACAACGAACTTTCTAAATAGGTTTGATTTCCAATTGCTTTTATCACATAAGGAGCCAAAATTCGTTGTCCATTTACCTTAATAAAAGTATCATTAATAGTAACAATATCTGACATATTAGTAATTCTCTCTTCATTAATAGAAATTGCCTCTGCTCCTGCTAATTTTAGTGAATTCACAATAACTAACAAATCATTTGCACTAATTTTACTAATTTCTTCATTTTCTGTTTCTCTCAAAACAATTTCTATTCCCTCACCCTCTACGTTAGTCTTACCTAGTATCATATCAACCTGTTCTAATTCAGAATCTACTAATTTTCCTGTTTCTTCATTCGATTGTCTGGTTTGTTTATACTCATCAACTTTTTCTTTAATTTCTTCATATTTGGTTTCTGTCTCTTCATATTTTGCTTTCCAATTAGCAAGTTCTGCCCTAAGTTCAGTTTCTCTCATATTTTCAATCTCTGTAATATCTGTCTCATTAACAATTTTAAACTGCATTGACATGACTAATACTAAGGCAAAACAGGCAATGCTAATGGCAATTGACATGGTAATTTTTTCTTTTCTTCTATTTGTTTTCATTTTCAATCCTTTCTATTCTAAAATAGTTATTTTACTACTGTATCTATTCAGAGGTAATACATTTCAATTAGAAATATAGAAAACAACGTCTGAATCGTTTCTTACTACTTTGAATTTTCTGCATATTTATAAGTAATAACACCTGTATATTTTGCTATGGTTATACTATTTGACTTTTTTAAATCCACTTCTATGGTATCTCTTTTCAAGTATTGCAAATAGCCTCCTGGTCTTGACAAAGCTGCTAATTGTTCTGGAAGACCTATTGCCTTTATCTCAAATGGTGCACCAACCTTTTCTCCATTAATTTCTATAATATTGCCTCCACATACAATACTACTTGTTGGCACTAATCTCTGGTTATTAATGGAGATTGCCTCTGCTCCTGCATTCTTTAATTCATTAATTACACTTAAAACATCAGCATCATGAACAATTAACTCATTCGCATTTAAGACAGAACTAGCATCTTTTTTGCTATCACTCAAAGTCACAATAACACCTGGTCCTGTTACTTCTGTAATTCCTATCATCTTATTACCTTTTTTAATAGCTTCTTCCTTTTGTTCCAAATCCCTATTATTCTCAGTTGAATTTTGTCTTTCCTTTTCCAATTCTTGTTCTGCACTCTCTAATTCTCTGTACTTATTATCATATTTCTCTTTATATTTTAAAACTTCTGCTCTTAAATTATTTTCTTCGTAATTTTGGCTTATAATAGAATTAGATCCTTTTACTGTCTTTAATTGAATGCATATTCCTAATGTTAAAGCAAAACACATCATTCCTAAAACGACACTAATCACTTTTTTATTCTTCACTTACTTTCCTCCTTCTGATTACTCCATTATACATTTAAGCTTTCTCTAAAATAAACCCTAAATTTATGATTCAAATCTCCATTGGCAAAAATCTCTCCTGACTTTCCTCTTTCTTCTTCTATAATAGCATTCACATATAACATTTTATTGCTTAAATTGGTATGATTTCCTAGAAATGCCTTTTTCCCTTCTTCTTCTAAATAAATACTATATTCATTTTTGTCATGAATATCAATGGTAGTAATTTTGTTATCTAGCTTATATTCTTTTGCAGCATTCATAATTTTAATAACATCTTCCAACTTTTCTAAATCTTCATAATTGAGACGATTTCCTACTACTACCTGTTCTTCTGGTGACTGAATTCCTTGAAGTACTATTTTTTGTTTGTTATCTTGTGCTATTTCTAAAATATAACCTTGGGTATTAATATAAGCATATTTACCTAAATAGTCTACACTATAATTGTGTTCTCTCTCTATGACTTCAATTTGTACTATGTCAGGAATTTTTCTATGTACTTTAACATTTTCAATGTAAGCATTTTCCTTTATTTTACTCATTACTTTGGATGCCTGAAACCTAAAAATATTTTCTTCTGTCTTTAATTCTGATAAACTAATAATGGTTTCACTACTTACTTTCTCATTATTTAGCACTTGTATCTCTTTAATAGAAAAAATTGGTGAAATCATGGCAAACGTAACTCCTCCTATTATAATACCTAATAATAGAAAAATTTTGACAAAAAACTGAATTCTTTTCTTTCTTTTTTTCCTCTTTCTTTCCTCTTGTGTAAATCGTTTTCTTTGTTCTTGCTCTTTTCTGATTTTATTTTTATTTGTCATCTCTATGACTGTTTCTGTATTAAAATCAAAATCATTTTCTTTTGTTGCTTTATTCTGTTTAATTCTTTTTTCTCTTTCCTTTTCTTTTTTTCTTTTCAGTTCTTCACTCCTGATTTCTTTTTGTGCTTGTCCATAATTCATGTAATATAAATTCATGTCTTTCCCTTTTCGCTTTTTCGTCATTCCATAAGCCTCCCTTGCTTAAGTTTAAGATTTAAAATCTAATCCTATTTAAACATTTTCATCTTAAATGCAATATACTATTTAAAAAATAATATATTACATTTAAAATGATATTTTAAAGTCTAATCTAATTAACCATCTTAATATCAATTCCCAACTTTCTTAATTTTTCATCAAATTTATCATACCCTCTTAAAATATACTCTATATTTTCTATTTTCGTATTTCCCTTGGCTGCTATTCCTGCCATTACTAATGCTGCTCCTCCTCGTAAATCCGTTGCTTTTACATTCGCACCATATAATTTTCTAACTCCTTTGATAACTGCCGTTTTTCCCTCTACTGTTATTTTAGCACCCATTCGAATTAACTCTTGCGTATATTTATATCGATTTTCAAATAAATTTTCTACAATCATGGAACTTCCTTTTGCAGTCGTTAAAGCTGTTGCAAAGATAGATTGCATATCTGTTGGAAATCCTGGGTATGGCATTGTTTTAATATCAACTGATTTCAGTCTTTTGGGAGCCTGTATTTCTATATCATTTTTTTCAATCTTAAACTTACATCCTGTTTCTTCTAATTTATGAATGACTGGTGTAATATGATTAGAATGAATACTTTTTACTTTGATATTCCCTCCTGTCATAGCTGCCATACATAAAAAGGTTCCTGTCTCAATCCTATCTGGCATAATATTATAACTAACATCTTTTAGTTTCTTAACCCCTTCAATTTCAATAATGTCTGTGCCAGCCCCTTTTATTTTTGCTCCCATTTTATTTAAAAGGCTTTGCAAATCTACTATTTCTGGCTCTCTTGCACTATTCGTTATTATGGTTTTTCCCGTGGCTAAACATGCTGCCAATATAGCATTTTCTGTTGCCCCTACACTTGGAAAATCTAAATCTATTTTTTCTCCTACTATTTTATCACAACTACAAGTAATATTTCCATAGTTTTTGTTAATATTTATTCCTAATTTTTCAAATGCTTTTAAATGTAAATCAATTGGTCTAGTTCCTATGTCACATCCTCCTGTTTGTGATAGTTTGTGGATACATGAATTTTAGGTGGAATGCTAAGCCCCCATTTTCATAGAGTTCTTGATACATTTCACTGCTTAAGTTATATTCTTGTTTGATGTCTTCGGTTATTTCGTGTTGGTCAAATACTACAATTTTATCAAATAGTCTTGATAATTCTTCTTTTGTTAGTCCATTTTTCTTAATATCATCTATTGCTTTAAATATTAAATCTTCTTTATCTTCTAGCTTATTTAAGGTATTAAATTTGCTTTCTATTTCTTGTAATTTTTCTTTTTCATTTTTCATTTTCTTTTCTAATTCTTGTTTTTTATCTTTGTATATAAATTCAGGAATTAAGTCATTTAGCTTATCTTCATATACTTGTTTAAATTGTTTTTCCAATTTTTCTAAAGCTTGTTTTGATTTATTCACTTCTTTTTCTAGTGTTACTTTATTTGTGCTAATTGCTTTTACATTGCTAATTACAAAACTTTTAAATTCTGGGTTACTGACTAAATTGTCTATATAGGCATTTACGATTTGGTCTAAGTATTCAATTCTTACTCTATGTGGTTTACAACCATAATCTGGTCTTATATCCTTTATTGTTCCTTCATTGCTATATTTTTTACACAAATAACTATCTGGTCTTTTTCTTGTTCCCGTGCTTCCTTTTCTTTTATACATGGCTGTTCCACATCTTCCACAATATAAAAGCCCTGAATACAAGTTATTTTCTACATCTACAAATTTAAAGCCATTATTATATTGATCACTTTCTTTTTTTCTTTTCTTCCTAATTTTTTGTACTTTTTCAAATAATTCTTTATCAATAATTGGCTCGTGATGATTTTCTATGATAGTCCATTCTTGTTTTGGTTTTACTCTCGTTTTTTTCGATTTGAAACTTAATTTTTCTGTAAGTCCACCTACATAATCTCCAATATATCTTCTGTCATCTAGTATTCTTACAATATGTTGTGCTTTCCAATTTGCTGTTTGCTTTGCATTTGCAAATCCTCTGCTTTGCGAAGGTGTTGGTATTCCTTTTTTGTTTAGATAAGTTGCTATTTTTTGATATCCCCAATCTTTAGCATATCGTTCAAATATTTCTTGTACAACTGGTGCTGTTTCTTCATTTATAACTAATTGTTTTCCTTCTTTGTTATATCCATAAATTGCTTTTACAAGTAAGTCTCCTTCCTCTATTTTGTGCCTTAAATTTCTTCTTATATTTTTACTGTCATCTCTTGCTCTTCTCTCATTAAACCATGCATATAATCCAAACATTTCCTCATTGTATTGTTCATCTTCAAATATTATTTCTATACCTTGTTCTTCTAAATATTCTACAAAATCTAAGGCTTCTTTTTGATTTCTTCCAAGTCTTGCAGAGTTTTTGAAAACTATAACATCTATTTCTTTGTTTTTGGCTCTTTCTTTTATGTCATCAAATCTGCTAAAATCTGTTCCACTTTTGTCATCATCCATTATAATATCTACTATATTTGTGTAACCATGACTTTTGCAATATTTTACTAATAAATCTCTTTGTGTTTCGATTCTTTCATAGTTTTCGCCATAGTCATCTCTACTTTCTCTGCAATAAATTACAACTTTCTTTTCTTCATTAGACTTTTTCATAGATTACCTCCACTTCCGAAAAGTATCAATAACATTTTATTTTACATAGTGCTGTATTGTTGCTATTATACGTTAAAAGTTCTAAAATTTCAAGAATATTCTTAAAATTTTAGAACCTTTTTATTACTATTTAATTTTTTGAAATAACTTTATTAAACTATTGTAAGTAGATAGTATTTTTATGCAACTTTTTCTTTATAATTTACAATTGTTACTTCTGTATTCTCCGCTGTTTCATCATCAAAGTATTGTTCTCCACATTGAGTACATACTTTTGCAGGTACACCTTTAATAATAATAATTGTATCTTCTAAATCAACTACATAATTTACTTTTCTTTTTTCTAAATTCCCCTTGCACATAAAACAATTCATTATTCTTTCCATCCTTTAAAAATTTATTATAACTACTTTCTTTTTTTCCTATTATGTGTTATATTAAATATGCTTATCATTAATATGATTGAAATGCCTATCATTGCATATAACAAATTATTATTTGTGTATTTGTTTGATTATTTTCTACTATTTTATTTTCGTTTTTACTATTTTGTATATCCTTCGTTTCTTCACTCCAAATCCCAAGTTTATTATTTTTTGCAATTTCTTCACTTTCTTGTAACATTCCAGCATATTTATAATTATTTTGTAACATATATGTCTCTGCCAATCCATTTTGCACTAATAAATTCTGTAATAATTCATCATCTACCCATATCCAAGATAAATATCTATCATATTTATCTTTTTCATCTGCAGAACTATCAAACTCCAACTTAATTTTAGTAGCATTTTTAAGTTTCTCTTTTGTAAAATCACTTGCTTCTTTTCCCCATTCTTCTTCTCCAATTTCTGGATGTACAGTTTCTTTTGTATTTATCCTAAAAATCTAACAGTAATTTGCTTTCCATTCATTTTAAATTTTGCAGTATCTCCATCTACCACTTCTACTAATTGTACTTCAATTTTATTTGTATCTTCATCATAATCATTTTCTATTTTATTAAACTTTTCGTCATAATATACAGCTGGCATAACAATTACCCATTTTTTATTTTCTTCTTCCCATTTTACTTGATGATAATGGGCTACTCCATCTTCTTTGTGGTAACCATAATATTTCCCATTATATTCAGTTATATTTTTTGAATCTTTATCTTTCCAACCTGTAATATTACCACCATGTGCAAAACTCATATTGCTTATACATATTAGTATTACTATAATCATTATTACATTTTTTAACTTTTTCATTATTACCACCAAACAAATTATACCATAAGGAGGAATTATTTTGAACGATTTTTTAAACTTTTCATTAAATAGCTTAAATTTATTACATAATAAAATTCATGATAATATCAACGGCAGTTTAGTTGATAACTTTATTCATGAATTGCAAAACTATTTAGAATTACAATCAAATGATAAAATATTAGAAAATTTACCTGATAATACAAATCTGCATTTTGCAAAATTTGAGGAAAATTTCGCAGTTTGCTTTGATTATTCTTCTAAAACTATATATAATATTCCTAAATCTTACTTAAAAGAGGCAAATCCAGAAGTTGGAGAAGCTATAAAAAAAGTTTCTTCAAAAGATTTTCGTGTAGATACTAAAGGAATTTCAGCAAATGCAAATGATATTGATAAGCTTTTAAGTGAATGCAGTTATGCTACTCTTTCTCCAAAAATAAGTGTTTTACCAGAATATTATAAAATTTCTGATATTGGTATAGATTTCGCAGTTTGTAGGAATCTAAATACTAACAAATCAGAAAATATCCCCATAGATGACATTCCTAAGAATGCCCAAAATGGAGATACTTTAGTTCATAAAGATGGTAAGTTTATTATAAATTGAACTAACAAGAAAAACTTGTTAGTTCAATAATTTCTTTTCATCTTCGCTTAACTGCTCATATTCTTGTCTTGTTATTTCTTGTTTTCTAGTCTGAACTGCAAAATATGTTTGAGCAAGTGCTATTGCTTTTTTTCTACTATCTCCATTTTGTGCAATTAAATAACAAGCATATCTAGTTAACTTAAATCATTAATTTCCATTTCTGCATTATTACCTACTTTTAACACCCTCCCAACATCGGCAAAATGTTCCTCTTCTGCAATATCACTCCCTTTACAAGCTTCTTTTGCTTTATTTATTACATTTTTAAAATTTCCCCATTTACTATATTCTAACATTGTCAGCCGTTCTCTAGCATACCAAAATTCAATTCTATTTTCATTTGTATGCTTAATACTCTCGAAATCTTTTTCCGTTTTATTTACTAAATCGCTTCCCATATTGATACTCCTTTCTTTCAATCATTTAAAATTTATAATAATTTATTTATGTTTTTCTTTCATTTCGAACTTGCAACAAATTCTTGCAAGTTCACTTTTCTATTTTCTAAATTCTTATTGCAACCCACTTATATTTTATATCATATCTTTAATTATTTTGCAATAATTTTGCGAATTTTTGTTTTGCTTTTATTTATATTTTTCTTTTATTCTATCGGAAATAATATCGGTGAATACCTGCCTATAATCTTTAGTATCACCAACACTTGCTTTCGGACAAATAAATACTGCAAATGGTAATTTATCCTTTTTATTTTTATGTATTTTTGATTTGTTTATTTCTTCATTCAAATACACCACCTCTCTTAAAAAATATTCTCATCATCAATAAATATGATCTTTTTTAAGGCATACTAAAAAGCAAGTCATTTACTTTTAATAAATGCTTGCTTTTAGTTGATTTTTTGGAACAATTTTTAAGTTATTTGAATAAAACATAATGTCTAATGCATTCTCTATAATATTTCTTTGGTTTTCTTTAAACAAATATAACTCACATTTTTGTTTTATATCTTCTAAATTTTTTGTTTCTCTTTTAGACTGACTAACATCTATATTATTATTTTTATGTTTTTTATTATCTTTCTTATTTACTCGTAAATTTTCTGTCTCTTGAATCGTATTCTCTCCTATATAATAATCTTCTTTTATTTGATTATCTGCCAATACATTTTCTGTATCAATATCATTAATCTGTAATTCTTCTTGTTCAATCTTACCTATATAAATCAAATTAGGTTTTCCAAATCCTTGTTTTTCTTCTTTTATGAGTTTTGCTTCCCTTAATTCCTTAAATGCTCTTGTTACTGGCTTATCACTTAAATTTAATTTACTTTGTATCTCTTTTCTAGTATAAATTAAATAAATTTCTCCTTTATCATTGATCCATTTATTCATTCTTGATAAGTTCATTCTATTTAGTAAAAATGCATAAATTACTTTTGCTTCTATGCTTAGCTTTTTATATTTTTCATTACAAAACAATTCTTGTGGCATTTGATAATATGAATGCTGTAATGTCTCATTTATTTTATAAAGATTCATCTTCTTCACCTCCTGATTCTCTATATCTTACTAATAATTCATTGATTTTTCTTCTACTTAAACTTTGATATTCACATTTAGATAAATATTGCTTAATTATACTTTCGTATTCTTCTAATCCAAATAAATAGATATTTTTATAATTATCATTTTCATTAAAATAGTAATGTAGCCTTGCTAATATTTCCATATTTATTAATGGCATGATTTTGTAAATATCATTACATTGGCATATCCATTTTCTTTTTTTATATCGTAATAAATTGATTTTATATATTTATCATCTTTTCCTTCATATACTGCATATATTAAAAAATTTTCTTCATTGTAATCTAAATTTCCAATGTATCTTCTTGAATAAGTTGTTGGTTCATCTTCTTTTTTCATGTTCCAACTAGGTGTAAAAGTTAAGTTATCTTGTATCAAACAGCTTGCTATATCACTTATTACCTTTAATCTTTCCATATTGTTTTCATTTCTACAATGATTTCTTACTTCAAATCCACTTTCTAACAAATATTCTTTTCCTTTACTCCCTAATGTAATATATCTGTGCTTTAGTCTTCTTACATAGTCATATTTTGCTAATAACACAATTCTTTTTTCTTGATATATCTTTGTTTCATAAATATATCTTGTATTATCTAATGCTATTATTTTATACTTTCCTAAAAATATTAATAATTCTATATCTCTGTTCTGCAATGTCATTCCACTTCTCATCTAAATCACCTCCATAATTTTCTAATCGTACCTTCCTTAAATGGTACACTTGTAGAGGGCACATATTGTATATGTCCCCTCTACTCTAGACAGTTTTATTTAATTGTTTTTCCTTAAAACTCTTTATATTACTGCATTTCTTATAAAAATAGATATAGCAAAATTTGTTTTAATTTTTTTACTAAAATTTTGCTATATTTGTATATATGTTTATCTTATTTTTTGGTTAATTATTTTTGTAATTTCATCAGCTGATAATACATAAACTTCAGCATATGGTTTGTCTGAATAATATCCTTGTACCATATAACAGGAACAATAAATATTATCATCTTTGATTACTTTTTTGATTGGTGGAATTTTTTATGGAATATGTATTTTTAATATGTCATCTTCTACTTTTGCTTTATAGTTATAGTCTATAAATTCTGTTACTTCATCTTCCATAAATTCTCTCCATAAGTTTTCTTGCATTACTGCATCATACATATCCATTCTTACTTTTTCTAGTTTACAAAAATATTTTTCTAATTCTTCATCTTTTATTTTTTCTTTTGTTTGTATTAATTCATTACTTATTCTTTCAATCTTCTTAATTGATTCTATAATTTCTTCTCTTTTCATAAATATCACTCTCGCTTTCTTAAATTTAATTTTGAATAGAACAAAAGATGCATGATAAAAGTTTTTAACCTTTTAATAAGCATATATGCCTCGTTTTAGTTCGTCTGCAAAAATTTCAAAGCAATTTTCTGTAGAATATAAAAATAGAAGGTAATTAAACCTTCTACTAATCTTCAAACTCTCTAATCCATTCATTTATCTTAAACTTGTCCGATGTATCCATCAAATATCGCAATCCCCTGGATAAGAAAAAGTAACTTTCCCATACTTTCCTACTAGTGCCCCTACAAATATAACAGAAGAACGCATTTGTCTCATTAAATCTTCTGGTATTTCATATTGGCAAATTTCACTTGTGTCTATTATTACTTTATTCTTCTTTTTTGTCACAGTTGCTCCTAATTTTCTCAAAATTTCAAACATCATTTGTGTATCATGTATGTTTGGTACATTGTATAAGGTTGTTTTCCCCTGATTTAATATGCTAGCTGCAATAATAGGTAGGGATGCATTCTTTGAACCAGATATAGTTACTTCTCCCTCTACTTTTTTCCCTCCTTTGATTATGTACTCTGACATTTTCTTACCACCTTTCACTTTTATTTATATATATTATGTCGTCTTTGCTGGAAAAGTGAATAGCAAGAAAAGTACGTCTGGAAATAACACATTTTTAGTGCCTAACATTTTATAGGTACTTCTCTATCAGTATTGGCTAGACTTCTTCCCAATCAATTTATTAGCTATAACCTTATTTTTATGATACAATATCTAAATAAATGTAACTATCAGATATCTTGTTTTTTGGAGATAAAAGTTTATAATGAAATATATCACCTCTAAATCGTTACGAATAAATTTTGTAAAAATAAACAAACTCTTCCAATATATTGAAAAATCCTATATAATATCATATAATAGATTTGTAATAAATGTAAGAAAGGAAGGAAACGAATATGAAAAACATAACTGTAAAAAATTTATATAAACATACAGAGGAATTTGTCAATCAAGAAATTATCATAGAAGGTTGGGTAAAAACAGTAAGAGACTCAAAAAACTTTGGCTTTATCGAATTAAATGATGGAACCTTTTTTAAAAACGTTCAAATTGTTTTTAATAATACCTTAGCAAACTTTGCAGAAATCTGTAAATTGACAATTAGTTCTTCTGTGAAAGTAATCGGAAAATTTATTTTAACAGAAAATGCAAAACAACCTTTTGAAATACAAGCAACTAATATTGAGGTAGAAAGTCTTTCTGATAGTAGCTATCCCCTTCAAAAGAAAAAACATTCTTTTGAATATTTAAGAACCATTGCACATTTACGTCCTAGAGCCAATACATTTCACGCCGTATTCCGCGTCAGAAGTGCCTTAGCCTATGCCATCCATAAATTTTTTCAAGAAAAAGGATTTGTCTATGTAAACACCCCTATTTTGACTGGAAGCGATGCAGAAGGTGCTGGCGAAATGTTTAATGTTAATTCTTTTAATTTAAAAGATATTCCAAAAAATCAAGAAGGAAATATTGATTTTTCTCAAGACTTTTTTGGAAAACCTGCTCATTTAACCGTGAGTGGTCAATTAAATGCTGAAACTTTTGCACAAAGCTTTTGTAATGTGTACACCTTTGGACCTACCTTCCGTGCTGAAAATTCTAATACAGTAAAACATGCGGCTGAATTTTGGATGGTAGAACCTGAAATCTGCTTTGCCGACTTATCTGATGATATGAACTTAGCAGAAGAAATGATTAAATATATTTTTCAATATGTGTTAGATACTTGTCCAGAAGAAATGGAATTTTTTAATAAATTTATTGATACTGGCTTATTAGAAAGATTACATCATGTGATTGTTTCTGATTTTGTAAGAATTAGTTATACCGATGCCATTAAGGAACTAGAAAAACATAATAATGAATTTGAATATAAAGTTTCTTGGGGGGTAGATTTACAAACAGAGCACGAAAGATATTTATGTGAAAATATCTTCAAAAAGCCTGTTTTTGTAACCGATTATCCAAAAGATATTAAAGCATTTTATATGAAACAAAATCCAGATGGAAAAACAGTTGCTGCTACTGATTTATTGGTTCCTGGCATCGGAGAAATTATTGGTGGTAGTCAAAGAGAGGAAGATTATGATAAATTATTAAATCGTATGAAGGAATTAAATATGCCATTAGAAGAGTATTCTTGGTATTTAGATTTACGAAAATATGGTAGTTGTCATCATGCTGGTTTTGGTTTGGGATTTGAAAGAGCTATTATGTATTTGACTGGTATGCAAAATATTCGTGATGTGATTCCTTTCCCTAGAACACCAAAAAATTGTGAGTTTTAAAAAATTTATACTAGATTTAATAAAAGAAAGTCCACCGGAGATACATCCCCGGTGGTTATTTCTTAGTAACTGTGTTGTCTTATTTCTTCAATTCGACGGGTGACAGCTTCTGGAAGCTTTTTCCGATACATCTCCGGAACTCCCATAAATGTGTTTACCTCTTCTCCTACAAAACAAGGCTCTATGCCTCTTGCATGCATAGACCAAGCAATCTTGTTTACCCAATCGTCAAATTCTGTCATACGGTCTCCTTTCTTCCAACTGTACTATCTGTTGGAAACATTGCATTACTACTGTATCATTTATTATTATATCATTTTTATGGTAAATTGTAAAATCACTAGATAAATTAAAGGAGGACATAGTCCCCCTTTTTAATATCAGTCATTTCTAAATTTCATTCCCATAATAGCTATCCAATAAAATTTGCTTTAACTCGCTCACCAAAGGCAATCTTGGATTTGCTGTTGTACACTGGTCTTCAAAAGCTCTATCAGCTAACATATCCACTTTAGCTAAAAATTCCTGTTCCTCCACACCAGCATCTTGCAATGACTTTGGAATATTTAAGTGTTCATTCATTTCTTGTACTTTTTTAATCAAACTAGCAATTCCCTCTTCTTTGCTATCTGCCTTTAGACCAACCTTTTTAGCTAATTCATAATATTTTTCATCTGCTATAAAATATTCATATTTTGGGAAAGACACAAACTTACTTGGTCTAGATGCATTATATTGAATAACATATGGTAATATAACAGCATTTATTCTACCATGTGGCAAATGGAACTCTGCCCCTACTTTGTGTGCCAAAGAGTGATTGATGCCTAAAAAGGCATTCGTAAACGCCATTCCTGCAAGAGTACTTGCATTGTGCATTTTCTCTCTAGCTAGTTGATTCGTTCCATCCTCATAAGCAACCTCTAGATATTTCATGACAATTTCCACAGCTTTTTCTGCTAACCCATCTGTATAGTCTGATGCCATATTAGATACATAAGCCTCTATCGCATGTGTTAATACATCCATTCCTGTATCAGCTGTTACTGATTTTGGTAAGCTCATAACTAAGTCTGGATCTATAATGGCTACATCTGGTGTTAATTCATAATCTGCCAATGGATATTTTTTATTTTTTTGTTTATCCGTTATCACAGCAAATGACGTTACTTCTGAACCTGTTCCTGATGTAGTTGGGATAGCTACCATCTTACATTTAGTTCCTAATTGTGGAAATTTGTAAGTACGTTTTCTAATATCCATGAACTTCAATTTTAATCCTTCTACATCTGCATCTGGATGTTCATAAAATAACCACATTCCTTTAGCAGCATCCATTGGACTGCCACCACCAATCGCAATAATCACATCTGGTTTAAATGCTTTCATTGCCTCAACACCTTTTTTGATAGTATCAAAAGATGGGTCTGATTCTACGTCACTAAATATCTCGGAATGCACATATTGATGTCTCTTTCTTAAATGATATAAAATTTTATCTACATAGCCTAATTTCACCATGCCTTCATCTGTTACAATAAATGCTCTTTCAATATCTGGCATTTTTTCTAGGTACTGAATGGAACCTGCTTCAAAATATATTTTCTCTGGAATTTTAAACCATTGCATATTAACTCTCCTTTTCGCAACTCTCTTAATATTAATTAGATTAACGGATGATACATTGGCTGTTGTTGAATTTCCGCCAAATGAACCACATCCCAAAGTAAGAGATGGCATATTAGTATTATAAATATCACCAATTGCTCCATGAGTAGATGGAGAATTTACAATAATTCTTCCTGCTTTCATTTTTTCTGAAAATTTCAAATTGATTTCTCTATCTTCAGAATGAATAACGGCTGAGTGTCCCAGTCCTCCAAATTCTAATAGTCTTTCTGCTTTATCAATTCCTTCTTTTTCATTTTCTACAATATAATACGTTAGGACAGGACTTAACTTTTCTTTTGAAAATGGATAATCTCTTCCAATTCCTTCTTCATATACAATTAGGACTTTGGTCTCCTCTGGCACTTCAAATCCAGCTTCTTGTGCTATGGCATAAGGAGATTGTCCTGGCACATGTGATTTTAATTTATAGCCATATTCTTCGTTGTATTCAAACATACTGTTTTGTAATTTTTCTTTTTCCTCTTCATTTACAAAATAGCAGCCTGCTTCTCTCATTAATTTTTCAAACGCTTCATAAATTTCTTTATCCACTAAAACAGCTTGTTCTGATGCACATATCATTCCATTGTCAAAAGCTTTGGATAATACCAAATCATTCACTGATGTCCTTAATTTTGCACTTTTGTGAATATAGCATGGCACATTTCCTGGTCCTACACCTAATGCTGGTTTTCCACAAGAATAAGCAGCCTTTACCATTCCTGTTCCTCCTGTTGCTAAAATTAAATTAATGTCAGGATGGTTCATCAATAGTCTAGTTGCTAACACACTTGGTTCTTCAATCCATAAGATACAATTTTCTGGTGCCCCTGCTGCTACTGCTGCGTCTCTTACCATTCTAGCTGCTTCACTACTACTTTTTTGAGCAGATGGATGGAAACCAAAGATAATAACATTTCTAGTTTTGGCAGCTATAATCGATTTAAACATAGTGGTAGAAGTTGGGTTAGTAACTGGTGTCACACCAGCAATAATACCAACTGGCTCTGCAATTTCTACATAATCCTCTTCTTCATTTTCATTGATAATTCCAACTGTTTTTTCATATTTAATACTATGATAAACATATTCTGTAGCAAACATGTTCTTTGTTATTTTATCTTCATAAATTCCTCTTCCTGTCTCTTCTACAGCCAACTTAGCAAGTTCCATATGGTGTTCCAATCCTGCCATTGACATAGCTTTTGTGATATTATCTACTGTTTCTTGGTCTAACTGTAAATATTCTTTCGATGCTATTTTGGCTTTTTCTACTAGTTCATTAATCATATTTTGAACTTTTTGTTCTTCTTCTAGGTTTGCATTTTCAGACATAAAAATTCCTCCTCATTTGTATTTATTTTAACCAAAATTATTATATATTATTAGAAAAATTTGTCAAGGATTTTTTTATTTTTTAAGTTGTAAATATAACTATTCTGAAGTGATATATTTCAATTAGAAACATCTTCCTTTGTTTCTTCATATTTTACATAAATTTTATTTCCTTTCTTTATTTTTATTCCAGCTTTAGGCACTTGTTCTTTCACTATAACACTTTCTTTATCTAATCCCTCTACTTCCTCTTCAATCATTAATTCTATCTCATTTTCCTTAGCTATCTTTTGTGCTTCTACAAGCGTTCTTCCTAATAATTCAGGGGCTTCTATTTCTTCTACTACTTCTATTTCATCTTGATTTCCCTGGTTTACATCTAAATATGGTAAAATTTCACTAAAAATCTGTCCTCCCACTGGTGCTGCCACACCACCTCCTTGGGTGATTATAAAAACACTTTTATTTCGATCGAGTAGAGGATAACACTTAATGTGCTTTTCCCCTCTCACACCACCGTACGTA
>CAOKEO010000026.1 GCA_948467495.1 uncultured Clostridium sp.
TATTATACAAACAATAAAAGAAAGAGTGAATTGTCAGAAACATTGCAAGATTTGACATTAACAGTAGATACAACAGCTAAAACGAGTTTAATCAATTCACCATTTCCATTAGTTATATTAGAAACAGACGGAAATGTGGTATGGAGAAGTTCAAAGTTTACTTCAGAATTTGCTAATATCGATATTAATACCTATATCAAAGAGTTAAGTGCTGATATCAAAGATGATATAGAAAAAGCAAAAGAGATTAATAATGGAAAAGTTAGTCAAGATATCATTAAGCAATTAGAAATTGACAGAAAGGTATATCAAGTTGTTGGAAGATATGTAAAAGGGAAGAAAAATAAAAAAGAATATATGATGATTTTATATTTCATGGATGATACCGAAAATATAAAATTGCAAAAGGAATACCGAGATTCTAAATCTTGTGTTGGTATCATTATGGTAGATAACTATGAAGAAACCATGCAAAGATTAGAAAGTGAAGAAAAGCCGCAAGTAATAGCAGAGATTGATAAATACATTTATGAGTGGACAGATGAAACCAATGGTATTTTAATAAAAACAGAAAAAGATAGATATATTTACTTTTTTGAACAAAGGTATTTAGAAAGTATCAAAGAAGATAAATTTAGTATATTAGATAAAATAAAAGAAATTGATACAAAAGAGAAAGTTCAATTTACTTTAAGCATTGCCATTTCCAATGAAGGAAATACAGACAAAGAAAAATATAAATCAGCACAAGGTGCAATGGATGTTGTTTTAGGACGTGGAGGAGATCAAGCTGTTATTCGAGAAAATGATATTTACAAATTTTTTGGGGGTAGAGCACAGGAAGTAGAAAAGAGAACCAAAGTAAAGGCGAGAGTAGTGGCACAAGCATTAGAAAATCTAATTAAAAAATCAAAAAAAGTAATGATAATGGGACATACCAATCCAGATATGGATTGTGTAGGAGCTAGTTTAGGTATTTATCGATTGGCTAAAACTTTGGAAAAAAATGCGTATATTGTAATGGATAATAAAAATTCGGCTTTAGAGGCATTTCGAAAGTCAATTGAGAAAGATGAAGAATATGAAGATGTTATTATCAATAAAGAAGTAGCTTTAGAAAATGTTGATGAGGATACTTTATTAGTAATAGTAGATACCCATAAAATAAATTATGTGGAATCACCAGAGTTATTTCATAAAGTAAAAGAAATTGTAATTATTGACCATCATAGAAGAAGTGCTGATTTTATAGAAGAATCTACACTTACCTTCCAAGAAGTATATGCTTCTTCAGCAGCAGAATTAGTAACAGAACTGCTACAATATGTGGAAGAAAACATTGAGCTTAAGACCATAGAAGCAGAAAGTTTATATGCAGGAATTATGATGGACACCAAGAATTTTACTTATAAGACAGGAGTTAGAACTTTTGAAGCAGCAGCTTATCTGCGTAAATGTGGTGTAGATATTATTCGAGTAAAAAAGTGGTTCCAAAGTGACTTGCAAAGTTTCAACCGAATAGCTGAAATTGTGGGAAAAGCTGAAATAGTAAATGACACCATAGCGATTTCTACCTATGAAGAAAAAGCAAAAGATGTCAATGTTGTTTGTGCAAAGGCAGCAGATGAATTGCTTACCATTAGTGAGATAACGGCCTCCTTTGTAATCGGACAATTAGATGACAAGATATGTATCAGTGGACGTTCCATCGGAGATATTAATGTTCAAGTTATATTAGAAAAATTAGGAGGAGGAGGACATATTACGCTAGCAGGAGCACAAGTTGAAGATATGACCATGGAAGAAACAAAACAAGAATTAATCAATCGAATTAATGAGTATTTTTCAGAAATAGAATAATGCCAAGAAGAATGGTTCTTTTTGGCAATATCTCCATATCTCTACTGGTTTTGGTGCTGAATGAAGGAAAAGGAGAATTTAGGAAAGGTGTGATAACATGAAAGTGATTTTAAAAGCAGATATAAAAGGAGTAGGGAAAAAGGATGAAGTTATTAACGCATCAGATGGATATGCTAGAAATTTTTTATTTCCCAAAAACTTGGCAGTAGAAGCCAACCATGAAAATATGATTCAATTAAAAGCAAAACAGGATTCAGCAAAATTTCAAAAAAATCAAGAGAAGGAAGCGGCTTTACAAACAGCTGACAAATTATCTAAAATTTTGTTAAAGATAAAAGTAAAGTCAGGGGAGAACGGCAAAATTTTTGGTGGTGTATCCAGTAAAGAAATTGCACAAGAATTAGAAAAGCAATATCAAATAAAAGTTGATAAAAAGAAAGTAGAGCTAAAGGAAACGATAAAAGTGCTAGGAACGCAAACAATTGAAATTAAATTGTTTGAAGGTGTTGTCGGAAAGCTAAAAGTGGATGTTATTTCAGAATAAGTTGCCAGATTGCCAAAGGGGACGATTCTTTTTGGCAATTCGGGTAAGATAATAAAAATTGCCAAAAAGGATGGTTTCCTTTGGCAATTTAGGGAGGAATGAGATGGAATTAGGAAAAGTACCACCACATGATTTAGAGGCAGAACAAGCAATTATAGGAAGCATGCTTACTGATAAAGATGCTGTTATTTCAAGTATAGAAGTATTAAAAGAAGAGGATTTTTACCGTGAAGATAATCGAGCAATTTATGCAGCAATACTAAATTTGTATAATCGAGCAGAACCAGTTGATATCATTACTGTAAAAGCAGAATTAGAGGCTATGGGGAAATTTGAACAAATAGGTGGATTGGAATATTTAGCAGAACTTCCAGAAAAAGTACCGACAACGGCAAATGCTTCAAAGTATATTAAGATTGTGGAAGAAAAAGCAGTACTAAGAAATTTAATCAAAACGGCAAATGAAATTATTGAATTAGGTTATAATCCAGCAGAAGATGTAGAAGATATTATGGAAGATGCAGAAAAAAAGATTTTTAATATTATGCAAAATAAAAATCAGAAAGGTTATACCCCTATAAAAGATGTTTTAGTAGATAGTTTTACACAATTAGAAGAGCTTTATAATAGAAAGCAGCATATTACGGGTGTTCCAACGGGATTTACTGAATTGGATTATAAAACAGCAGGTTTTCATGGTTCAGATTTAATCTTGATTGCAGCAAGACCAGCTATGGGAAAGTCAGCATTTGCTCTAAATATTGCAACTAATGCAGCTATTAAAGCAAATGTTCCAGTAGCTATATTTAGTTTAGAAATGTCAAAAGAGCAAATGGTAAATAGGATTTTGTGTAGTGAAGCTATGGTAGATAGTAATAAGGTAAGAACAGGAAAATTAGAGGAAGATGATTGGACAAAACTGGCTAGTAGTATTGGTCCATTGTCTGAGGCAGAAATTTATATTGATGATACACCTGGTATATCGGTTATGGAAATACGAGCTAAATGTAGAAAGCTAAAACTAGAAAAAAATATAGGAATGGTAGTAATTGATTATTTGCAATTAGTACAAGGAAGTAACAAAAGAAATGGAAGCCGTGAACAAGAAATATCAGAAATTAGTCGTTCGTTAAAAATATTAGCAAAAGAAATAGGAGTGCCTGTTATAGCATTATCACAATTGTCAAGAGCAGTAGAACAAAGACCAGATCATAGACCAATGCTTTCCGATTTAAGAGAATCTGGAGCAATTGAGCAAGATGCTGACATTGTAATGTTTTTATATAGAGATGATTACTATAATCAAGACAGTGAGAAAAAGGATATAGCAGAAGTAATATTAGCAAAGCATAGAGGAGGTTCAACAGGAACCGTAGAATTATTATGGTTAGGAAGTTATACAAAATTTGTTAATTTAGAAAGAAGATTTGATGACTAATTGCCAAAAGGGTCAGTCCTTTTTGGCAAAAGCATAGTATATGAGGGATAGAATGGAAGTTTTAGAAGAACAGGTTTTAAAAACAATAAAAAAATATCAGTTAATAGAACATAAAGATAAGATAGTTCTAGGTGTCTCTGGGGGACCAGATTCTATTTGTATGCTGCATTTACTAAATAAACTATATAGAAAAAGGGAGGATTTGCTAACAGAAGAAAATGGCCCAAAAGGACCGTTCCCAATCGCAATAATGGTAGCTCATGTAAATCACATGATTAGAAAAGAGGCAGATGATGATGAAAGATTTGTGAGAGATTATTGTGAAAAAAATAAGATTGAATTTTATGCAAAAAGTATAGATGTCCAAAATTTGGCTAATACTAATAAAATAGGAATAGAAGAAGCAGGAAGATTGGCAAGGTATGAGTTTTTTGAGGAGATTTTACAAAAAACACAGGCTACTAAAATCGCAATAGCTCATAATAAAAATGATAAAGTGGAAACTATTTTGATGCATACTTTGAGAGGAAGCGGAATGAAAGGATTAAAGGGAATTGAACCCAAAAGAGGCAATATGATAAGACCTTTGATTGAATGCGAAAGAAGTGAAATAGAAAGGTATTGTGAAAGAGAGCACTTAAATCCTCGCATTGATAAAACGAATTTTGAAAATATTTATCATAGAAATAAAATTAGAAATGTTGTTATTCCCTATATTCAAAAAGAGTTTAACCCCAATATTATTCAAACAATAGACAGGCTATCTGATATTGTGACATTAGAAGATGAGTATATGGAAAAGCAAACAAAAAAAGTTTATCAAGAATTGGTTTTAGAGGAAAAACAAAAAGAAGTTATAATAGATTTAAAAAAGTTTAATTTACAGGAATTAGTAATAAAGTCAAGATTAATTCGATATATTATAAAAAGGTTATTTGGAACTACAGCAAGTATTGAAAAAATACATATCGATGATGTGATTAAATTATGTAGTAACAATATTGGAAATAAATATTTAATGCCTAATAAGAATATTAAAATTTTGGTAAAAAGTCACAAGATTTATTTTATACTTCAACATTAAAATATTTTTATCTATCTAAAAGTGTACCAATCGTAAAGTTCCGTAGGAATGTGTGGAACATGCGATTTTGTAATCAAAAAGACATATAAAAAACTATTGAAAAAGAAAAATTTATATGTTATAAAAGCAATATAAAAATGAAAAAAACATAAGGAGGAATTGTTTTGAAAAACGGAATTAAGACATTAGCCATGTGGCTAATTATTGGAGTTATCTTTATTGTAGTATTATCATCTATAGTTGAAAATAGCGATGCTAAATTGAAATATTCAGAATTAATTTCTGATATTAATAGTGGGAAAGTAGAGTCAGTTCAAATTGAAGCAGATGGTAAAACAGCAATGGTTACTTTAAAGGATGATAAAATCAAGAAAGAAGTAAATATACCAGATATGGAGAATTTTATGTCTTATACAGAAGATTTCTTAAAAGATGGTGCATTTACTTTAGAAGAAAAATCAGAATCCATTTTTATTACTGTTCTTAGTTTGCTTACACCATTTGGTTTGTTAATTATATTCTTCATTTTCTGGTTCTTTATGATGGGAGGAGCTGGTCAAGGTGGTCCAGGAAATAAAACCATGTCATTTGGAAAAAGTAAAGCAAGAATGATGACACCAGCAGAAAAGAACAAAATTACTTTTGAAGATGTAGCAGGTGTAGATGAGGAGAAAGAAGAACTAGAAGAAATTGTACAATTTTTGAAAAATCCAAAGAAATTTACAGATATGGGAGCAAGAATTCCAAAAGGTGTTCTATTGGTAGGACAGCCAGGTACTGGTAAAACCTTATTAGCCAAGGCAGTAGCAGGAGAAGCAGGTGTGCCATTCTTTATTATTAGTGGTTCAGACTTTGTTGAAATGTTTGTCGGTGTTGGAGCCTCTAGAGTAAGAGACTTATTTGACCAGGCTAAGAAAAATGCACCATGTATTATTTTTATTGATGAAATTGATGCAGTAGGACGACAAAGAGGTGCAGGATTAGGGGGAGGACATGACGAAAGAGAACAAACCCTAAATCAATTATTAGTAGAAATGGATGGATTTGCTGAAAATGAAGGTGTTATCGTATTAGCAGCAACCAATAGACCAGACGTATTAGATAAGGCACTTTTAAGAGCAGGAAGATTTGATAGACAAATTGTGGTAGGATTGCCAGATGTCAAGGCTAGAGAACAAATTCTAGAAGTACATTCTAGAAAGAAGCATCTAGCAGATGATGTAGATTTAAAAATAATTGCCAAAAATACATCAGGATTTGCAGGAGCAGACTTAGAAAATGTCTTAAACGAAGCAGCATTATTAGCAGCCAGAAGAAACATGACAGAAATTGGTATGAAAGAAATTGAAGATGCTATGGTGAAAGTAACCATGGGACCTGAAAAGAAAACCAAAGTAAGAAGTGAAAAAGAAAATAAATTAGTTGCTTATCATGAAGCAGGTCATGCTGTTGTAAGCCATTACTTAGAGACGCAAGATCCAGTTCATCAAATTTCTATTGTGCCAAGAGGCATGGCAGGTGGTTACACCATGTATCGTCCAACAGAAGACAAATCCTTTATGTCAAAAACAGAAATGGAAGAAAATATTGTATCACTTCTAGGCGGAAGAGTAGCAGAAGCATTGATATTAAATGATATTTCAACAGGAGCAAGTAATGACATTGAAAGAGCTACTAAAATTGCAAGAAGTATGGTGACCAAATATGGAATGAGCGAAAGAATTGGTACAATCATGTTAGGCGGAAATCAAGAAGAAGTATTTTTAGGAAGAGATTTAGCACAAAGTAAAGAATATTCAGAAGAAACAGCAGCAGTCATAGATGAAGAAACAAAAAGAATTGTAGACACAGGTTATCATAGAGCAAAACAAATCCTATCAGATAATATAGATAAATTACATCAAGTGGCTGGTATATTACTAGAAAAAGAGAAAATCGAAGCAGAAGAATTCGAAGCTATTTTTGGAGAATAGGAAACATTGCCAAGAGGAACAGTCCTTTTTGGCAATTTATTTTGGGTAAAATATATCACCTTTGGATAGTTACAATAAGAAACGAAAAGTAGCAATTTTATATTGCTATTTTTTTTGTTTTAGTATAAAATAAATCTGTTGAAAAAGAAAGGAAATATGGTGTATTGCTTATGAGAAATTATTATGAAATACTAGAAGTCAATTCAAAGGCTTCAAAGGAAGTCATAGAAAAGGCATACAAAGTATTAGTGAGAAAGTATCATCCAGATTTATATATAGGAGAAAAACAGCAATATGCAGAAAAGAAAACAAAGGAAATTAATGAAGCTTATAAAATTTTATCAGATGAGTTTTTAAGAGAACAATATGATACAGAATTGGAAAAAGAAGAAATTAAGTATCGTACCAATACAATAGAAACTAAAAGGAATTCTAGTGATTTTACCACACGAGTAAAAAGGTCTCCTTTGAAGAAAAAGGAGCATAATCCACAAGTGGGTAGTTTTGCTTCCATTTTACAGTTAATGAAGCAATTAATACAAGATTTTGCAAAAAGTAAAGAGAAAAGAAAAGAGATGAAAGACATTACTAAAAAAGATGTTTTGGCAGTTGTACTTACTATTATAATTGTTATTTTGATTGGTATTGTTCTATGGTTTATTCCGTTTACAAATGGTTGGATGAGGGAATTTCTATTTGAAAATCCATTGTTTAATTGGATAGGTGGATTATTTTTTAAATAATAAATATCAAGAATTGCCCAAAAGGACTGTCCCTTTTGGTAATTTTGCAATTGAAAGATTTTGGGGAAATAGAAGGAAGGAATGAAGCATGCATTATGCAGATATTAAGAAAGCAGATATAGCAAATGGCTTAGGGGTTAGAGTTTCTGTTTTTGTGAGCCGGTTGTACACATCATTGCAAGAATTGTTTTAATCGTGAAACATGGGATTTTAATTATGGAAAAGAATTTACTCGGAGAAGTCATAGATAAAGTTATGGAAGAATTAAATCATTCTTATGTTGCTGGATTATCCTTACTGGGGGGAGAGCCTTTAGAACATGTGAATCAAAAGGGGTTGTTGCCATTACTTAGAAAAGTAAAGGAGAAGTTTCCAGAGAAAAATATATGGTGTTATACAGGCTATGATTTTGATAAAGATATTATGGAGAAAATGTGTGAGGAATGGGAAGAAACTTTTGAGTTTTTATCGTATTTAGATGTTTTGGTGGATGGTAAGTTTGAAGAGGATAAAAAAGATATCAAGTTACGTTTTAAAGGTTCAAGCAATCAAAGAATTTTAGATGTTAAAAAGTCGCTTAAGAAAAAGAAAGCAATATTATTTGAATACTAGCTATTGACAAGTTTTATGCTTTCATGTATAATAAATATCATTAGAAGGGTTATCCCACATACAGTTTTGTATGACCGGAAGGAGGGAAATATAAATGTCAGAGATAAAAGTTAATAATGGTAATATAGAAGATGCCTTGAAAAGGTTTAAAAGACAATGTGCAAGAAATGGAGTACTTCAAGAAGTACGTAAAAGAGAACATTATGAAAAACCTAGTGTTAAGAGAAAGAAAAAGTCAGAGGCAGCAAGGAAAAGAAAATTTTAAAATGGATTGGAAGTTGAAGGTGTGAAGCAAATACTTAGACTTCCATTTTTTGTTTTATCATTTTAATTACGCTTATTTTATGGTAAAACTATTTTAAAGTATAATAAAGTAAAAATGTAGCATAATAAATCAAAGGAGGAAAAGAGATGGAATACAAACAAACAGAATTAAAGAAAGGAATTAAACTTCATACGATTCATACAGATAAGTTTAAAACCAATTTGATATCTATTTTTATAACTACCAAGTTAGATAGAGAAAACGTGACAAAAAATGCAGTTATTTCAGCAGTTTTAAGAAGAGGTTCTAAGACGATGCCTTCCCAAGAAGAAATTAGTAAGCAAATGGAAGAAATGTATGGTGCTAGTTTTGATTGTGGATTAGATAAAACAGGCGATAATCAAGTACTTAAGTTTTATTTAGAGACAGTAAATGACAATTTTTTACCACAAAGTGGAGAAGATATGCTAAAAGTTTCTTTGGAAAAACTTTTAGAAATTGTTTTTGATCCCTATAGGGAAGATGGAAGTTTTAAGCCAGAATATGTGGAACAAGAAAAAAATAATATTAGACAGAGAATAGAAGGAAAAATTGATAATAAAGCCAAATATGCTTTGGATCGTTGCATCGAAGAAATGTATAAAAAGGAACCATTTGGATTATATAAATTTGGTTATGTGGAAGATTTGGAAAAGATAGATGCAAAAAGTTTATATGATTCTTATAAGGAGCTAATCAGTTCTAGCAAAATTGATATTTTTGTTTCTGGAATTATCAGTGATAGCATTCAGCAAGTAATAGCACAAAATGAGAATATACAGAAGTTGCAAGAAAGAACCCCAGATTTTATCGTTCCAAAAGAAGTAAATAAAGAATTACCAGAAAAAGAAAACATAGTAACTGAATCTATGGAAGTAACACAAGGAAAATTAATTTTAGGTTTGAATGTATGTTTAAACAAAGAAGATTTAAAATATGATGTATCCGTTTATAATAGCATTTTAGGTGGAAGTGCTAATTCAAAAATGTTTCAAAATGTCAGAGAAAAAGCACATTTAGCATATGTGGCTAGTAGTAGTTACCTAAGATTTAAAAATAATATTTTTGTTAATTGTGGAATTGAAATAGGAAATTATGAAAAGGCGTTAGAACTGATAAAACAACAGATACAAGATATGAAAAAAGGAGATTTTACAGAAGAAGACATTCAAAATGCAAAAAAAGGAATGATAGCGGCTATTAATACAATTGATGATGAACAAGATACAGGAATTACGTATTATTTTGGACAGGAATTATCAGAGTGCCGTGTTTCGTTAGAAGAATATAAAAATCGAATTGAAAAAGTGAAAAAAGAAGATGTTATACGTATTGCAGAAAATGTAGCGATTCATACCGTATATTTCTTGAAAGACTAAGAGATAAAGTTACTGAAACATGAAAAAGGAGGAAAAAAAGTGCAGATTATTGAAAATTCAAAGGTAAAAGAGGTAGTGTATAAAGAGAAATTAGACAATGGTCTAACCGTAATGATAATTCCTAAAAAAGGGATTCAAAAAAAGTATATGATATGGGGAACACATTATGGTTCTAATGAAAGCACATTTGTTATTCCAGGAGAGGAAGAGGCGACTACTGTTCCAAATGGAGTTGCTCATTTTTTAGAGCATAAATTGTTTGAACAAGAAAATGGAACGAATAGTTTGGATGTGTTGACAGCATTAGGGGTAGAAGCAAATGCTTATACAACCAATGACCACACAGCTTATTTATTTGAATGTACAGATCATTTTTATGAAGCTATGGATGAATTGATGGACTATGTGCAACATCCGTATTTTACAGACGAAAATGTCGAAAAGGAAAAAGGGATTATTGGTCAGGAAATTATGATGTATGATGATTATCCAGAATGGCGTGTTTATTTGAATGCTATGCAAGCTATGTATCATCAGAATCCTGTCAAAATAGATATTGTAGGAACCATTGAAACCATTGGTAAAATTGATAAAGAAATATTATATCAGTGTTATCATACTTTTTATAATCCATCCAATATGGCTCTGGTATTATGTGGGGATTTTGAGCCAAAGGAAATGATAGAGGAAATAAAGAAGAGATTATTAGAGACCAAGGCAAGTGGAGAAATCAAAAGGATTTATCCAGATGAACCAGAAGAAGTCGTGCAAGAACGAATAGAACAAAAATTAGAGGTTAGTCAACCTTTATACACCATAGGAATTAAAGATACTGGAAAATGTGATGTCAAAAAGCATATAGCAATGGAGATTTTGTTGAATTTATTGATTGGCAGAAGTTCAAACTTATATAAAGAACTATATAATGAAGGAATTATTTATTCACAGCCTAATTTAGAATATGAATTTACTGATATTTATGCTCACGCTTTAATTGATGGTCAATCAAATAATCCAGAGGTAGTTTTTCAGAAGTTGAAAGAGGAAATAAACAGATTAAAAACAGATGGAATTAAGGAAGAAGATTTTAAGCGAATGAAAAAGATGATATATGGTGGATATGTTAAGGAATACAATGATGTTACTGATATAGCAAGAATGTTTTTAGCAGATTATTTTAAAGGCATTAATAGTTTTGACTATTTAGAGGAAATAGAAGGGGTTACTGTAGAATATTTGGAGCAAATCTTAAAAGATGTCTTTAAAGAGGAAAAAATGATTCTTTCGACAATAAAAAATTAGAAAAATGTATAAAAATGGAAAGAAGGAAATTGTAATAAAAACGGTATTTTCAATAAAAAAAAAGAGATGCCGTTTTTTACTGTCTAAATATGTCGAAAAAAGCTAAAAAAACACGTACGAAAGTTGGCAAAAAGCCTTGAAAATACTTGACTTGAGGATAGTGTTGTGGTAATTTATAATTATACAAAGGATGAGAAAAGAAAAAGGAGAAATAGAAATGTTAAATGATGAAATTTGTAAAATAAGGGACAAATTGAATAAAAGTATTGAACGAGGTGACGATTACAGTGTTACTTATGATTTGAGTGTCAAATTAGATGAACTGATTGCACAATATTATGAAGAACTAAAAAATACTAAAAAAAAAGTGGGTATGGACAAGCGTGCGAATTGAAACCTCTTGAGCATTTTTGTGTTTAAGAGGTTTTGTGCTGCCCACAGTCTGTAATCCTGCTGGTCCCCACCCGAATTGTTAAAAAATATAGAAACTTAATGACGTAATGACTTGAAACAGAATGACATATATATTATAATAATCACAGGATAACTTTGTCTAAAATTAGATAGAGTTTTGTAAAAGATAAAGGTGTGACCAAAATGAACACAGTAATATTAAAATTTGGAGGAACTTCTGTTGCAGATAATATTAAGTTAAACGTTGTGGCAGAAAAAGTGATAGGTTTAAAAAAGGAGGTAAAAAACGTAGTAGTAGTTGTATCAGCACAAGGAAAGACTACCAATGAATTCATTAAGCAAGCACAAGAATTATCTGCTATTCCAGAAGAAAGAGAAATGGATATGTTGCTTTCAACAGGGGAACAAATAACAGCAGCAAAATTAAGTATATTATTAAATCGAAAGGGGTATTCAGCGATTTCTTTAACAGGGTGGCAGGCTGGTATTAGAACAAGTTCAATCCATTCTAATGCTAAAATTGAGCAAATTTATATTCAAAGAATTAAGGAAGAATTAAAAAAAGGAAGTATTGTGGTTGTTACTGGTTTTCAAGGTCTAGATGAAAAAGGAGATATTACGACGCTTGGTAGAGGAGGATCTGATACAACTGCGGTAGCGTTACAAGTAGCGCTAAAAGCAGATAAATGCTATATTTTTTCTGATGTAGATGGAATCTATTCGGCAGATCCTAATATGATTACCATGGCAAAAAAGCTAGATAAGATATCTTTTGATGAAATGCAAGAAATAGCAGATAGTGGAGCAAAAGTGTTACATAATCGATGTATTCAGATGGGAAAGAAATTTAATTGTGACATCATTTCAAAATCGACTTTTTCTGACAAAAACGGAACAAAAATCTGTCAACGAATTGAGACTTCAGAGGTAAAAAGTATTGTGAAAAATGAAAAATTAGTAACCATTGAGATGAAAAGAGAACAGCCAATTGGAGAAGAAGATTTTTATGATGTTTATGAATGTTTGTTACAAAATAATATCATTGTAGAAGCATTTCAAAAAGAACAATATCAACTTGAATTCAGAATAAAAAAGGAAGAACAAAATAAAGTACAAGAATTATTAGAAAGTAATTATAGTTCTTATCAAGTAAGACAAAATGATTTGGTCAAGTTAAGTGTAATTGGTTATGGAATTACACAAGATAATCAAGTGTTGAATGAAATTATAAAAGTATTTAAACAAAATCAAATTAATGTATTAAAAATTAACTTGACACAAGCTAAAATTGAGATTTTAATCAGGCAATTAGAGGATGAAATGGTAGCTCAATTGCATCAAAAATTAATAGAAAATAGGTAAAATAAAAAGTTTATTCTATCCCTATCATAGAATAAACTTTTTGTGTTTTAAAACTGTTAGGTATTACAAGAATTTTGTATTAATTTTTCAACAATTTGAATGGCATTGGTAGCAGCACCTTTACGGATATTATCAGCAACTACCCATAGATTGACACCTGAATGAACACTTTCATCACGACGAATTCTTCCTACAAAAACTTCATCATGTCCTGTTGCATGAATTGCCATAGGGTATAAATTAGAGGAAATGTCATTTTCTAAAATAATATTAGGAAAATTTTTTATAGTTGTAATCAAATCTTCCATTTCGAAATCCTTTTTCAGTTCTACATTTATAGATTCAGAGTGAGAGTTTTGGACAGGTACTCTAACAGTTGTTGCAGTTACTCTTAAATCAGGTCGATGTAAGATTTTTCTAGTTTCATTTATCATTTTTAATTCTTCTTTTGAGTAACCATTTTCTGTCCATACATCAATTTGTGGTAAACAATTATTATAGATAGGATAAAGGAATTTTTTTAATGGTGTAGTTTGGTCTACATTTTCTAAATCGCTTAAAGCGTCTTTTCCAGCACCAGATACAGCTTGATAAGTAGAGTAGATGACACGTTTGATACCATATTTATCTTCTAATGCTTTTAAGGGCAACATGGCCTGAATTGTAGAACAGTTGGGATTGGCAATAATCCCATGATGATGAAAAGCATCTTCTAAATTAACTTCTGGAACAACTAAAGGAACTTTATCATGCATACGAAAATAGCTACTATTATCAACTACAATACAATTTTTTTGCACAGCAATTGGTGCGTATTTTTTTGAAATTTCGCCACCAGCTGAGAAGATTGCAAAATCAAAGCCACGGTCAAATGAGGTTTCGTTTAATTCTTCTACTATGTAATCTTTTCCAGAAAGGCAAAAGACTTCTCCAGCAGATTTTTGGCTTGCAAATAAACCATAAGTTTCAATTGGTAAATTTTTTTCTTCTAATACTTTGAGAACAGTTCTACCAACAAGACCTGTTGCTCCAACAATGGCAAGTTTAAATTTTTTCAATATAGTACCTCCAACCTATAAAGTTTTTTGAATCAAAATGATTTAATTTATTATATTTTATGTACTTTCATATAAGTTGTTATTATTTTACTATAAATTAGGAAAAAAGGGAAGAGAATCAAAATGTTTATTAATAAAAATGGTAACTATTAGACGTTTTGTTTTTTGCCATAAAAGTTTCTATATTTTTTATTGAATATATCACCTCTAAATAGTGTTACTGTTCAGATTTATGATTTATTTTCTTATGTGAAAGTTTAATATATTATTTTTTCACTATAAAAAGGAATATTAATAACGATGAACACTAACTAAATAGTTACTAAAACATATCAAAATTTAAGAAATGCACTTGTTTTTTTCAAATACTTATTATATAATAATTTGCCAGATAAAGGAGAAAAACTATGCCAAAAAATCAAGAAAATTCAAAAAATGAAAAGCACCAAGAAAACCAATATAGAAATTTCAAACAAATTGTTAATATTTTTTATAATGAAGAGATAGAAGAAATGGGGCATAACGAACAAATCATTTTAAAAGATAAAGGAACTGTTCGATTAGAGCCCCAAATTATTTATGATAAATTTTCAGGAGATATGAAGGTTGAGTTTAAAATTGGAAATCAAAGAATGTATAAAATTAAGGATTTATCAGAATTTTATACAAGGATGTTAAAAAGAGAATTTTATCAGTATGGAGAGAAATTACAATTTGTTCATACAAGAGAAATGTTTGAAGAAGACAGTAAACCATTGTTAGATTTTATCTTACGATATGCTGAAATCATAAAATATGCTAATTCCAATTCAAATAGTAATTATCGATATTATGGAAAAGCTTTAAGTGAGACTAACATTCTTTTGGGGAATAGTGGAATGGATGAATTATTTGATATTTTAGAAGGGAAAAAAGTAATTTTTCAAAAAGATTATCATAGTCACGAGGTTGAATTTACAGAAGAACAACCTAATATAGAATTTAAGCTTAAAAAAATAAAGGACGACTTATATAGTATTTTGCCAAGTGTAGAAATTTTTCAGATTACTATTATGAAAGGCAAAAAGTACAAATATGTTCTACAAGATAAGAGATTATACCGTTGTACAAAAGAATTTGAAAATACAAATTTAAAATTATTGGAATTGTTTAGACAAAATTATATGACAGAGGTATTATTGGGAAAAGAAGAATTAAAACAATTATTTTCTGTTGTGATTCCGAAAGTAAAAAATGCAATTGTCATGGAAAATATAGCAGCAGAAGAATTGGAACCATATCGACCAAAAGAGTTGGAAGTTAAAGTATATTTAGATTTTGATGAAAATGATTTTCTAATAGCAGAGGTTAAATTTTGCTACGATAAAAATGAATTTAATCCATTAAATGAACAATTGGAATTGGAATTTCCAAGAAATATGATTCAGGAAACTAAAGTTTTAAATGTGTTTCGTAAAACAGGATTTATGTTTGATGGTAAAAATTTAAGATTTATTTTGCCAAACAATGATAAGATTTATGAATTTTTAACAGAAGATATCAATTATTATATGCAAAAATTTGAAGTACTTGCTACGCAGAAGTTTAATACCAGGCAAATCAAGCAACCTAAAATGGGAAGTTTAGGGGTAAAGGTAGAAAATAACTTGTTATCCATTGATTTTAAAAATTTAGATATAGATGTAAAAGAATTAGAAGAAATTATGTCTAGATATGTATTAAAAAAGAAATATCATAGATTAAAAGATGGTAGTTTTATTCGTCTGGATGGAAATAAAGAAATTGAATTTTTAGATAAATTAGTGACAGGGATGGATATGGATTATCAGCAATTAGAAGCAGGAGAAGTACGATTACCAATTCATAGAAGCCTATATCTAGAACAATTGTTAAAAGGATTAAAAGGAACGCAGATTGCTAAAAATGCAACATACAAAGAGATTGTAAATGGATTAGATAAAGAACAGCTAGAGGCAGAAATCAATGTGCCTGAAAATTTAGATTCTGTTTTAAGATACTATCAAAAAACAGGTTTTAAGTGGTTAAAAATTTTAGATAGTTATCGATTTGGTGGTATTTTAGCAGATGATATGGGGCTTCGGAAAGACCATTCAGATGTTGTCAGTTATTGTAGATTATGTTCAAAATATAAAGGAAGGAGATAATGTTATTCCTGGTCAAGAAATGATTATCAATAAAACTCCATTATTTAACAATCATGGAAAAAAAGCTAGTTTAGTTGTTTCGCCAAGTTCTTTAACATTAAACTGGCAAAACGAAGTAAAGAAATTCGCAAAAGAATTAAAAACTCTAGTAATAAGAGGAACTTTGTCAGAGAGAAAAAGGCAAATTGAAGAAATAGACCAATATGATTTAGTAATCACTTCTTATGATTTATTAAAAAGAGATATTGACTTATATTTAGAAAAAGATTATTCCTTTCGCTATATCATAGCAGATGAAGCACAATATTTAAAAAATAGTAATACACAAAATGCGAAATCCATCAAAAAAATAAAGGCAGATACTCGTTATGCCCTAACAGGAACACCAATTGAAAATTCGTTAGCAGAATTATGGTCAATTTTTGACTTTATTATGCCTGGTTATTTATTTTCTTATAAAAAATTCAAAACATTATATGAAACGCCAATTGTAAAAGGAGAAAGCCAAGAAATAATGGCAAAATTAAGGATGTTAATTGAACCTTTCATTTTAAGAAGAAATAAAAAAGAGGTACTGACAGAACTTCCAGACAAAACGATAACTATTTTAAATAACGAGATGGGAGAAGAACAAAAAAATATTTATTTTAGTTATTTAGTGCAAGCAAAGCAAGAAATAGCAGATGGAATTAAGTTAAATGGATATGAAAAAAGTCAAATACAAATATTAGCAGCTTTGACTCGACTAAGGCAGATTTGTTGTCATCCAGGTTTATTTATAGAGGGGTATCAAGATGGTAGTAGTAAATTAGAACAATGCATGGAAGTGGTTCAAGATGGCGTTAATAGTGGACACAAGATTTTACTATTTTCGGGTTATACTTCTATGTTTGAAATAATGGAAAAAGAATTTAAGGAGAGAAATATCAAGTATTTCAAATTGACTGGTAGCACAAAAGTAGAAGAAAGAATTCAGTTAGTGGATGAATTCAATCAAAATTCAGAAGTTAAAGTATTTTTGATTTCTTTGAAAGCAGGAGGAACTGGCTTGAATTTAACTGGTGCTGATATGGTAATCCATTATGATCCATGGTGGAATGTATCTACAGAAAATCAGGCAACAGACCGAGCATATCGTATTGGTCAAAAAAATAATGTACAGGTATATAAACTAATAACCAAAAATTCGATTGAAGAAAAAATATACGAATTGCAACAGAGAAAAATACAACTTGTTGATAATATGCTAAGTACTAAAACATCTTTCCTTCATAAATTATCAAAAGATGAAATTATGAATTTATTTGATTAAATAGAAATTCTGGAAGAAATGGTACCATTTAGTTAAGACAAATTTGTAAATGATTTGAAGTGATGTGTAAAATGTGTTATAATAAGTAAGACAAAAGGTAATTGTGATGTCAAATAACAACCAAAGGGGGTGACCTTATGAAAAGAATTAAGACATTAACCACCAAAAATTTAAAAGAAAGCCTGAAAAAAGGTGGGTGTGGCGAATGTCAGACATCCTGTCAGTCAGCATGTAAGACTTCTTGTACAGTAGGAAATCAGTCATGCGAAAACAAGTAAAAATGCGGCTGACAAACAAAACAACGAGCGGGGTCTCCCGCTCGTTTCTTAAAAATGATAGGGAGAGTGTAAAATGAAAGATTATATTACTATAATAGGAGGTGGATTGGCGGGATGTGAAGCCGCCTATCAAATTGCTAAACAAAAAATAAAAGTAAAACTATACGAAATGAAACCACAAAAGTATTCTCCAGCTCATAGTAATTCTAATTTGGCAGAAATTGTATGTAGCAATTCTTTTAAATCTAATTTGCTTACCAATGCTTGTGGACTATTAAAAGAAGAATTGAGAAGATTAGATTCTTTATTAATTTGCATAGCAGATGAAACCAGAGTACCAGCTGGACAAGCATTAGCTGTTGATAGAGAAGCTTTTTCACAAAAGGTAACAGATGAGCTAGAAAAAAATCCATATATTGAAATGATAAAAGAAGAAGTTACAGATATCAAAGAGATGTTAAAAGATGGTATTGTAATTGTTGCTACAGGACCATTAACTTCCTCTCCATTAGCCAATCAAATTCAAGAATTGACAGGTCAAGACAAACTATATTTTTATGATGCAGCAGCACCTATTGTTCAAAAAGATAATATTGATTTTATGGTTGCATTTTATGGTGATAGATATTGTCAAGAGAAGAAAAAGAATGAAACAGAAGAACAATGGAGGCAACGATTAGCAACACAAAAAATAGAAGAACAAAGTTATATTAATTTACCAATGAACCAAGAAGAATATGAAGCTTTTTGGAAAGCATTAGTAGAAGCAGAGGTTGTGACTTTACATGATTTTGAAAAAAAGGAAATTTTTGAAGGATGTATGCCGATTGAGATTATGGCAAAAAGAGGTAGAGATACATTACGATTTGGACCATTAAAACCAGTAGGGTTTGATGACCCACGAACAGCTCAAAGACCATATGCAATTGTTCAACTAAGACAAGATGATAAACAAGCTAGTTTGTATAACCTGGTGGGATTTCAAACGAATTTAAAATATGGAGAACAAAAAAGAATTTTTCGTATGATACCAGGTTTAGAACAAGCCGAGTTTGTAAAGTATGGGGTTATGCATAGAAATACATATATTAATTCTAGTGAATTGTTGGATGAAACGTATCGACTAAAAAATATGCCAAATTTATATTTTGCAGGGCAAATAACAGGAGTAGAAGGGTATGTAGAATCTATTTCATCTGGTTTAGTAGCGGGGTTAAATGCTAGTCATGATTTTGGGGGCGAGGGAAAAAGATGTGTTTTTTCAGAGTACACGGTTATCGGAGCTTTGGCAAACTATATTTCTACACCCAATACAAAGTTTCAGCCAATGAATGCTAATTTTGGTATTTTACCAGAGTTAGAGGGAAATAAGATTAGAGATAAAAAAGAAAGATATCAAAAATTGGCAGAAAGAAGTCTGCAATATGTAAAAGTGTAATATTACAAATGTTACAATTAGTTTAAATTTTCATAAAAAATTCAATTAATTTACATAAAACTATTGTAATTATGTAGGAATTATGGTAAAATAATACATGGATGAGTTTATTGACGTGGAGAAAGGAGATTTTTATGGGATTAGAAGAAGCAAAAAGACAATTAATAGAAAGTTTAGCATTGCTAAATATGGAATTGACCGATGAGGAAATTCAAAAGGCTTCTAAGGAGGAACTTTTGAGATATATTGAATTAATGGAGAAAATTCAAGCAAGATTGGATGTGTTATAAATAAAGGAGGTGAAAAGTAATAGTATAGAATGCTATTACGGGAGTTATGGCAATGTCAGTGAAAAACATGAATGAAAAGTTAGAAAAATTATTAAAAGATTTGGATAAGGCAATTAAGGATAGAGATTTGGCAAAAGTAGAAGAAGCCATGCTAAAAGCACAAGAGCTTAACAAAAAATCAGAAGGAAAAATATATGAAATTCCTATCAAAACTAGTTCGAGTGAAAAACAATCAGATGAGCGACAAGAGACAGGAGTATTACAAGAAAGAATATATGAATATCTTAATAAGCAATTAGAACAAAGAGTGAAAAAAATGGCAGAAGAACTTGTTTCAAATCGAGAATTAGATGATGATGAGAGGCATCAAATAGTAAAAGTAAGAAGGAAATTACATGACCAAAAAAAATCTTTTGAAAAGATGGAAAAAGTAATTGAATCAGTATGTAGAAATGAAAGTACCAATCAAGAAGATTTAAAACAATATAAAGAACAAAAAAAAGATGACAATTTAATCCGAATAGATATTATGAAAGAAAAAACTCAAGAAATGACAAAATTAATGATAGACATCGAAGAGAGATATTTGAAACCAATAGAAGAAAAGAATAATTCTATAGAAATTATTGATCAAATTTTTAAAAAAAGAGATATTATAAGAGACATGCAAGGAACAGGCATGGACGAAACGGTTGATTCTATAAAATTAGAAATTGAGAATTTGCTTTTAAAATTGTCATCAAACGGAATAGATGTGAATGATTGTGATTTAAGAACAATGACATTTACTTCTTTGGAAGAAGAAAAAAATAACCTTAAAGAATCCATTGATGAAATAGTATCAGGAATTAAGAAAGATTCTAAATTACCAAGTGAATGGGGAAACGAATTTAAGGATATAAAGAGTAAGCAAAAATTAGAAAATAAATTAAAAGATAAATATAAAGAGATTGTGAGAAAAAGACAAGAGTGTACATCTGAAATTGCTAAGTTACGAGCCGAGAATAAGCAGATTGATAAGACGATACAAATACTTGAAAGAGAAGAAAACTACAAAAATGTTGCTTATAATGATGATGGAACTTTAAAGACGGATTCAGAAATAGCGAGGATAGTATTAAGTAGTGAAGATGCAAAAGAACGTGTAGAACAATTAATTAATGGCAGAAAATTTGACTCAAGAAGTTGGTTTAAGAGGCATGGAGCCATAAAGGATTATTATAAAAGGACATTTGGTTACGAGGATATACCAAGCAAAGGAGTTAAGGGATTTTTTAAAAAATGTACAAATAATGTAAAGGCATTTTTCAAAGCTTTTGGGAGAAGTAATGCAAAGGATATTAAAATGCTTGCTACTGTATCAGCAGCTGCATATTTAGGAAAAGAATATGCAAATAATGCAAAAGATGGTATGAAAAAGAGACAGGATGATTTTAAAGAAGCAATAAAAAGTGCTGCTACTAGGGAAGTATTTAAAAATCCAGAAGTAAATCGAGCAAATATAAGCGAGGACATAAGAAAGGAAGCATATAAAAGTGCTCTTGGAGAAACTACTTCAGAAAGAGAAGATGGCAATAGATAAAAATAGTTGATTGAAAGAGGTTGGGAA
This sequence comes from uncultured Clostridium sp., assembly GCA_948467495.1. Taxonomy (GTDB): domain Bacteria; phylum Bacillota; class Clostridia; order TANB77; family CAG-508; genus CAG-269. Next base: position 21,166 of record CAOKEO010000026.1, read on the forward strand.
GCCTCTTTTTTCATATAGCAAAATATAACTAAGAAGATTTTACAAACGCATTATGTAACTGCATTGAAAAGGATGTAAAAATATGTTATAATAATAGTATAGCTAGAAAATCAGCTAAACATCATAAAAATAAAATAACAAAGACAGGAGGAATATTTATGATGAAGCGGAAAGTATTGGTATTGGTATTTGTATTAGTAGTAATGGTGGTTTTGGAGGCTTTGTCATTTTGGCGGAGTTGGTCATCGGCATTTTCCTATGGGGTATTAGGAGCGGCATGTATATATTTCTTTTTATGTGCATGGAAAAAGACTAGTACAGTCAAGACAGAAAGAAAAGGAAAGTCACGGTTATGGTTGTTATTTTTAATAGTAGGAATTGTGGGCGAAGGTTTAATAGGTTTTTATAGTTTTATAAATGAAAAATCTATATTAAGTGCTACAAAAGCTGCAGTCATATTTGCTTGTTTACTGGTTGTTTTTTTCTTTACCATATGCACCATAAAGAAAATTATAAACCATAGAAAGCTTAGAAAGACAAAGCAGCAGGAGCAACATGAGATTAAAGCAAAAGGAGGGGCACAGCTACAGCCTGACTGCAAGAACAAAGAAAAAGCATTTTACGTAACACACCAGGAAATAAAAGCTTTATACGAACAAGACTTATGGAAATAAATTTTGAGTCTTGCGAAATACCAGCTATCAAAGAGCCATTCTATTGGCTCTTTGATGGCTTTTATTAATATATTAAAAAGTTTCTATATTTTTTATTGGTAACTCCCAGCTGCGAACAGTCTGTAATCTTATAACAGACTGTAATCTTGCTGGTCCCCCCGAATTGTTACATCATAAAAAATATAGAAACTTTTATGGCAAAAAACAAAACGTCTGGATAGTAACGAATGGTTACAATATCTTAGAAAAAACTTCCATTTTTTCTTGACTTATCCGAATAATCATGATACAATAAAAGCCGTTATCAGAATTACATGTAATAGGTAATTCCGTAGCGGTTTCATTCTTTTTGGAAAAGTCAATATTTAAAATATTACATGGAAAAAAAGAAAACAAATAAAAAGTAGGAGGTGAAATTTAAGTGCCAACAATTAATCAATTAGTAAGAAAAGGAAGAAAGACAGGAGTAACAAAGTCAACTGCACCAGCACTTCAACATGGATGGAACTCTAAGAACAAAAAATTAACCAATCATAGAGCTCCGCAAAAAAGAGGTGTATGTACAGTTGTAAAAACAGTTACCCCTAAAAAGCCGAACTCAGCTTTAAGAAAAGTTGCCAGAGTTAGACTTTCTAATGGTTATGAAGTTACATCTTATATTCCAGGTATAGGACATAACTTACAAGAACACAGTGTTGTATTAATTAGAGGTGGTAGGGTAAAAGACCTTCCAGGTGTTAGATACCATATCATTAGAGGAACATTAGATACAGCAGGTGTAAAAGATAGAATGCAAGCGCGTTCTAAGTATGGGGCGAAAAAACCAAAAAAATAAGTTAAATGAATGAAATCAGGCATCTTGCACATTTTCAATATTTTTTATAATCTTCAACGTACCAATCAATGTACGTCTTCAGCTTATAAGAAATATCGATAATGCACAATATACCTAATTTGCTTAAATAGAGATTTCGCTTTGAAAATATTTAATAGTGCTTGTTATTTTGTCTAAACTTAAGGTGCTTAAATTTAGAATAGATAGATAAGTGCTATGCGTAAGAAAGAATTTCTTGCGAGTACCTAGATACTTTTTTAAGTATCAATAAATTTTAAGGAGGGAAGAATAGTGCCAAGAAAAGGATATATAGCAAAAAGAGAAGTATTACCAGATCCAATTTATAATAGCAAAGTTGTTACAAAACTAGTCAATAATATTATGTTAGATGGTAAAAAATCAGTTGCTCAAAAAATTGTATATGATGCATTTGACATGATTAAAGAAAAAGAAGGAAAAAATCCTTTAGAAGTTTTTGAAGCAGCATTAGAAAATGTTATGCCAGTTCTTGAAGTAAAAGCAAGAAGAGTTGGTGGAGCTACTTATCAAGTTCCATTAGAAATTCGACCAGAGAGAAGACAAACTTTGGGATTAAGATGGATTGTAACATATGCTAGAAATAGACATGAAAAAACCATGGCTGAAAAGTTGGCTGGTGAGTTAATGGATGCAGTAGCTGGAAATGGTGGAGCATTCAAGAAAAAAGAAGATACTCATAGAATGGCTGAGGCTAATAAGGCTTTTGCTCATTACAAATGGTAAAATTTGAAATGGATAATAGCAATTTGTGAATTTCAAATTTGATATGGCAATGAAAATAAAAAATAGAAAATTGCAAATTATAACTAGAAAAACCGAAAGGGGGAAAATAAAGAGATGGCAGGAAGAGCATACCCATTACAAAGAACTAGAAATATAGGAATTATGGCACATATTGATGCCGGAAAAACAACAACAACAGAGAGAATCTTATTTTATACAGGGAAAACACATAAAATAGGAGAAGTTCATGAAGGGGCAGCAACCATGGACTGGATGGAACAAGAACAAGAAAGAGGTATTACTATTACATCAGCTTGTACCACTTGTTTTTGGAATGATAATAGAATTAATATTATTGATACACCAGGACACGTTGATTTTACAGTAGAAGTGCAAAGATCTCTAAAGGTATTGGATGGAGCGGTAACAGTTTTAGCTGCTAAAGGTGGTGTACAACCACAAACAGAAACCGTTTGGAGACAAGCTGATAAGTACAGTGTACCAAGAATGGTATATGTAAATAAAATGGACATTACGGGAGCTAATTTCATGCTTTGCGTAGATCAATTAAAGAATAGATTAAAAGCAAATGCTGTACCAATTCAATTACCAATTGGAGCAGAAGATAATTTTAAAGGAATTGTTGATTTAATTAAAATGAGAGCATTTATCCATAAGGATGAACAAGGAAAAGAAATTGAAGAGACAGATATTCCAGAGGATATGAAAGAATTAGCACAAGAATATCATGATAAAATGATAGAATCTGTTGCTGAACAAGATGAAGAATTAATGATGAAATATCTAGAAGGAGAAGAATTGACTTCCGAAGAAATTAAAAAAGGATTACGTGCTGGAACCATTGCCAACACAATTGTACCAGTTACTTGTGGTTCTTCTTACAAAAATAAGGGAGTTCAAGAATTATTAAATGCAATTGTTGATTATATGCCAGCACCAACTGATATTGCACATATTAAAGGTGTTGATTTAAGTGGAGAAGAAGTAGAAAGAAAAACAGATGACAACGAGCCATTTGCAGCATTGGCATTTAAAATTGCAACAGATCCATTTGTTGGAAAATTATGTTTCTTTCGAGTGTATTCAGGAACACTTGAATCAGGCTCTACAGTGTTAAATGCTAATAAAGATAAAAAAGAAAGAATTGGAAGAATTCTTCAAATGCATTCTAATCATAGAGAAGATATTGATAAAGTATATGCAGGAGATATCGCTGCTGCTGTTGGTATCAAAGAGGTAACAACAGGAGATACCTTATGTGATATGAATCATCCAGTTATACTAGAATCAATGGAATTCCCAGAGCCAGTTATTGATGTTGCTATCGAACCAAAAGATAAGGTAGCACAAGAAAAATTGGGAATTGCTTTGGGTAAATTAGCAGAGGAAGATCCTACTTTTAAAGCTTATACAAATCACGAAACTGGTCAAACGATTATCGCTGGTATGGGTGAGTTACACCTAGATATTATCGTAGATCGTTTAAAAAGGGAGTTTAAAGTAGAGTGTAATGTAGGTAAACCACAAGTTGCTTACAAAGAGACAATTCGCAATAAAGTAAAGGTACAAGGTAAATTTATTCGTCAATCTGGTGGTAAAGGTCAATATGGTGACGTTTGGTTTGAAATGGAACCATTAGAGCCAGGTAAAGGAATTGAATTTGAAAGTAAAATTGTAGGCCGGAGCTGTTCCAAAAGAATATATTAAACCAATTGAGCAAGGTATGAGAGAGGCTGCTGAAAGCGGAATTTTAGCTGGCTATCCAGTTATCGATTTCAAAGCTACTTTAGTAGATGGTTCTTACCATGAAGTCGATTCATCAGAAATGGCGTTCAAAATTGCAGCATCTATGGCTTTTAAGGAAGGTTGTAAACAAGCAAAAGCAGTTATCCTAGAACCAATTATGAAAGTCGAAATAACGGTTCCAGAAGAATATATGGGAGATGTTATTGGAGATGTCAATTCTAGACGTGGAAGAATGGAAGGCATGGACGGAAATGATGGAATGCAAGAAATTCATTCATTTGTACCACTTTCTGAAATGTTTGGTTATGCAACGGATTTACGTTCTAAGACACAAGGTAGAGGAACTTATACGATGGAACCTTCTCATTATGAAGAAGTTCCAAAATCAGTTTTTGATACAATTGTGGCTCAAAGAGCAAAGAAAGATTAAAATTCAATTAAAAGCAACAATCTACACATTTTTGTTTTTGATGCAAAACTTGACATACCAACGTATGACTTCATCTTGCATCAAATGCCAAAAATGCGTATCTTATCACTTTTAAACCGAATTTAAAACGTAAATATAAATTGAAAATATAAAAAGAAACCAAAAGACTTGATTTTTTCAGTAAAATATTATAAAATGCTTATGCATGACAAAGTTATTAAATTTAAGTTAGCCGTTGAGGATTTGTCGATTACGGATAACTTATGCAACCGACTAAAAGAAGGTTGTTACATTAATCGATATATAATAAAGTAAATTTTTAAAGGAGGAATTTTTAAATGGCAAAAGCAAAATTTGAAAGAACAAAACCACATGTTAACATTGGTACAATCGGTCACGTAGACCACGGAAAAACAACAACAACAGCAGCTATTACAAAATACTTATCATTATTAGGAAAGGCACAATATGAAGCATATGATGCAATTGATGGTGCACCAGAAGAAAAAGCAAGAGGAATTACAATTAACACAGCTCACGTTGAATATGAAACAGATAACAGACACTATGCACACGTTGACTGTCCAGGACATGCTGACTATGTTAAAAACATGATTACAGGTGCAGCTCAAATGGATGGAGCAGTATTAGTTGTATCAGCAGCTGATGGACCTATGCCACAAACAAGAGAACACATCTTATTGGCAAGACAAGTTGGTGTTAAATATATTGTTGTATATTTGAATAAATGTGATATGGTTGATGATCCAGAATTATTAGAATTAGTTGAAATGGAAGTTAGAGACTTATTAAGTGAATACGATTTCCCAGGAGATGATATTCCAATCGTAAAAGGATCTTCACTACAAGTATTAGAAAGTTCATCTACTAATCCAGAAGATGAAGTTTACAAACCTATGAAAGAATTAATGGAAGCAATTGATAGTTACATCCCAACACCAGAAAGACCAATTGATCAACCATTCTTAATGCCAGTTGAAGACGTATTTACTATTACAGGACGTGGAACAGTTGCAACAGGTAGAGTAGAAAGAGGAATTGTTAAAGTTTCTGATGAAGTTGAAATCATTGGATTATCAACAGAAAGAAAGAAAACTGTTATCACAGGTGTTGAAATGTTCAGAAAATTATTAGATCAAGCAGAAGCTGGAGATAATATTGGAGCATTATTACGTGGAATTGATAGAAAAGAAATCGAAAGAGGTCAAGTACTTGCAAAACCAGGAACTATCAATCCACATACAAAATTCACTTCTGAAGTTTATGTATTGACAAAAGAAGAAGGTGGAAGACACACACCATTCTTCAATGGATATAGACCACAATTCTACTTTAGAACAACAGATGTTACAGGTGTTATTGAATTAGCAGCTGGAACAGAAATGGTTATGCCAGGAGATAATGTATCTATGACAATCGAATTAATTACACCTATCGCTATCGAAAAAGGATTAAGATTTGCTATTCGTGAAGGTGGTAGAACAGTTGGTTCAGGTGTCGTTGCTGATATCTTAGCTTAATTTAAAATTAAATTTGTCGCAAATGAGGATTTTCTTCTTTGCGACATTTTAAAATAAAGAAAGGGAGTGTTTATATGTATGAGATATTACCATACATCTTATCAGGATGCTTTGTTCTATTAGGATTGTTTATGGCTGCTATGCCAAAACAAGCAACTAGAAAAAGTTTACGAGATTCAGAGGATGTTGTGAAAAAGACAAGAAGAAATGGATTTATCGTAATCGTTTGTGGAATTATCTTATTATTAATTGATTTTATGTAATAAAGTAACTCAGGAAATTTAATTTTCTGAGTTTTCTTTAGGGAAATACAGATTAGAAGCGAAATTCCCAGGAACTGTAATTGTAAAAATATGGATGTTACAAAAATGTAAATAAGATGTAAAATGTGTATCATAAAACAGATAAAATAGGTTTCCGTAAGTAGTTCTCGCTGGAAAAAGAAAAGAAAAAAATAGGGATATTGAAAAAATTTGTAGATGTAGTAATATATAAATAGAGATATTTTGAAGGGAGTATGCACCATCTATGAAAATCAAGAAAGCAGTGTTAATTTGTATGATGATTATTACTATTTGCTTGCCTATTTTTTCAACAGCGAGTAGTTCCAATACGCATGATTTTGGCGATATAACAACATTGCCAGTGGATTGTTCATATGGTGTATTATTTTGGACCAATGAGACAAGATTAATTCGCAAGCAGGTAGCAAATCATGATATCACCATAAAATTACAAGATGGTGGAACCATAACCTATAGAAATGGTGTAGTAAACGAAAGGCCAGAAGATAGAACGGTTGGTTATTATGCAATGCCTGGTGATACATTACAATTTGTATTGACGAATTGTAGTATAGATAGAGATGGTGATATGTGTGATGTTAAAATTACATTATCTAATGTCAAGCGATTTACACCAGCAGTTGGTATAGATTTACCTTGGAGTATTAATTCGGGAGTGGAATCTTCAATCAGTGTAAGTGATAACAATGGTTTGATGCATTTTGTTTTTACTACAGGGGAAGCATACGCAGATTTTTCTATGACTTACTATAAATCTGGTACGTCACAGACTCAAATTGCAAACATACCAAAGGTAATATCAACGGTAGCTGATATGGATGCAACTAGAAATTCTTATAGCAATCCAGCTCCAAACAATTATGTAAATGAGTTTTTAGGAGGGAATGAAGGTTTTGCAATTCCTAGAGGTGATATTTATTATGATAAAAGTAGTAAAGGACATTTAACAGAAGGAACAGGAACATCATGGATTTCTGTTATGTGTCATCCAGATAAGGGAGGTAATACAGACGGATTTGCAAGAGAAACTTCAGCTGTTGTAAAACAGGAATTACAGAATGCTACTTATCAAATGAAATATGGAGGTCGTGGTTGTGGAATTGGTTATGTATTTGTTTCCCCTTATTCATTTGAGTTAAGTAGTCCGACAAAGACAGTAAGCAAAAGTAAAGTTTACGAAGGAGAAACTTTTAATTATACGATTAGTCAGTATGTTCCTAACAATTATTATGCGGGTGAGATGTCTTTTATTGGAAATACAGGAGGAAGATATACTTCTTTTTCTATCCAAGATGAATTAAGTAGTGATTTAAATGTTGATAAAAATAGTATTAGAGTAGTGGATGAAACAGGAAAAAATATGTCAGGTTATTTTAGTATTTCTTGCAATAATAATATTGTAACAGCAACCGCATATTCACAATCTTTGAATACACCTAATTTCTATTCTCGTTTGTATAAACTTATTATTCCTGTTTCTGTTAAAGAGGGAACTGGGTTGAATAGGGGGACTGTTTCTAATCAGGCAAAGACAACTGCTTATATGAGTGGTAAAGCACCAGAAACTAAATATACATCCATTGTTAATGTATCGCTAAAATACAAGTCTGTGATTCAGTCACAAATTGATCATGGTACAACCTATGTTAATAGTGGAACTAGTACAAATAGTAGTACAACTTATACCAGAAATGATATCAATCATAATGCATCTATTAGCGATACAGTTAATTTTCAAGTGAGTTATGGCTATAAAATTGCAAGCTTGGTAGTTGATGGTCAACAGGTTTCGACTAGTAATTTAAGATTAAATAATGGAATCTATTCTTATATATTTAGTGATAGTAATGTGAAACAAAATATTAAACATACGATTGAGGTGCGAACAACCCTTAAAGATTCCTATGTAAATGTAAATTATGTAGATAATAATGGAAATACCATTGCAAATTCGGAAAGAATTAATGGGAAAGTATTTGATCGATACACAACAAATGCAAAATCAATTCATGGCTATATTTTGACACAAACACCACAAAATGCAA